>NZ_JBHJTK010000011.1:0-189892 GCF_042267665.1 Streptomyces sp. NPDC056224
GGGAAGGGCACGCTCACGCCCTCGGAGCCGAGCGCGGCCAGCAGTTCCGCAGGCATGTCGAGATCCGCGAAGGCATCGACGGCGGGCAGCCCGGGAGTGATCGTCTTCGGCAGGGCGAACTCACCCTGCAGCGCGGCGGGGCGCCGGCCGTAGCCGCCCGAACGGCTCGGAGCTGCCGAACGGCTCGGGGCTCCCGAACGGCTCGGGGTGGATGAACCGAAGCGGCTGGCTCGGCCCGCACCGGATCCGGAGCCGAAAGCGGGGCCGCCGGTGCGGCTGCGGGTACGCGAGGAGCGGTTGTTCGTACGTGTGGGGTTCATTCAGAACCTTCCTTGATACGGCGCGCATCAAGGAATTCCCGCAACAGAAGAACAGTGCGGGGAATCACAAGAACGGGCCGAATGAATTGCGCAAGCGGCCTTGGCGAACGAGAAATCGTGTCGGCGCAAGCGCTGAAATGGGTGATGTCGCACGGAGTGAATCCGGCACATCGACGGTTCCGGCTCCGAGGAGGCGGCACCTCTGAAGATCTTGTTCCCGAAGGTGAAATCACTGCGGGAAACGCGTGCAGCTGGGGCCCGCACCCCGAGGGATGCGGGCCCCAGCTACGGACTGTGCGTCAGCGTCAGGCGGGAAGGATGTTCTCGGCCGTCGGGCCCTTCTGGCCCTGCGCGATGTCGAAGGTGACCTTCTGGCCTTCCTGGAGCTCACGGAAGCCCTGGGCGGCGATGTTCGAGAAGTGGGCGAACACGTCAGCGCCGCCATCCTCCTGCTCGATGAAGCCGAAACCCTTCGCCGCGTTGAACCACTTCACGGTGCCAGCAGCCATGTCATATCTCCTTTGGGGCAGTACACCGGCATCCGTACTGTACGGACACCGTGTCGCCGCGATGATGCCCCGCCCGGAAAATGACCCGGAAATATTAAGCGCTCCCATGTGGTGGTGGAAAACCGACCGGAGGCGCCTGAAGTTTTTGGGTACCAAAACTGCAACCGGGATCGACAGTAGCACGGTGCAGTGGCTCGTGTGCGTTGAAAATTTCCACCCTGTGCGTTGCGGCGAAAACTCTCTATGCGGGGTCCATTAAACTCTCAGACCGCGGGCACAGATATTGATTCACCCCGAGTGCAGCGTTTCGGAAGCGAGGCTGTCCACCACCCGCGACGCGTGCGGCTCGCCGGAACGTCAGCCTGCGGGCCGGGTGAGGAGCGCCCGGCCGAACTGGTCGGCAGCGCGCCAGGACTCCGCGGTGGTCGCGTGGGTCCCCCGGCAAGGAGGCCGCGACAGCCCCGCGCGCGAACGGCACGACCATCCGTGTCGGGTGGGCGAGCCGACTCGTTCCAGCCGCACTCGTCGACGGCCGCGATCGATGTCTTAAGCGCGTATTCATTGAAACCGGAAAATGTGGTCAGCCGGGGATGTGTAATCAGGGAGTTCAGGCCGCCCCTGTGTCCGGCGCGAATCATCGTGCATGACGCGGGGCAGGGAATCGGGTCAGCAGGGCTGGTGGAACGCCTACGCCGACATCCCGTACGGCGCCTACATCGGTCTGGAGGCCGAGGCGGCAGCGATCCGGTGCTAAGAGCCCCTGGTGATTCCCGGTCTGCTGCAGACCCCCGCCTATGCCCGGGCGGTCATCGCAGGAACGATCCCTCACGCCACTGCCGAACAGGCCGCCACGCGCCTCGAGGTGCGGATGCGGCGCCAGGACCGGCTGCGCGCCCAGAGGAACCCGCTGCGCTTATGGGTCGTGCTGGACGAATCGGCGCTTTGGCGCGTCGTGGGCAGCCGCGAGGCCATGCGCGAGCAGCTGGACCATCTGACCCGCAGCAGCGAGAACTGCCCCGAGACACCCGGGTGCGCACCACGACACGTACGCGCACTTGCAGGCCCGGGCGCTGGAGCCGGACGATACCCGGAGTCTCATCGGGGGAGCCATCAAGGCGTACGGCGCCGGAACCGTGGCCGGATGCCCGCGCACTGTCCCTGCCGGGCCCGTGAGCGCCGTGCGATACGAGCCCGTCCGGGTGCCGAGCCGACTGCCCCGGTGCGAGCCGGGCCCGCCGGCGAGTGCGTATGTGACCACTGGTGAGCGCCACTGAGCCCCCGGACGATGTGTCCAGGGGCTCAGGCATCGAACGGCGGACCGGACGGCCTGTGTGGTTGCTCGAGCGGCAGTCCCGCCTGCGACGGGCTAGTCCTGTCGGGTTGCCGTACCTCGGCGCGTCCGCTTCATGGCGAAGAGGGCCGAGCCTCCGACGAATGCCAGCGCGGCTGCAGCGGCGGCCATGATGCCGGCCTCGCTGCTTGAGCCGGTCGTGGCGAGGTCTGGCGACGCCGCCTTCGCCTGGCGGCCGGTGGCGGCGCTCACGGGGGCGAAGTTGACGCTCTTGGCCGTGTGGCCAGGACCGATGTGGCCCAGAGCGTCGTCGAGGCCGCCCGGCAGGAAGTCGGCCCACGGGGGCTTGCCCTGGTCGGGGCCGTCGTGACCGTGACCGGGCCTGCCGTGGTCGTGGTCGTGGTGACCGTGGCCGGGCTTGCCGTGGTCGTCGTCTCGACCGTGCTCGCCCTCGTCGCCCTCGTCGCCCTCGTCGCCCTCGTCGCCCTCGTCGTCGTGACCGTGACCGTGGTCGTGGTCGTGATCGCCCGAGTCACCCTGTTCGCCCTTGTCGCCGGGAGGCCCCTTGGGCCCTGCGGGTCCGGCGGGCCCTGCGGGTCCGGCAGGTCCGGCGGGTCCGGCAGGTCCGGCGGGTCCGGCGGGTCCGGCGGGTCCTACGGGTCCTACGGGTCCGGCGGAACCGGTGGGGCCGGGGGCGCCGGGGCTACCGTCGGGGCCGGGGGCACCCGTCGGGCCGGGGGCGCCGGGGCTGCCGCTGGGGCCGGGAGCGCCGGTCGGGCCGGGGGCGCCGGGGCTACCGTCGGGGCCGGGGGCACCCGTCGGGCCGGGGGCGCCGGGGCTACCGTCGGGGCCGGGGGCACCCGTCGGGCCGGGGGCGCCGGGGCTACCGTCGGGGCCGGGGGCACCGGTCGGGCCGGGGGCGCCGGGGCTGCCGGTGGGGCCGGGGCTACCGTCGGGGCCGGGGGCACCCGTCGGGCCGGGGGGGCCGGTGGGGCCGGTGGGGCCGGGAGAGCCCGTCGGTCCGGGAGGTCCAGGCGGGCCAACGGCACAGGCCGCCCTCGTAATGGTGTTGTTGTCCATCGTCACCGCGCCGTTGCGCGCCAGGGCGCGGCCCTCGAGCACCGCGCTGTTGTTCAGCGTGATGGACGCCAGGGCCAGGATGTTGCCCTTGAACTGGGAGGTCGTGTCGATGGTGGCGGAGCTGCCCACCTGCCAGAACACGTTGCAGGCATTTGCTCCGTTGATGAAGGCCACGACGCTCCCCGGCGCCGTGATCAGGGTCTCGGGGATCTGGAAGATGAAGACGGCGTCGGGGTTGTTCTGGCCGTCGAGAGTCACCGTTCCGGTGAGGTTCAGTGTCGACGAGGCCGTGTAGACGCCGGGCGCCAGCGTTAGTCCGCCGATGTCGGGCGGAGTTGCGGTGCCGGGTCCCCGGCTTGCCGCGTCGTTGTAGGCGATGACGAGGTCGGACTTCGCCTGAGCGGCGGCGGCGTCGGTGATGTGCTGCGTTCCGTTGACGATGCCGGGCGGAAAGCCGGTCACCGATGTGCCCGGATGGAGTCCCAGGTCTCCGTTGATGACGGTGTTGTTCGTGTTGGTGATCGTTGAACCGGCCAGGACCGCGTAGTTGGTGGCGGTGCCCAGTCCCACGGGTGCTTCCAGGGCGTGGGCGAGGTTCGGGACCAGGGTTGCCGCCAGGACCGCTGCGGGGATCAGGGCGAGGGCTCCCCGTTTGAACAGACTGCGTCTATGCCTTCTGTCGGGTGGATCCGACCGGATGACATCCGATGCCATAGCAGGACCTTTCTTGTTGCTTCGGGCCTCAGTCCTCCCGAACGGAGATCCCAAGAGCCCGCGACGATGGCGGCTCGGGGCCGCAAACCCTCTACGTGCGCCGACGTACAAGTCCCCCTGAGAGGGGACCGAGAGCGATCCCCTCCCCGAGCTAGTGATACGCCGTCACACGGGAGTAGTCACTCATATTTCACAGAAATAGACCGTAAATCGGAAAAAATGGTCTATGCGAGTGACGTGACGTCAGGAGTCGGCTGTACGTCCGTGCGAAACCGTCGTGCCGTCACAGTGGGGGCGCCGGCGTCCCCCACCGCGGCTGCGGGCCCTTCGCTCCGGCTCCTGCTCCATGCCCGGTGCCACGCCGTCTCGGGCAGGCGGCCGGTGACGGTGTCGGCACGGATGGGGGTGCGGCCGAAGGCATCGCCGAGGCACTTCACGGCGAACTGGCACCGCTCGGCGTCCGCGTCACGATCGTGGAGCCGGGCGGGTTGCGCACCGACTTCCTCAGCGGCTCCAGCAGGCAGGTCGAACCGGCCGCCATCGCCGACTACGTCGCCGGCGCGGGACCGGTTCGCGAGGCGCTGGCCCGCAACGACGGGTGAAGGCGGCCAAGGCCATCGTCGACGTCACCGAGACCGCCGAGCCCCCGCTGCGCCTGCAGTTGGGCGAGGACGCGGTGGCACGCGTCGAGGCGAAACTGGAGCTCGTACGACGTGAACTCGACGCATGGCGGCACGTAGCGCTCTCCACCGCCGTCCGAGTCTCGACGAGGTGAAAGGGGTCGTCACCGGGGCTCGGAGTCCGCGGGTGCGGACGAGGGCCCGGTGCGTATGGCCAAGCCCCTGGTGCGGCACGCATCAACGGCCGACCGGGGCCGGATGCCGGCCAAGTACACATCGGAATGGCCAACTAACGGCCGACGTCACACCAGTCAGGCCCCTCGCAAGATCGCGAAGTCGTACTGGAGTACTAGGAGGTCCCTTCCTCCTCGGCCTCCATGCGCCGGATTCCCTCATGGGTGAGGGTGACCATCGCGGGGGTGTTGCCCGGTTCCCAGTCGACAGTGATCAGGCCCTCGCCCGCCAGGTAGGTGCAGGCCGCGGCCAGGTCCTGTTCCGGTATCCGGAGGTCGCGCCGCAGCTGTGTTCCGGTGATGCCGAGGAGGCGGTTGCCCTCGACGGCTTCGTACAGGACCTGGAGCACCTGATCGCGGTAGGTCTTGCGTTCGCGCAGTGTGGCCATGACCGCGTCCTTTCGGGTGAGGGGTGGGCTCCGGGGACCGTCGGGGCTTCTCAGACCTCGTCGGCATGGGCGCCGGTGCCGAGGGGGGCCAGGCTGGCGGCCAGCCACGAGCGGGCGGGGCCGGCGGGTGTTGCCGTGTCCACGGTGAGGTGGAGGCGGGTGTCCCCGTGGAGGCCGGGATAGCTGCGCTGTTCCGCTCCGGCGAAGCAATGGCGGAGCACCTCGGCGACCGCCCGGGCGGCTTCGGGCGTTTGCGCGATGATCCGCACCTCGGCGTGTCCGGGTGAGGGCGGTGTCCGGGTCTCTGTGGACTTCACGTGGGCGTGCTTCCCTTCGGGGTGGGCGAGAGGCCGGCAGGTCGGGGCGCCGTGGCGCCCCGACCGCTGCCCCCGGTCGGAGGAAGGTCCGTTCTCACCCGTCGGCGTCCGCCCGGTGGGCTCGACGACGGGTGTCGTCCGGCAGGCCCGGGGGCCTCGGCAGGGGGTCGCTGAAGTGGTGGGCCGCGATCCGCGCGTCGTGCTGCGCGTTCAGCAGGTGGATCCAGCGCATTGCGATGGCGATCGCGAGGACGATCACCGCGATGAGGACGATGGTCTCCACGAACTCACCTCCAGCCGTTTCCGGGCGGCGGGAGGGCGTTTCGTCCCATGGGGCTCCCGAACGGGGACATGCAGGCCCCGCCTTCGCTCTCCCAAGCGGCTTCCCGGCGGCGGGCGTCGTGAATGCCGCGCCCGATGGCGGTTTCGTTGGCCATGAGGACGCCCGCGGTGAGGATGCTGCCCGGAATCGAGGCGGCGGCCATCAGCCGGGCCGCGGCTGCTGGTGCGGTCTCGGGCGGGATGACGAGGAGGTCCCAGCGGCCGACGGTGTAGGAGAGCAGGATCAGCTTGTCGGGGTCCTGTTCGGTGAACCAGCCCACGTGCAGCGTCCGCCCGTCCACGGCAACCATGTGCGGTACGACGGGCCAGCGGGTGGGATTCACGGTGACGCGGGTGACGCGCCCCCAGGGTTCCTCCAGGGCGGCGGCGAGCGGTGGGAGCTCGGCCCGGAGGTCGCGGGAGTAGGGCCACCAGGCCCCGTCCAGCTGGCCTGCGAGAGTGGTCTTGGGGGTGAGGGACAAGCGGGCCGGGAACTCTGCGGCGAGGTCGCGGGGCGCGGTCCGGTGGAGGGTGGTGGTCATGATGGGGACCTGCCCCCGGGCTGCCCGTCGGCAGCCCGGTTTTTAGGCGATCGCCGGAAACGACACCCGCGTGAAAGCCGGTGTGCGAAGTACTCCCGGTGCATTCACTGTACGCCTGTTCCGCGGGCTCTGACGGGGTTGACCAGGTATTTTCCGGCGGGCGGTGGAGCGCGCTGCAGGGGTGTCGTGAAACGACGGCGGGCTCGCGCGTGTCGCCGCCGACCGGGCACCGGCGTCCGTATCGGTGCCGACCTGGGACGAGGCACTGCCGAACCCCGTAGACGGGCGGATCCGCACGGCCGACTGCCCCATTCCCCGCGATGCGATCCACCGGGCGGTCAGACCGTGTACGGCCGTCCTGAGGCTTGAGACCCCGCGCTCCCGGGAGGGGCTGTCGGACGGCGCGTGATGGCCGCGCACGCGTGACATCGGGACCGGGCGGGCCTCACGGCGCGGCGTCGGGCGGGACGTGACGGAACCCGGCCGGCCGGGGTGCCTGTGGACCGGCCGGGCTCCCGGTGGGCGGGCGGGTGATGCGCTGGTCAGAGGTTCTCGTCGTGCAGGTCCTCTTCGCGCATCAGGTCGTCCTCGAGGCGGCGCGGGGTCTCCTTCTGGCCCTGCTTCTCGCCCTGCTTCTGCCCCTGCTCGCGGGACGGCTTGCCCGGCTGGGGGTGCGCGGGGTCCCCGGGGCGATGGTGAGCCTGCGCCTCGCGGCTCTTGCCCGGCTCGTGGCGCTTGTCCTGCTTACCCTCCATGACGGCGACTCCTCTTCGTGCGTGGGGTACGGATTCCTCTCGGATCACGCTGACACGCACGGTGACCCTCTGCATCATGTCGCCTGCGAACTCGGGCGCACGGGTGACGCCCGGCGCCGATGGGGCGACGCCGGACTGCGGGCCGTCCCTTCGGTGCCGAGGACGGGCGCCGATCCCCACCCCCGCCTGCCGTCAGGAGCCAGCCCGTCTCTGCCGGAGCGCATGGAGGTCACCTGGACATCCGGTTCGACGGCGAGGGCGCCGGTGATCAGGGTGGCCACCACAGCCCTCTGCGCAGTGGTGGACCCACCGGCGTGACCGGGGTACCGGCCCTGGCGCGGCACGTCGGCGCCACCGTGACGGCGACCGGCGGCAACCACTCGACGTCGAGTGGCGCCCCGGGGCTCAACCTGCCGCTCCACGAGGGCACTTGTGGCTAGCGAAGGGCGCGCGAGTTCCCCTGCGCACCCCGCCGTCCGGCGGCAACGCCGGCGCCCTGTTGTGGTGAGCGGCGACCGGGCCCCGGTCCGACGCACCTCGAAGCACCTTGTGACCCTAGGAGCCGGTCGGCCGGTCACGTTGCTGTGAGGGGACGAGCATGACCTCACCCGGCTCCTGGCATCTGCGGCGCCACCAGGGCCAACTCCTCGGTGCTCGCGGGTTGGGCAAGGTGCGTGTCAGGAAGGCGCTGTCCGGGTCCTTGACGAGTGACGCGACCTCCCGGGCAGCTCGCCGGTCGAGAGCGCCGATGGCTCGCTCGATCAGGAGGCGGTCATCCCAGATGTCATGACCGGGCAGGTGAGGGCTGGGCAGGTAGAGCGGCTTACCGGGACGACGCGCGAAGGCCCGCCAACGGCGGATGGCGCCTTCGAGCTGTCGGCTGGGCAGGCCGCGCTCGGCCTCGAAGCGGGCGGCCTTGCGGCGCGTGTGCGGTGAAAGCGCAGAGGGCCGGCGCCGACAGTCCCGGAGATGGGAACGGCAGAGGGCGTCCAGACGCAGAGCAGCCGCCGTCTTGCGGGGCATGGCTCTTCTTCCGCAGGTGGTGCTTCTTCGTCGAGCACTTTACCTACGGGCCTCCGGGCGGCCTCCGGGCCTCCGGGTCTGCGGGGCCTGCGGGGCCTGCGGGGCCTGCGGGTCTGCGGAAGATCCCGCCCGCCGTGGACGGCTCCCGGGCCCACGTCCCCGTACCCCAGGCGCGGCCCTCGAACGGCTCGGATTCTCCAGAGGCGGCATGTCGCCGCCGGGCAACCTGCTGCACCGCTACCGGCCCGGTGTCGAGTCCCGGCGGCTGGTGGTGGATCTGTCGGCGCCCGACGAATTCGGCCCCCGCGCAGACCTCTCCCGACGGTCCGGCGACACACCGACCGGCCAGCAATTGATTACATATTGTACATGCGCCGTAACATTCAGTGAGCAGTGGTCGACGCCCTCGGGCTGCAGAAGGCGAGAGAAATGATCGCACGAAGAGACCTGCTCGTAGCCGGGGCCGTCGGTGGGGTGGCCCTGGCCCTTCCGGGGCCTGCCGGGGCGGTGGCACTCCCGAACGGGACCGCAGTGGCTCCGGGGGCCGGGGCCGCCCGTACCTTCCCGGTGCCCACCCTGGACCCCACGGCCATCCCGAAATACGTCACCGACCTGGTGATCCCGCCGGTGATGCCGCAGGTCCGGCACACGCAGCGACACGGCGTCGACACGTACGTCATCGGCGTCCGGCAATTCAGCCAGCAGGTATTGCCGTCCACACTGCCGTCCACCACCGTGTGGGGATACGGCTCGCTCGAGGACAGCAGCACGTTCAATTACCCGTCGTTCACCGTCGAGGCCAGGGCCGACCGGCCCGTCCGCGTCACCTGGGTGAACGATCTCGTCGACAGCCAGGGCCGTTTCCTCCCGCACTTGCTGACGGTCGACCCCACCCTGCACTGGGCGAACCCGCCGGGCGGAAAGGCCGGGCGCGACTCCCGGCCGACGTTCACATCGACGCCGGGTCCGTATACCGGACCCGTGCCGATCGTCACTCACCTGCACGGTGGGCATTCCACCGAGGAGAGCGACGGCTACACCGAAGCGTGGTACCTGCCATGCGCGAACAACATTCCGCCCGGATTCGCCGCCGTGGGCTCGTTCTACGACGAGTTCCAGGACAAGTTCGCCGATGCGCACGGCCTGAAGTGGGACCCGGGTACCGCGAGCTTCCAGTACGCCAACGACCAGCGGGCGTCGACCCTCTGGTTCCACGACCACACCCTGGGTCTGACCAGGCTCAACGTCTACGCCGGACCCGCCGGGTTCTATCTGCTGCGCGGCGGCCCCTCCGACCTGCCCGAGGGGGTTCTGCCCGGACCGGCGCCCGCCTTCGGGGATCCGCCGGGCACCCGGTACCACGAGATCCCCCTGGCCATCCAGGACCGCTCGTTCAACTCGGACGGTTCGCTGTTCTACCCCACGAGCCGGGAATTCTTCGACGGGTTCGCGGGTCCGTACGTTCCCACCACCGATGTACCCCCCTTCTGGAACCCGGAATTCTTCGCCAACACCATGGTGGTCAACGGCCGTACATGGCCGAAGCTCGAAGTCGAACCGCGGCGCTACAGGCTGCGCTTCCTCAACGGATGCAATGCCCGGTTCCTCATCCTGAAGATTGCGAGCGATCCGGCCGCCCGGCCGGCCCAGTCGGCCGTACCGTTCTGGCAGATCGGCAACGAAGGCGGATTCCTGCCCGCACCGGTGCAGTTGGAACGGTTGCTGTTGGCCAACGCGGAGCGGGCCGACGTCATCGTCGACTTCACCGGGATCCCGGACGGCACCGAGCTGTACCTCATCAACGAGGGCGCGGACGAACCCTTCGGCCGGGGCGAACCGGGCGTGGCCTTCCCCGTGGCGGATCCGGCCACCACCGGCCAGGTGATGAAATTCGTCGTCTGCCCGCTGGCGAGCAAGGACACCAGCGTCCCGCCGGACCGGCTCAGGCTGCCCGGGATCAGGCCACTCGGCTCGGCGAGCGTCACGCGTCGGCTCTCCCTCAACGAGGCGAACTCCAGCAACTCCCTGGTGCCACCGGGAACGCCGGTCCAGAACCTGCTCGGGACGGTCGACTCCGCCGGCCATCCGGTGTTGCTCGGCTGGGCCGACCCGGTCACGGAGAACCCGAGGCTGAACGCGACCGAAACATGGGAGCTGCACAACTTCACCGTGGACGCCCACCCGATCCACATCCACGAGGTGGCGTTCGAGGTGGTGAACCGGCAGCCGTTCAACGGGGCGCCCATTCCGCCGGAGAGCTGGGAGCTCGGCTTCAAGGACACCGTGATCGCCTATCCGGGAGAAATCACCCGGGTGAAGGCACGGTTCGACCACCCTGGCCGCTTCGTCTGGCACTGCCACATCGTCGAGCACGAGGACAACGAGATGATGCGGCCGCTCCACATCGGAGGCAGCCGCAGGAAGGACCACTGACAGGTCGGCGACCCGTCTGGCGGCCGCCCCGGCCCCGCACCGGCGACTGCGGACCGACCCCTCGGCCGGTCCGCGCCCGGCACCGCATTCCTCCCCGGTTGAACGGACGCCCCGTTACGGCACTCAGAGCACGTGAAGGGCAGCGCGAGCCCCGAGGGGTCTAGACAACAAACGAGCCCCAGGTCGCTGAACTGGAGCTTTGTCATGGAGCGGATGACGGGAACCGAACCCGCGTCTAAGGACCAGGGCGGACGCGCCGCCGTCAGTTCACTGGTCGGTCCGGATGGGAAGGGCTGGTCGGTCAACTGGGCGAGGGGCTCTTCTTCGGACCGTAGAGAGCGGCGGTCGCTCCTGTGAGCAAGGCCCAGTAGCGGTCCCCGAAGGACCAGTGCCACCACTCCGTGGGGTAGTTCACGAGCCCCGCAGCCGTGAGGGCCGTACCCAGCAGCTTGCGGTTGGCGCGGGCCTCCTCGCTGATGTCGGCGGCATGGGTGTAGCAGGCCCCCGCGCTTTCCTCCGGGTCGGCGTTCACGCGTGTGCCGAGGTCCAGTTCGTTCCCGTCGGCGTCGGCCAGGGTGAGGTCGACGGCCGCGCCGGCGCTGTGCGGAGCGATGTCGGGGGGTGACACGTACCGGCTCGCCGCCGAATGGAGCTGCTCGGCGGACCAGTCGGGGTGGGCGGTTCGCAGCTGACCGGCGTACTCCTCGAAGTACTCCCGCTGCAGGGAAGGAGGCCGGTACCCCTCGACGAACAGCAGCCGCAAGCCCGCCGGAAGCATCGCCTGGGCCGTGACCAGCCGTTCCAGCACGCCTTCGCGCAGGTACGCGTAGGCATCCGCCGGGTCCTGCTTGCGCGTGTCGACGAGCAGACAGTCGCCGTGGCGGACGTCCACAAGGCGCTCACCGGACTCGACGACAGGTATGGCAGCGACCTTCGGATCCGACATCAACACGATCTCGGTCATGACGCCGAGCCTCGATCGGACGGCGTGGGCGGGGAACACACGCCGAACCAGTGCTCGGCGCCCCACTCCTCGAACCGCTCCACCTCGGTGAACCCCAGCTTCGCCGCGAGGCGCATCGCGCGGTCGTTGGTGCTCTGGGTCGTGAGCACCACCGGCTCGCCGGGAAGCACGTCGGCGAACCAGTCGAGTGCCGCCGCGCACGCCTCGGCGGCGTACCCGCGTCCCCATGCCTCCGGTAGGAACAGGTAGCCGAGCTCGGCCTCCCCGCCCTCCGGACGGACGTGACCCCGACGCTCCGCGTCGCGCGGGTCGAGCGTGACCATGCCGATCATCGCCCCGTCGAGCTCGACCACGAAACAGCGAGGACGCCGACCGGGCACCTCGGGCACCGCGCGTTCGAGCTCGTCACGCGGTCGGGCACCACCGATGTAGGTGCCCACCTCCGGCGAGGCGAACAGCTCGATGAACGCCGAACGGTCCCGGGCCCCGGACTCGCGCAGGACGAGCCGTTCGGTCCGTAGCAGGGCAGGTGGCCAGGCGTCAGATCCGAGTTCGGTCATGACGGGCAACCTATCGCACGGCCGTGAGAGCGATCGGATGCGGATGGGCCGGTCCTGTCCAGACGGTCTCTTCCGGGCGAGTGCAACCGGGGCCGCTTCGGAATGCGTGTCGATGATCTGAGAAGCGAGAAGCGAGAAGCGAGAAGCCGTCGCCCGCCACGGGGTTCGACTGACTCGTTGAGCGCATCCGCACGGCCAACAGGGGCCCGACTGAGGATGGGTGGCAACGCAGCGTGAATCAAGGCCGGGTGCTCGAAGCGTTTCGTCGGGAATCTGAGGCTCTCACCGATGCCGTATCAGGACTCTCCGAGGCCGAGTGGAACCTCACGACACGCTGCACTCCCTGGAACGTTCTCGACCTGCTCGGGCATGTATGCGTGGTGATCGACTGGCTTCCGGCCATGCTGGACGCGCCGGCACCCGGTAAGGCGGAGATCTCCGCGGCGGAGTACTACCGCCCGGACGACCGCTTTTCACCACAGGCCAACGGGACGCGGATCGCACTGGCTCAGGACCGTGCAGCGCGGTCGGCTGACGGTGCCGCCTTCGCCGAGGATTTCGCCGCGACCTGGCGGCGAGTCGAGCGGTTGTGCCGGATCCAACCGGTCAGTCGGACCGTGCGGACGCGTCATGGTGATGCCATGCTCTTGTCGGACTTTCTCCTCACCCGAGTCGTGGAAGTCGCCGTCCACGGCCTTGACCTGGCTGATGCGCTCGGGCGCGAACCCTGGCTGACTTCGGTCGCCGGTGAAGCCGTGACGGAGTTGCTTCTCGGTGCAGAGCACGTCGCGGCCGCTGACACGCTGGGGTGGAGTCAGCCCCGTTTCCTGCGCAAAGCCAGCGGCCGGGAGCCGCTGGATGAAGAAGAGGCCACGCAGATCGAACAGCTCGGCATTCGCTGGCTCGCCCTGGGATGACAGCCGCCGACTCCGTGGCGAATCTGACCGGCTGAACTTCTGGGTCTGTCCCGGCCGTTCGTCGCCCGCTTGCTTGACGCCGACGACATCCCCTCGGCGTCCTATGGGCACCTTGGGATCAGCTGAGCACCTAGGGATCAGCGATAACTCGGCTGCGTGGAGCCGAGGGGCTTCCGACGTGCTGCCCGGGCCGGCTCCGGCCACCCGTGGACCGGCACGGGGGCCGGGTGACGGCCTCGGCGATGGCCGTCACCCGAGAGCGGCGTCCGATCTCAGTGCTGGGGCGGTCGTGGGCGCGCCCCGCACGGGCGCGTCGTTCCTCGTCCCACCACCCCGATCGGCTCACACCAGTCCGATCACGCCGGAGCGGACGGGTCCGGGCGTGGCGAGTTCGCCCGGGCTGCGGGGCTGCGGGGCTGCGGGCCGCCGGCGCCGGGTCGACGAGCCACTTCAGGTGGCTGCCCTCCAGCGTGCGGACGCGTACGGGTGCATGGCGAGAGGCAGACTCGTGTCGTCGGCCAGACGGATGCAGGTGTTGGGGATGCGGCCCCGGGCCGCGCTGCGTCGGGTACGGGTGCGTCATACGGTGGGAAATGTGACCGGCCACGAGCCCCGCAAGCAGCCGCAGCCGCAGCCGCAGCCGCAGCCCCGGCCGGTGCCGCGGCTCGTACTGCTGCTCGTTCTCGGACTCGTCATCGGGCTGCTCGGTATGCACGGCCTCGGCACTGCCGCTGCGCTGTCATCGACGGGCGCCACCGAGCAGCACCTGTCCCGCCACGCGGCGGCAGCGCAGGCCGACCCTCGTCATCAGTGCCCCGACGACGAGGACCAGGGCCCGGTCCGGGACGCCGGGCACGCGGACCAGATGTGCGCATCTGCGGCCCTGCCCGGATCCCCCGGCATCTCCGCGCCGGATACCGCGCCCCTCACCGGCGTGCCGAGCGCCAGTACTCACGCTCCGGCTGCGCTGTCGCTCGCGCTGGCTTACGAGCCCGCCGGAGGGCGGGCACCGCCCTTGCTCGCCGACCTCCAGATCCTGCGGATATAGGGGCTCCTCCTGTGGCACGCGCCCGAAGGTGCCGGCCACGGACGGACCAGCCCCCTTCTCCCGTATCGATCACTGGAGCTCAGCGAAATGAACACGAACCGATCCCTGCCGCGCCGCGCGGCCCTGGCGGCCACCGCGGTCGCCGCCGGCCTGGTCCTGGCCGCGTGCGGCAGCGACGACAGCACGAACACGGCGGGTACCGTTCCCGCCACCACGACCGCCCCGGCGTCGCCGGAGGCAGACCGGCACAACCAGGCGGACGTCACCTTCGCGCAGGGCATGATCCCCCACCACCGTCAGGCCATCCTGATGTCCGACATGGTCGCCGCCCACGGCGCCTCCGCCGACGTCAAGGCACTCGCAGAAAAGATCAAGAAGGCGCAGGCCCCGGAGATCGAGACCATGTCCGGCTGGCTCAAGGCGTGGGGCGAGAAGGTCCCCACCGGCCACAGCATGGACGGCATGGGCCACGGCGATGACGACTCCGGCATGCCCGGGATGATGGACGACCAGGACATGAACCGCCTCGGCAACACCCGGGGCAACGCCTTCGACACCATGTTCCTGACCATGATGATCGAGCACCACGAAGGCGCGATCGACATGGCCAAGACGGAGAAGCAACAGGGCGCCTACGGCCCGGCCAAGGCCCTGGCCGACGACATCATCACCTCCCAGACCGCCGAGATCGCCCAGATGCGGCAGATGCTCAACGCCGAACGATCGTAGGGAACCACGGCCGGGACCAGGCCACCGCGGCGCCCGAAGCCTGCAACGTGATGTCCTCTGCCCGCCTGTCGCCCCGCTACCCCGCCTCCGGAGGTACCTACGTCTACGGGCGTGAGCGCACGCGGAGGGCTCGGCAAGAGGCAAGAGGTCTAGACAATGGCGAAGGCCCAGGTCGCTGACCTGGGCCTTCTCTCAAGAGCGGATGACGAGAATCGAACCCGCGCTATAAGGTCGGGAATCACCCGGCACTCGGGGTGGGCGTGGCTGCTGACCTGCGGAAACAGCTGTGAAGGTCAATGGTCGGGCTGTCGCGTCTGATCCTCTACAGACCGCTGTTTACCGCCCCTACTGGCACGTTGTGGCACGGCCGCCGGTCCCACTCGGATCCTGTCTGGAGTGAGGGACCCCTGGTATCCGGTGCCCGCGTGCCTCACGGATGGCGCAGTGCTCCTCCGGCTTGAGCGCGGAGAGAGGAGTCCATAGCGTCAATGACGGGTGACGGTTTATGCTCGGACTGTGCGAGCCACGAGTGACCCTCTGACCGACGACGAGAAGACCGATCTGGATGACGCCCTCAAGGCCGTCCGCCGGGCGGAGCAGGCCCTTGCCCGGGCGCAGGCGCACCTGAATCGCGCGGTGGGCCGCATCGGCTCCGCTGACCTCTACGGGCAGAAGGCCGCGGTGGGCCGCCGCGTCGGCTGGTCCCGCCAGCACGTCACCACCCTCGCCAACGCCTACCGGGCGGGTGAACTGGACCAGGAGGAGAGGGCCGAAGCCGCATGAGTACCGCGCCCCAGCCGTCTGCAATCTCGCAGCCGCCCATCCAGCCCGAGGCGATTCGCGCCGCCCTCACTCAGGTCGCCCCGCACCTGGTTGCCGCCTTCGACCGCGACCGCGCGGCCAGCACCGCTCGCGCGCCGAGGTATCCGCCGTTCCTCTCCGCACCTTCACCGAGGCATGGGCCGTCGAGGTGGCCATCGCCCGGCACCCTGAGGTCGCCGCCCGGCTCCGCGCGCTCGAGGCCGGCGCCGGCGAAGTCACCGACCTCAGCGAGGCCAGAGGCATCGCCGCCGAGATCAGCCGCATCCGCAACGCCGCCGCCGCCGAGGCAGGTATCCGTACCGCCGGCGAGGCCGCCAAGTGATCGACGAACGATGGGCGTGGGAGTACGCCTTCCATGCCGAGGACGAGGTCAGCTACCCGAAGACCGTCCGCGACGAGGTGAAGGCCGTCGCCGACCAGATCGTCGAACTTGCCGACCTAGGCATCGACCCGGCCGAACTCGGCGAACCGACGCCCGGTACGGCTCGCCGCCACACGCTCCCGTCCGGCGGGTGGTTCGAGACCCAGGCGCTCCCCCGGATGAGGCCACGGCTCCTCGCCGTGGTCCTGGTCGTACCGCCGACCTGGGTCGTTGCCCGCACCCAGTGACGGCCGCTTGGCGATCTTCTCCCCATGGATCATGCCCTGCTCCCTGCGGCGCGACGAGGGTGCCACAACGGCCCCGGCACATTCACACGCCGGGGCCGCCCTTCCGGGCGCTGCACGTGAGAGTGCACCGACCCATTCATCATGGTATGCCCCTGGCGCTTCTCCGGCACCAGTGATGTTTCGCGGCGGTACAGGCCACCTATCGCCGTGAGAATCCTGGCAGCAGCGCGCCCGAGCGACGCTTCCGCCCAAGGGCGCGGATGGGGCCCGCGCCCTACGACCGTGCGACGCGCGTTATTCCACAACGTTGGCGTCCTGGTCAGGTCCTCCCCCGTACCGGAGGTTTCCACGACTAGCCTCCGCATCATGCTGCGTATCGCCGACACTCGCACCGGCCGCCTCGTGGAGATCCCCTCCGCACACCGCCACCTGCTGCGCATCTGCGTCCACCTGCCGGTCATCGACACCGGGATCGGCGCGGTGCACCTGCGGGCGCCCCTGGTCGGCGACGTACTGGCGCGCACCGCGGAGCTGCATGGGCTGCAGTCCGTCACGGTCCTCGCTACGCCGGACCTGCCGCCTGAGCCGGCCCAGACGCTCGAACGGGCCATGTCGGTTCTCGGCATCCACCCGCCCGCCACCGTCGGCGTTCACCATCTGACCGAGACGATGTGCGCCGCTGCCGACGTGCACGTGCTCGCGTACGGCACCTCCGTGCAGGACGCCGTCGGCGGGGTCCGGATCGACGTGGGCCAGGTCAGCCCGGCACCCCCGGACGGGGGCGTCCCAGGCCGTGGCCACCTCCTCGCCTCGGATCTCCCGGACGCATTCGCCCCGGAGGGGACCGACCCGCTGGCTGTGAGGATGCTGTTGCTCGGCCACGCCCACAGCACGCCGGTCACGGTCACCAGCGCCGCGCTCGACGAGGCTCGGCGGATGCTGAGGCACTGGCGGCAGCAGGTGGCCGACTGGGCACAGGAGCCGTCCAGGCCGATCCCCGCCGACGTGCTGCGACAGGCCCATGCCGCGCTCGCCGATGATCTCGGCGTCCCAGCTGTCCTGGACATGCTGGTCAGCGTGGCGAAGCGCGCCGATGTGCCGGCCGGTGCCAAGTTCGAGACGTTCGCCTTTCTCGACCGCGTACTCGGGCTGGACCTCGCGCGCCAGGTCGGCCACCAGCACCCGGCGACGCCATGACTTCGGGCACCTTGCGGCGGCTGGTCGTCCTGCGGCACGCCAAGTCGGCCTGGCCGCCGGACGTGGCCGACTCCGAGCGGCCACTCGCCCCGCGCGGCTGCCGTGACGCCCCGGCGGCCGGCCGCTGGCTGCGCGAAGCCGACTGTGTTCCCGACCTCGTCGTGTGTTCCCCTGCCCGTCGAACCCGCCAGACGTGGGACCTCGTCGCGGCCGAGTTCGACGCCGGCACTGCGGTGATCCACGAGGAACGCATCTACCGGGCGAGCGCCGGGGAGTTGCTCGACGTCGTACGAGAGATCCCCGCGCAAGTGCGGACGCTGATGCTGATCGGGCACAACCCCGGCGTGCAGGAGCTGGTCCTGCTGCTTGCCAGTGAGACGGACGGCTACGCGCTGGAGCAGACCCGTACGAAGTTCCCGACATCCGCGATCGCCGTGCTGCGCGTGCCGGGGCCCTGGTCGTCCCTTGAACCTGGTGCCGCCCGGCTGACCGACATGGTCGTGCCCCGCGGTGCGAACCCCTGACGGGGCGGTCCCGACCGGTGCCGAAGGAGAGGTGCCGCGGAACTCGCCGAGCGTCTCGCGGAGTTGGCGCAAACAGAGGGCAGGCATGCCCTGAGAGGTCTGAACAATTAAGAAGGCCCAGGTCGCTGACCTGGGCCTTCTCTCAAGAGCGGATGACGGGAATCGAACCCGCGCTATAAGCTTGGGAATCACTCGGCACTTGGCCATGTGCCCTGTGCCTGACCTGCGAGAACGGCCATCGAAGACTTCGTGTGGGCCGACTTCGCGAAGCCGCTGTTGACCGCCGTTTACCGCCCCTTCTGGCACGTTGTGGCACGGGCAGCGCCGCCCGGACGCCTGTGTGTGGCGATGCCCAGAAGCACGCAGCCGGTGACGGAGAGGACCCCGCCGACCGCCGTGCAGGCGAGCGTGGTGTCGGGGAGGGCGCCGGCCAGGCGGGGGATCGCGTTGGCGGGGGCGGTGGCTTAGCGGCTCAGAGCCAGCCCTGCCGGGCCGCCTTCAGGCCGGCCTCGAAGCGGCTGCTGGCGTGGAGGCGTTCCATCAGTGCGGACATCTGGCGGCGGACGGTCCGCAGGGACACCCCGAGGCGCTTGCCGGCCGCTTCGTCCGTGAGCCCCGAGGCCAGGAGCTTGAGGAGTTCGAGTTCGCCCGTGGTGGGCTTCGAGTCGGTGGGGCGCGGGCGATCGGCGCCGAGGGGGACGGCGGAGTCCCAGGTCTGGTCGAACAAGGTCTGGAGTGACGCCACGATGCCGGGCGCCCGGGTGCACAGGGCGCCCAGGCGGGAGTTGGCGGGATCGATCGGGACGACCGCCACCCTGCGGTCGAAGATCAGCAGGCGGGGCGGCAGCAGCGGACTGGTGCGTACCTGGCCGCCCTCCTCCGTGAGCCACCGGGCGTAGGCCAGCGTCGTTGGATCATTGCGGGCGCTGTCCTGGTACACCGAGCGGATGTCGATGCCGCGGCCCAGGGCGCGCCGGTCGAGCGGTCGCGAGGCGTCCAGGCTCGCCTCGGACAGGGCGCCGCCGGGCAGGATCGCCGCGCACTCGTGCGTCAACTCGTGGGCGAGTTTCTCCAGTCGGCTCTGGATGGCGTCCATGCCCACGAGTCGTTCCGCTCCGTCGACCTCGGTGTTCGGGTGGAGGCCCGCGAATTCGGAGACGACCCGCGCGGCGGCCGCCTTGCTGCGGGACAACTCCTCCTGGCGACGGGCGAGTTCCTCTTCCTGTCGGCGCAGCAGCAGCTCCAGGCCCAGATCGGGACTCACCGCGCGCAGTGCACCCGGACTGTCCCGTGACGGTCTCAGCAGGTCGAGATCCACGAGCTGGTCCAGACCGTCCCGTACCTGTGTCTCGGTGAGTCCGAGGCTCGCGGACAGCTCCGCCACGCCCCCCGACGGGTCGGCCAACATCCCCCGATACACGGCCTCGACGTTCGGTCCCAAACCCAAAGATTGCAGCATTCTCAGTCCCCCAACTGATCGTCAGCCGCTCACGCGGGCGGCCGGTTCCGTGATCGTAATCCACAGGTGGCACCAAGGGGACAGGCGTCTTGGTGCCACCCGAAACCCCTTTTCCGCAGGTCAGGCGGGCAGCAACATAGTGATCACCGGAACGGCGGGGGCGAAGTCCCCGACTCAAGGCCAGAGCCGCAAGGGCGGTCCGGAGCAGCGCGCAGCAGCAGTCACCGAATCCGCTTTACGACCTTCGATCCAGGGGGATCCCATGTCCCGCACCGCCCGCATCGCCGCTGCCGCCACCCTCTCCGCCCTGCTCTGCGCCGGAGCCGCCACGACCGCCTCTGCCGTCACCAACGGGAGTACCAAGATCAGCGCCGCCGGTCCGGGCAGCATCAACTGGGACACCGCCCCGACGGCCGGCACCAACAGCATCAACTGGGACTAAGCCCGATGCGCGTCATCCGTGCCTCGCTCGCCGGGACTCCCCAAGGTCCCACGCAGGACAGTGCGCTCGCCCTCGTCTCCGATCTGATCTGGGCGCACACCGCACCGTCCGACAGGCTGGAGCACCTGCGGGCCAAGGCGACCGACGCGGGCATGGACATCTACCTCTTCCTGCGTGCCGCATCCGAGGGCGCAGCCCTCGACCAGGCGGACGCCATCCTCGCCCGGGCCCACTCGCCTCTCGTCTCGCACGGCTACCGCGCCACCGTGACGTACTGCTGACGCCTTCTCTGCTCAGCGCCCCGACTTCCCTACATCGAGGCCCCTTCGGCCTGCCCCTTTCTAGGAGACCCGCCATGTCCCGCACCGCCGCGCCCCGTCGCGTCCGTACCGCCGTGCTCGCCAGTGCGGGCGTCCTCGCCGCAGCCACCGTCTACGGGTTGGTCCAGCACGCCGAGGCCTCGGACGCCCCGCCGAGCCCGACGGCGGGCGGCGCGGCCAGCGCCGAAGCCGCACCTGCCGCCACCCCCGCAGGACAGACGCCGTCGGAGCAGCCCGTCACCGGCGCAGCCGCCAGTCCGTCCGCCACGGCTGGAAAGGGCCCGGCCAAGAGCCCGGACAAGAGTCCGGACAGGAGCAAGGACAAGGGCTCGAAGGCGGCCAAGGGCGGCGGCGGTGTCGTCGTCGCGGCCCTGGAGGCCGAGCGGGTGGAGCCCGCCCAGCTCCCGGACAACGCCCAGCAGAAGTGGAAGGAGCTGGCGCCGGCCATCACCCAGCCACTGGCCCAGGACTTCCAGCTCAACGAGTGCGTATCGGTGCCGGGCGCCACCAACTGGCGGCAGCAGGGCTTCATCAGCTCGCACAAGACCCCGGCCATCCAGAACTCCCTGTCGTTCAAGGACGAGGCGGCGGCGAAGACCGCGTACCAGAGGGTCCTCGACGGCATGAACTCCTGCGCCCAGACCAGCCAGGCACTCCAGAAGCAGTACAAGCTGTCCCCCGACGCGGCGGTCCAGCAGACGGCCACCATCGACAACGGCCGTGGATGGTCCCGCCGTTGGAACGGTGTCCAAGGCATCTCGGCGCCCGGCGCCCAGACCAACCACATCTACGTAGTCCAGCGCGGCGCCGTACTGACGCTTCTCACCTTCGACGAGTGGGACTCCGCCGCGCCGTCGTCCTACGACCCCCGCTCGGACGCCTCCGTGCTGGCCATGCTCGCCGGCTGACGTCCGCCCACCGACTCAGCACCACCACCGCATCACCGCACCCCACCACTTACTTGCCGACGCACCTGCCAGGAGACACCCATGTCCCGCATCGCCCGCTCCACCGTTCTGCGCTGCACCTCCGCCCTGGTCTCCGCCGGCCTCGCCGCGACCGCGCTGACGGCCGTGGCCGCCGCTCCCGCCCAGGCCGCCTCTTCCAAGGGCGGAAAGATCACCCGCAGCGAGGTGATGGCCAGAGCCCAGTACTGGGTGGACCAGGGCGTCCCGTACAACCAGTCCGGCTACCACACCGACGGATCCGGGACCAACTACCGGGAGGACTGCTCGGGTTACGTGTCCATGGCCTGGCACGCCACCCAGTCGTACAACACCTGGACCCTGCCCAGCATCTCGTCCGAGGTCAGCAAGTCCTCGCTGCTTCCGGGTGACGCCCTGAACTACACCGAGGCCCACGTCATCCTCTTCGGCGGCTGGAAGGACAAGTCGGCGGGCACCTTCACGTACTACGCCGAGCAGAACAGCAGCGTCCTGACCAACAAGTACACGGCGAACATCAACAGCAGCTCGGTCGCGGGCTGGCCGACCAGCCTCTACAAGGGCCTGCGCTACGACAACATCGTCGACGACACGCGTCCGACCAACGCGGGTGTTTACCGTCCGTCGACGCAGACGTTCTTCGAGCGGGATGGTGCGGGCAACACGTTGGGTTCGGCGATGTTCGGGAACCCGGGATGGACTCCGCTGATCGGTGACTTCAACGGTGACGGTGTGGACTCGGTGGGTGTGTACGACCCGGAGACGGGTGACTTCCACCTGTCGAACGACAACGGCACGGCGGCGATCTCGGTCCGGTTCGGCAACCCGCACTGGATCCCGGTGATCGGTGACTGGAACGGGGACGGCAAGGACACGGTCGGTGTGTACGAGCCGGCGACGCAGCGGTTCTCGGTGTCGAACGACAACGCGACGGTGGCTGCGACCTTCGTCTACGGCAACCCGGGCGATGTTCCGCTGGCGGGTGACTGGGACGGGGACGGCAAGGACTCGGTGGCGGTCTACCGCCCCGGCAACGCGACCTTCTACCAGAGTGACCTGGCGGGCAACACGCTCGGCAACGCGATGTTCGGCAACCCGAACTGGACCCCGCTGATCGGTGACTGGAACGGCGACGGCGTGGACTCCATCGGTGTCTACGAGCCGGCCACGCAGAAGTTCTCCCTGTCGAACGACAACGGGTCAGTCGCTTCGAGCTTCGTCTACGGCAACCCGGGCGACATCCCGATCACCGGCGCCTGGTAGGTCGACCGGCCTGGGTGCGAGAGGTCAACGGGTGGGCGCCGCCGCGTAGTCGGCGCCCACCTGGCACCCCGCACCCGAGGTCGCAGCCTCGCCGCCATCCCCGCACGTCGCAGCCGCGCCCGCCCGTACCGCCCAAGGAGTCACACCCCATGCGTCACACCCTGTCGACCGCCATCCGCGCCGCCGGCTCGCTCGCCCTTGCCGCGGCCTGCCTCACGGCCGTCGCCGCCCAGCCCGCCCAGGCCGCCTCGGTGGCCACCTGGGACAAGGTCGCCCAGTGCGAGTCCACCGGGAACTGGAGCATCAACACCGGCAACGGCTACTACGGCGGGCTGCAGTTCAGCCTGAGCACGTGGAAGGCGTACGGCGGCACCCAGTACGCCGCGTACCCGCACCAGGCCACCAAGCAGCAGCAGATCCTGATAGGCGAGAAGGTCCTGGCCGGCCAGGGACAGGGCGCCTGGCCCAGCTGTGGCCCGGCGGCCGGTCTCGGGGCGGACCACGCCGACCCGTACCCGGCGCCCAGCCACCGGAAGAGCTACGCGGGTGTTTACCGTCCGTCGACGCAGACGTTCTTCGAGCGGGATGGTGCGGGCAGCACGTTGGGTTCGGCGATGTTCGGGAACCCGGGATGGACTCCGCTGATCGGTGACTTCAACGGTGACGGTGTGGACTCGGTGGGTGTGTACGACCCGGAGACGGGTGACTTCCACCTGTCGAACGACAACGGCACGGCGGCGATCTCGGTCCGGTTCGGCAACCCGCACTGGATCCCGGTGATCGGTGACTGGAACGGGGACGGCAAGGACACGGTCGGTGTGTACGAGCCGGCGACGCAGCGGTTCTCGGTGTCGAACGACAACGCGACGGTGGCTGCGACCTTCGTCTACGGCAACCCGGGCGATGTTCCGCTGGCGGGTGACTGGGACGGGGACGGCAAGGACTCGGTGGCGGTCTACCGCCCCGGCAACGCGACCTTCTACCAGAGTGACCTGGCGGGCAACACGCTCGGCAACGCGATGTTCGGCAACCCGAACTGGACCCCGCTGATCGGTGACTGGAACGGCGACGGCGTGGACTCCATCGGTGTCTACGAGCCGGCCACGCAGAAGTTCTCCCTGTCGAACGACAACGGGTCAGTCGCTTCGAGCTTCGTCTACGGCAACCCGGGCGACATCCCGATCACCGGCGCCTGGTAATGGCCCGCTGGTAGGGAACACAAAAGCCCCAGGTCGCTGACCTGGGGCTTTGTCATGGAGCGGATGACGGGAATCGAACCCGCGCTATAAGCTTGGGAATCACTCGGCGCTCGAAGCTGCGTGTGGTCGCTGACCTGCGAAAACGTGTCCCTTGGATCGGCCTGCGCGGGGCTTGGGTGCACCCGTGTTGACCGTTGATTACCGCCCTGACTGGCACGTAATGGCACGCCGGTCCGGGGTTCTGTCGGGGAATGTCCAGGGAGCCGAGCGGGCGGAGGAGGCGCGGGCTCCCTAGCGGTCATGATGTCCGGGTCGCGCAGGGCGTTGGCCGGCAGCGACATGCCCTGATGGTCGGAGACGAGGCTGACGGCGAGGTCGTCCGGATCGGGCAGGCCAAGGGCGCGGAATTGGTGTCCCGCCCAGTCCAGCAGTCGCCGGATCACCACTCCGGCCTCTGCCCCGGATTCCCTCATCGGCGAGGGCGACCAACGCCGGGGTGCTGCTCGGATCCCCGTCGACGGCGATCAGGCCTTCGCTCGCCAGAAAGGTGCAGGCGGTGGCTAGATCCTGTTCCGGCATGTGGAGGTCGCGGCCAGCTTCGCGCCGCCCGGCGGTCATGCCCGTACGGTCTCCCCCAACCCGTCCACACTCCCCCAGCGGCACCGACACGGTGTGCCAACCTCGAATAAAATCAATGGAGATGGCACACATGTACGATCATTTGTGGTGGGCTGTCATCCAGTGATGATGCGAGCGGACTGAGGGGGAGACGTGTCGCTGCGTGATCTGGCACGTGCCGAAATGGTCGCGTCGATGTCTCCTTCCGAGCGGCAGGCGGCGATGCGCTCTGCGCGCCTGTACTTCCAACGCCCTGACGAGCCCGGGTTCTTGGTCTGCGAGACGGAAGAAGGGCCGGTGGTGCCGGTCTTCACCTCCTGTGAAGCACTCGGGCTGTTCGCCGGGCCCTGCGGGTGGGCGTCCACGACCGTCGCGGACTTGGTGGAACTGCTGCCCGAGGGGGTGCGCGCGTTGGTGGATCCGCTGGGTCCACGGACGTTCGTGCTGGACGCGGAAGCACTAGAGACCACGGACACGCAGGGGGAGCGTAATGGCGGAGCCTGACACGGGAGAGCCGGGTTTGGCCCCGGGTGACGGCTACAAGATCGAGATCGCCTCGGTGCGCAAGGTGCTGACGCCGCTGGAGGAGTCCGTGGTGGCCGCGCACCAGATCAAGCGTGACTGGAGCGAGATGTCGGCGCAGATCGCGAACTCGGCCGATTTCGAAATCCGATCTGCGACCGAGAAGATGCTCTCGGCATGGGGCTTCGGCATGGGGCGAGTGGCTGAGCACACGGACACGGTGGTGGCGACGCTCCGGCAGGTCCTCGCCTCCTACGTGCTGGCCGATCTGCTGCGTATCAAGGACTTCTCGCCGACCGCGGCCAACATTGCCAAGCTGCCGTTCGGCGAACAAGGCATGAAGGCGTGGCAGGAAGGGTCCAGGCCGAAGTTCGATCCGCCGCCAGAGATCTATCAGGAGCCGTGGCTGGACGACGGCGACACCGGCAATTACCAGGACGTGCCCCAGCGCCCCCGCCTGCGGGTCGACGGCGGCTGGGAGGTCGACGGCGGGTCGAAGTCGAAGGGGCCGGTCATATGACGAGCCGCGATGCGATGGAGGGCGGCGGAGTCGAGCGCATACCTCCCCATGCCAAGCCCAGCGACGTCATTTACGGCAACTCGATGGACGTCGATGATCTCGCCCTCAAACTCCTGGCCTATGCAGGCGCGTTCCAGGACGGAATGGACAAGCTGGTCGACCTGTCCTTGATGGACTGGACCGGGGCCGGCGCGGAGGGGTTCAAGGACGCGACGAAGAAGCTTCCCCAGGAACTGGAGTCCGCGCAAAAGTACTTCGAGGCCTCCGGGAAGGCGCTGGACTCCTACGCCTACAAACTGCGCTCGGTTCACACGCGTCTCAGGCCGATCATCGACGACGCGGACGAGGCACGGGCGACCTCCAAGAACTACTGGAACCGTGTCACGGACTACAACGCCGCCTTGGATCGTAAAGATGATCCGCTGCCGGAGCGTCCGCCGGACGACGATCCCGGCCTCACTGCGTTGAAGGACTGCTACGACCGCTTGGACAAGCTGGAGAGCGAACTCCAGACCGTCATCGACTCGGCCAAGCGGCAACTTGACACAGCGGCGGAGAAAGCCCCCGACAAGCCCCCGCCCCGCAAGGGGTGGGACAAGTTCGAGAAGGGGCTCGGTGACTTCTTCGGCGGCGCGGGCGACACCATGCGCGGCTGGTACGAGGGTTTCGACGACCTCGTCAGAGACGGGCCTGATGGCGTCGGCCTGCACCTGGCGGGCATGGTGGACGGGGCCTCCTACGCTGTCCAGCACCCCCAGGAGTTCGCCAAAGCCGTCGTCAACTGGGACGAATGGCAGCGAAACCCTGTCCGCGCGGCTGGCCAGCTCACCCCCGAACTCCTCCTCGCCCTCGCCAGCGGCGGCGCCGGCGCGATGCGGCGCGGCGCCTCCGTGGCCAAGAACGCTGCGCAGCGTCTGAGTAGCCGTGTGGACGGCTTGCGCCGGGACGGCAGCGCCCGCGCGCGGACGGACAGTGATCCGGACAGGAACACCACGCCCAACGAGGAGCGTCCCACGGCCGGCGAGCCGATCGACGTGGCGACCGGCGAGATGGTCATGTCCGCCATCGACGTCACCCTGCCCGGCGCCCTGCCGGTGGTCCTGGAGCGGCACTACGTGTCGGGGCATCCGTGCGGGGGGTGGTTCGGCCCCACCTGGGCGGGCACGCTGGACCAGCGTCTGGAGATCGACGGGGCGGGCGTCGTCTACATCACGGACGGCGGCATGCTGCTGACGTATCCGGTGCCGAAGCCCGATGTGGCGACGTTGCCCACCTCCGGTCCCCGTTGGCCGCTGTACTGGGACGGCAAGCACGACAGTGCCATCCGCATCGTCATCCCGGAACGGAATCGCACACTCCACTTCACCCCGCTGCCCGTGGGCGGCCGCGAGCTGGCTCTGACGGCGATCACCGACCGGACAAGTGACGGCGACCGCATCGACATCACCTACGACGCCCAGGGCGCACCGAAGGAGATCACGCACTCCGGCGGCTACCGTATCGCCGTCGACACCGACCCCCAGCTGCTGCGGGTCACAGCCCTGCGTCTCCTGCACGGCGCACAGCGCGAGCACAGCACCACTCTCACCGCCTACGCCTACGACGCCGCGGGCAACCTGGCCGAGGTCTTCAACTCGACCGGCAAGTCGCTGCGTTATCGGTACGACGAGCAACATCGTGTGACGTCGTGGACGGACCGCAACGGCACGTCGTACGGCTATGTCTACGACCACCGGGGCCGCGTCCTGCGCGGCATCGGCCCAGACGGCATCCTGTCGGGCCGAATGCACTACGACACGGCCGCCCGCACCTCCCGCTACACCGACTCGCAGGGCAACACCAGCGTGTACGTCTGCAACGAGGCGTACAAGATCACCGCTTACACGGACCCGCTGGGGAACACGACCCGCACGGAATGGGACGAGTCCAACCGGCATCCCATCGCCGTCACCGACCCCCTGGGCCGCGCCACGCGCTACCGCTACGACGACCAGGGGCGGTTGATCGCTGTCGAGCGGCCCGACGGCACCGTGGCCGAGACCGTCTACGACGACTGCGGCCTGCCGTTGGAGACGTGCGAGCCGGGCGGCGCGGTGTGGCGCCACACTTATGACGCCCGTGGGTCCCACACGTCCACCACCGACCCTAGCGGCGCCGTCACGCACTACGGCTACAACAGTTCGGGCCACCTCACCTCCGTCACGGACGCTCTGGGCCACACCACCCGGATCACCACGGACGCGACGGGTCTCCCGGTAGAGACAACCGACCCTCTGGGCCGTACCAGTCGCATGCGCCGCGGCCCGCACGGCCAGGTCACCGCCGTCACCGACGCCCTGGGCCGGACCACGCGTCACGGCTGGACGATCGAGGGCATGCCCGCCTGGCGCGAGGGGCCGGACGGCGCCCGCGAGGTGTGGCAGTGGGATACCGAAGGAAATCTCGTCCTCCACACCGACGAGGCCGGGCACACCACCACGTACACCTACACCTACTTCGACCAGCCCGCCACGAGGACCGATCCCGACGGCGCGCACTATGCCTTCGCCTACGACACCGAGTTGCGCCTGACCGACGTAACCAACCCCCAGGGTAGGCAGTGGCATTACACATACGATGCGGCAGGTCGACTGGTCGCGGAAACCGACTTCAACGGCGCCACACGCACCTACGAACGGGATGCGGCGGGCCGCCTCACAGCCCAGACGAACGCGCTGGGCCAAACGCTGCGCTTCACACTCGACGCCGTCGGGCGCATGGTCACCCAGCACGACGAGACCACCGGTGACGTCACAACCTACGCATACGGCGCGAGCGGCGCCCTGCTCCACGCTGCGAACGCGGATACGGAACTGACCCGGGAACACGACGCGGTCGGTCGCGTCATCTCGGAAACAATCAACGGCCGCATCAGCGCCTACACGTACGACGCCATGGGCCGCCGCACCCAGCGCACCACTCCCTCCGGCCTGTGTTCGGAGTGGACCCACGACCCCGCCGGCCGCCCTACCCGGCTGAGCAGCGGCGACGAAACCATTGCTTTCGCCTACGACGCCGTCGGCCGCGAGACCGAACGACGCGTCGGTGACGACACCACCCTCACTCAGACCTGGGACAGGGGTGACCGCCTCACCACGCAAACCCTCGCCACCCGCCACCAGTCCGAAGCGGACCGCATCCTCCAGCACCGCACCTACGCTTACCGCCCCGACGGCTACCTCACCGAAATCCGGGAGCTGACGACCGGAACACGGCGCTTCACCCTGGATCCTGCGGGCCGGGTGACGGGCGTCCAGGCACACGGCTGGAGTGAGAAGTACGCCTATGACTCCACAGGCAACCAGACCCACGCCGCAGCACCGCACCACCCCACGACCGGAGACCGGGCCTACGAGGGCGCCCTCATCCGCCGGGCGGGTCGCACCACCTACGAACACGACGCCGCTGGCCGTCTGATCCGCAAGACCCGCAAGCTCCTCAACGGCCAGACCCGCACCTGGTCCTACACCTGGAACGCGGAGAACCGCCTCACCAAGGCCACCACCCCGGACGGCGAGGAATGGACCTACGCCTACGACCCCCTGGGCCGCCGCATATCCAAAACCAGCCCGGACGGCGCCCCCCTCACCTTCACCTGGGACAGCACCCAGCTGGCCGAGCAGTTCGCCTCGGACGGCACGGCGACGACGTGGGACTACGCGCCGGGTACCCACCGCCCGATATCCCAATCCACACGCCAGACGATCGAGGCTGGGCCCGAGACCTCCAATTCGATACTCGACCTCGCCGACACCACCCCCCAGTCCGGGTTCGACGCCCGCTTCCTCGCGATCGTCACGGACTTGGTCGGCACGCCCATCGAACTTGTCACTTCCGACGGCGCCCTCGCCTGGCAATCCCGCACCACCCTGTGGGGCACCCCCCTCCCCGATGCAGAGGGTGGGGTGGACTGCCCGCTCCGCTTCCCCGGTCAGTACGCGGACGAGGAAACCGGCCTCAACTACAATTACTTTCGGTACTACGACCCGGAAACCGCCCGTTACACCACACCGGACCCGCTCGGGTTGGTTCCAGCACCCAACGCGGTGGCGTATGTTCGTAATCCCCACAGCTGGACTGACCACCTAGGGCTGGCTGGGGAGCCGGAATGGGCCAATCCCGAGGATCTGAACTTCTCCCAACGCACCGTTTCCCCGAACGACTACGTGGAGAAGATGCGCTCCGGGGAGTGGGATTGGCAACGTCCTGGAACAGCCTTGAAGGTCATGGAAGTAGACGGCCAGCTGGTGTCATACGACAACCGAAGGCTTGATGCAGCCCGCGAAGTGGGGAGGCCGGTAGTGATCGAGCGAGTCGATCCGAACGCGGTTCACCCCGATTCGACAACCGGACGAACATGGGCGGAGCAATTCAGAAGGCGCATGAATTCCGGGCGGAACAGAAATGAACTAGGCGAGCCGGTCCCCCCGACTGGACTTCAGGAGAGGCCACAGCACGTGCGCAACGGGAAGTGCAAGCCAAAATGACCACGATCGAACGCCTATGGGAAGATTTTCAGCTTCCCATCAGAGATGCCCTGCACTTTGCAGACGGGAACTCCTGTGATGTTGACCTCGACTCCGACGTGCCGAGCGGTTTGAGGGTGCTCGCCCCGTTCGACCTGGATGAAATGCTGGAGAGCGATCCGTCTTGGGTCTCTTCGGTCGATGGGCTGGTCGCAGTAGACCTGGGGAGTAAGGGGCTGTTGTGGGGCGGCGAGGGTTCATACGGGTCGGAGGGGTTCATCGCACGGTTGACTGTTGACCGTGCGCTCATCTGGGCAATTTTCTTCACGGAATCCAATCCATTTGATCGGATCCAGCTGTCCGGAAACGTGGCCACTTTTAGCTCAACCTCGGGGTTCGAGATCACAGTTGACATCGACGATCCACGAACTCAGGTCTCTGGACAGCTTGGTTCCAGGAGCGGGTGACGAGGACGTCGACGAAGGGGTCGACCCACCGCGCGAGAGTGGCGTGCGGTGTCGGGCCGGCCACCGACAGAACCGGTCCGGCCTCGGAGCCCCCAACGCCCCTTCTCTGTGTGTGGGGGGAGAGAGGTGCCGCAGGCAGGCACCCGGCCGCGTGATCTTCCTCGTGAGAGGCGCGCCTGCGCTCGTGTGGTGCAAGTGGTGCGCGGAGAGCCCTCTTGCCGAGGCGTACCGCGAGTTAGGTACGCGGAGGGCACGGCATGGGCTGAGAGGTCTAGACAATGATGAAGGCCCAGGTCTGTGACCTGGGCCTTCTTTCAAGAGCGGATGACGGGAATCGAACCCGCGCTATAAGCTTGGGAAGCTCATGTTCTACCATTAAACTACATCCGCGCAGCGTTCCAGTTGCCTGGATCTGTATCTTCGCCCACTCTACCCCATGATCGACCCCCGGTGAATTGGCCGCGGGGTCGTTGTCGTGTGTGGTGTGCACGGAGACGTGTGGGTGCGGGAGTTGGGGCGTACCGTGTGCAGCGGAGCGGCAGCTGGAGCAGGTCCCGATCATCCCCTAATGTGGCGATTCATCGCAGTACGGCTCGTTGGGGAAAGGGACTCGATGGAGCACACCGTCGTCCGTTGTGCCGAAGGGCACGTTTTCAGTACCGCCTCCTTCCCGCTGCAGCACCTCGGTGCCGGCCGGATCGGGCCGGGGCGGCTGCTGCGGTGTCCGCGCTGCGCGCGGCTGAGGCAGGCCGTGCCCGTGGGGCCGGCGGTCAAGCGATAGCGGACGGGCGCGCGTGCCGCCCCTCTCGATTGGGGGTGGCCCGCGCGCTCTGCGTATCCTCGGGACGTGCTTCTCTCTGACAAAGACATCCGGGCCGAGATCGACAGCGGACGGGTTCGCATCGACCCGTTCGAGGAATCGATGGTGCAGCCCTCCAGCATCGATGTGCGTCTCGACCGGTTCTTCCGGGTGTTCGAGAATCACCGCTACGCGCACATCGATCCCGCCGTCGAGCAGACCGACCTGACCAGGATGGTCGAGCCGGAGGGCGACGAGGCGTTCATTCTGCATCCGGGTGAGTTCGTGCTCGCCTCGACGTACGAGGTCATCTCGCTGCCGGACGACATCGCCTCCAGGCTGGAGGGGAAGTCCAGCCTGGGCCGCCTCGGTCTGGTGACGCATTCGACCGCCGGGTTCATCGACCCCGGGTTCTCGGGCCACGTGACCCTGGAGCTGTCGAACCTCGCCACCCTGCCGATCAAGCTCTGGCCGGGCATGAAGATCGGGCAGCTGTGCATGTTCCGGCTGAGCTCGCCGGCCGAGTTCCCGTACGGCAGTGAGCGCTACGGATCCAGGTACCAGGGGCAGCGCGGGCCGACCGCCTCGCGCTCCTTCCAGAATTTCCACCGCACCCAGGTGAGGCACGAGGCATGAGTGACGGAGTACGCGAGAACCTCGACTACGAGGGATTCGGCCGGGCTGTGCGGGAGCTCGCGCAGACCATCGCAGACGACGGCTTCGAGCCCGACATCATCCTGAGCATCGCCCGGGGCGGGGTGTTCGTCGCGGGCGGCCTGGCGTACGCGCTCGACTGCAAGAACATCCACCTGGTGAACGTGGAGTTCTACACCGGTGTCGGGACCACGCTGGAGATGCCGGTCATGCTGGCGCCCGTGCCCGAGGCGATCGACTTCACCGACAAGAAGGTCCTCATCGCCGATGACGTGGCCGACACCGGCAAGACGCTCAAGCTCGTCCACGACTTCTGCCTCGGGCACGTCGCCGAGGTGCGGTCCGCGGTCATCTACGAGAAGTCGCACTCGCTCGTGAAGTGCGAGTACGTCTGGAAGAAGACCGACGAGTGGATCAACTTCCCCTGGTCGGTCGAGCCGCCCGTCGTGAAGCGTGAGGGCCAGGTCCTCGACGCGTAGCCGTACGCCTGGAAATACGCGGGCACACGTGAAGGGGCCCGCCGCGCAGACACTGCGCGGCGGGCCCCTTCGCCCGTTCCGTCAGATCGTGCCGAGCTTGATGATCGACAGCAGGGCGATCAGCTGGATCGCGGACGCGCCCAGCGCCTTCGGCCACGGCAGGTCGTGCGATTTGGCGACGAGGGACGTGAAGAGGAAGCCCGCCGCCACCCAGGTGGCCCAGCCCAGGACCTGGACCACACCGTTGTCACCGCCCAGGAACACGGCGAAGAGCAGGCGCGGGGCGTCCGTCAGCGACATGACCAGCATCGACAGGCCCACGGTGGGCTGCCAGGAGCCGTCGCCGCCCATCTGGCGGGCCAGCGTGTGCGTGACCGCGCCCAGGAGCAGTCCGCAGATGACGAAGGCCGCACCGGCGGAGAGGACGATCGGGACGGCCTTGGGGAGGGTCGCGTTGATCACGTCCTCGCGGGCGTCGTCGAGGCCGAAGACCGCGAGGAGCCCGTAGAGGAACGTCACGGTCAGCGCCGGCCCCCAGACCGCGTAGTCGCGCATCTGCAGGAAGGTCTGCCCCGGCCGCATCACGATGCCGCGGAGCAGTTCCTTCCACGGCAGCCGCGGACCCGCCGGAGCGGCCGCCGCCGCGCCCGCCTGGTACGTCGCGCCCTGGTTGTACGGGTCCTCGCCGACGGCGAAGACCTGGGTATGCCCGGGGTTGTCGTTCGTGTAGCCCCCGTGGCCCCCGTGGCCCCCGTGCCCTCCGTGGCCGTACGGGGGCTGCTGCGCCTGCGGCGGCTGCTGCTGTCCGTACGGGTCGAAGTACTCGGGCTCGCCGTGTCCCCCGGGACCCGGCTGCGGCCACTGCTGCTGCGGCGGCGCGCCTGCGGGAGGGTAGGGCTGCTGGCCGTACGGCGGCGGTTGCTGCTGTCCGTACGGCTGCTGCCGCGGGGGTTGTTGCGGGGTGCGGTTGTTGTCCCGGCCGCGTCCGATCCTGAATCCAGCCACGTGATCGAAAGTACCCGGTCCCGCGGCCCCCCGTGGACGGGCGGCCGGAACCCGTGGCCTTTGCGGCTGACCTGTGACATCCCCTAGGGGAACCCCGGGGGGTTGTCCTCACCCCGACGCGACGTCCGATGTGCGCACCTGTGTTGGCTTCTGTGGCTCTTCGTGGCCTTCCCTACGGATCGCCCACCCGAACGAAGGGCGGCGCGGAGGCCGACGCGGAGGCCGACGCGGAGGGGGTCAGCGCGTCGAACGGCCATCGCCCGAGCTCGTCCCCGCGGGCGGCAGGGTGAGGGCTGAGACGAGGGCGGGACGGGGGCCGAGGCGGGGGCTGACATGCCGGAACGGCCGGTCCCCGGGTGGGGGACCGGCCGTTCCGTGTTGCCAGGTATTACTTGGCGTCCTCGGCCTTCGCCGTGTCCTCGGTCTCCGCCTTCGGCTCGGCCGCCTCGGCCTTCGCCTCAGCGGCGGCCTCGGGCTTGGCCTTGGCCTTCGCCGTGTCCTCGGCCTCGGCCTCAGCCTTGGCCTCGACGACGGCCTCGGCCTTCGTCTCGACGACGGGCTCGGCCTTGGCCTCTGCGACGGGCTCCGCCGCGGCGACGGGCTCGGGCTCCGGCTCCGGCTCGGGCTCCGGCTCGACCACCGGCGGTTCCGGGGTCTTGACCGAGTCCAGCAGCAGCTGGGCCACGTCCACGACCTGCACGGACTCCTTGGCCTGTCCCTCGTTCTTCTTGCCGTTCACCGAGTCGGTCAGCATCACCAGGCAGAACGGGCACGCCGTCGACACGATGTCCGGGTTCAGGGACAGCGCCTCGTCGACACGCTCGTTGTTGATGCGCTTGCCGATCCGCTCCTCCATCCACATCCGCGCGCCACCGGCGCCACAGCAGAAGCCCCGCTCCTTGTGGCGGTGCATCTCCTGCTGCCGCAGGCCCGGCACGGCCGACATGATCTCGCGCGGCGGCGTGTAGACCTTGTTGTGCCGGCCCAGGTAGCACGGGTCGTGGTACGTGATCAGGCCGTCGACCGGCGTCACCGGCGTCAGCCGGCCCTCGTCGATCAGGTGCTGGAGCAGCTGCGTGTGGTGGATGACCTCGTACTCGCCGCCCAGCTGCGGGTACTCGTTCGCGATGGTGTTGAAGCAGTGCGGGCAGGTCGAGACGATCCGCTTCGCGGACTTCGGCTTCTTCGTCGCCGGGTCCTCGTCGTCCTCGCCGAAGGCCATGTTCAGCATGGCCACGTTCTCCTGGCCCAGCTGCTGGAACAGCGGCTCGTTGCCCAGGCGGCGCGGCGAGTCACCGGTGCACTTCTCGTCGCCGCCCATGATCGCGAACTTGACGCCCGCGATGTTCAGCAGCTCCGCGAAGGCCTTCGTCGTCTTCTTGGCCCGGTCCTCCAGGGCGCCCGCACAGCCGACCCAGTACAGGTAGTCGAACTCCGAGAGGTCCTCCGCGTCCTTCCCGATGATCGGGACCTCGAAGTCGACCTCCTTCGTCCACTCGACGCGCTGCTTCTTCGCCAGGCCCCAGGGGTTGCCCTTCTTCTCCAGGTTCTTGAGCATCGTGCCCGCCTCCGACGGGAACGCGCTCTCGATCATCACCTGGTAGCGGCGCATGTCGACGATGTGGTCGATGTGCTCGATGTCGACCGGGCACTGCTCGACGCACGCGCCGCAGGTCGTGCACGACCACAGCACGTCCGGGTCGATGACGCCGTTCTCCTCGGCCGTCCCGATCAGCGGGCGCTCGGCCTCCGCCAGAGCGGCCGCCGGGACGTCCTTGAGCTGCTCCGCCGTCGCCTTCTCGTTGCCCTCCATGTCCTTGCCGCCACCGGCGAGCAGGTACGGGGCCTTGGCGTGCGCGTGGTCGCGCAGCGACATGATCAGGAGCTTCGGGGACAGCGGCTTGCCGGTGTTCCAGGCCGGGCACTGCGACTGGCAGCGACCGCACTCCGTACACGTGGAGAAGTCGAGGATGCCCTTCCAGGAGAACTGCTCGACCTGGGAGACGCCGAAGACGTCGTCCTCGCCCGGCTCCTCGAAGTCGATCTCCTTGCCACCGCTGGCCATCGGCTGCAGCGCGCCCAGCGCGGTGGCGCCGTCCGCGTTCCGCTTGAACCAGATGTTCGGGAAGCCGAGGAAGCGGTGCCAGGCGACACCCATGTTGGTGTTGAGCGAGACCGTGATCATCCAGGTGAAGGACGTGACGATCTTGAGCGCCGCGAAGAAGTAGGTGAGGTACTGCAGCGTGCTCAGGCTCAGCCCGTCGAAGGCGGCGATCAGCGGGTACGAGGCGAAGAAGCCCGGCTCCCAGCCCTCGACCCCGTGCTGGGCCCCCTCCAGCGCGCGCAGCGTCATGATGCAGACGCCGACGATCAGGATGACGGCCTCGACGAAGTACGCCTGGCCCGTCTTGGAGCCCGCGAAGCGGGACTTGCGGCCCGCCCTGCCCGGTCGGCTCAGCTGCCGGATCACGATCAGGGTGACGATGCCGAGCACGGTCATCAGGCCGAGGAACTCGGTGAAGATCTCGTACGGCAGCCAGTCACCGATGATCGGGATCAGCCAGTCGGCCTGGAAGAGCTGGCCGAAGGCGTTGACGATCGTCAGCAGCAGCGAGAAGAAGCCCACCGCCACGAACCAGTGCGCGAACCCGACGATGCCCCAGCGGTTCATGCGGGTGTGGCCGAGGAATTCCTTGACCAGCGTGATGGTGCGCTGTGTGGGGTCGCCGGTGCGCGTGCCCGCGGGCACTGGCTGGCCGAGGCGCACGAAGCGGTAGATCTGCGCGATGGCACGGCCGAACAGCGCGACGGCTACCACCGTGATGACCAGCGACACGATGATCGCGGCGAGTTGCATGGGAGGGCTCCTCGGGCGGTACTTACTAAGCGGTAACTTATTGAGTCAAGGCATGAGGTTACCCACTCCCGACGCCGCAATGTAGCCGAGCGCGCGGTGATCTGTGTCGCTCAGGCATGCCTTTGCCGGTAGGCGGCCCGCGGGGTCTGCGCAAGGATCGCCAGGTCCATGCCCAGCCAGTGGTTCTCCACATAGTGCCGGTCGAGCAGGGCCATTTCTTCCCAGGGTAGGTCGGAGCGTGCGCTGACCTGCCACAGCCCGGTCATTCCGGGCCGTACGAAGAGCCGCTCGGGCCGGTCCGTACGGGGCTCCGGGCGCGGCCCGACCAGGGACATCTCACCGCGCAGCACGTTCAGGAGCTGGGGCGCCGAGTCGAGCGCGCAGCGCTCCAGGGCCGCACCGAGGCGGCCGGCGCCGTCGGTGCGCAGCCGCCAGGTGCGGAACGGCCGGCCGGCCAGGCCGACCGCCGGCTCCCGGACGAACGCCCGGCCGCCCTGGGTCGCGTAGAGCAGCCCCGCCGCCGCCGCGAGGGGGGCGGCGAGGGCGACGAGCAGGATCGCCGCTCCGGCGACGTCGAGCACCCGCTTGGCCGAAGGCCTGGCCGGCCGGAGCCCTGGCCGGGTGGGGAGGGGCAGCAGCAGAGGCATGCCAGCACCGTGCCGTAAGCCTGCGGCGGTCCTGGGGTGGCGCGCGGCCGGGTGCCCCGTTCGGGTGCGGCGCCCGCCGCCGGGATTTCGCCCCCGCACCCCGTGCCGACAGGGCCGATGGCACAGGTTGCGCGTAAGGGCGGCCTAAAGGTTGAGTCGTGTCGACTCAGTTCTGTTGACGTCCTCGCGGCGATGCGGCATGGTTGAGTCTGTTGCACTCAAGTCAGCTGGAGGAATCAAAATGGCACGTGCGGTCGGCATCGACCTGGGCACCACTAACTCCGTCGTCAGCGTTCTGGAAGGCGGCGAGCCCACCGTCATCACCAACGCCGAGGGCGCCAGGACCACGCCGTCCGTCGTCGCCTTCGCCAAGAACGGCGAGGTCCTCGTCGGCGAAGTGGCCAAGCGCCAGGCGGTCACGAACGTGGACCGGACCATCCGCTCCGTCAAGCGCCACATGGGCACTGACTGGAAGATCAACCTGGATGGCAAGGACTTCAACCCGCAGCAGATGAGCGCCTTCATCCTGCAGAAGCTGAAGCGCGACGCCGAGGCCTACCTGGGTGAGAAGGTCACGGACGCGGTCATCACCGTCCCGGCCTACTTCAACGACTCCGAGCGTCAGGCGACGAAGGAGGCCGGTGAGATCGCGGGTCTGAACGTCCTGCGCATCGTCAACGAGCCGACCGCGGCCGCCCTGGCCTACGGCCTCGACAAGGACGACCAGACCATTCTCGTCTTCGACCTCGGTGGCGGCACCTTCGACGTGTCGCTCCTGGAGATCGGCGACGGTGTCGTCGAGGTCAAGGCCACCAACGGTGACAACCACCTCGGTGGCGACGACTGGGACCAGCGCGTCGTCGACTACCTCGTGAAGCAGTTCCAGAACGGCCACGGCGTCGACCTGTCCAAGGACAAGATGGCGCTCCAGCGTCTGCGCGAGGCCGCCGAGAAGGCGAAGATCGAGCTGTCCTCCTCCACGGAGACCTCGATCAACCTGCCGTACATCACGGCGTCCGCCGAGGGCCCGCTGCACCTGGACGAGAAGCTCACGCGCTCGCAGTTCCAGCAGCTGACCGCGGACCTGCTCGACCGCTGCAAGACCCCGTTCCACAACGTCATCAAGGACGCGGGCATCAACCTGTCCGAGATCGACCACGTGGTCCTGGTCGGCGGCTCCACCCGCATGCCGGCCGTCGCCGAGCTCGTCAAGGAGCTCACCGGCGGTCAGGACGCCAACAAGGGCGTCAACCCGGACGAGGTCGTCGCCATCGGCGCCACCCTCCAGGCCGGTGTGCTCAAGGGTGAGGTCAAGGACGTCCTGCTCCTCGACGTGACCCCGCTGTCCCTGGGCATCGAGACCAAGGGCGGCATCATGACCAAGCTGATCGAGCGCAACACGACCATCCCGACCAAGCGCTCCGAGATCTTCACGACGGCCGAGGACAACCAGCCGTCCGTGCAGATCCAGGTCTACCAGGGCGAGCGCGAGATCGCGGCGTACAACAAGAAGCTCGGCATGTTCGAGCTGACCGGCCTGCCCCCGGCCCCGCGTGGCGTCCCGCAGATCGAGGTCTCCTTCGACATCGACGCGAACGGCATCATGCACGTCACGGCCAAGGACCTCGGCACGGGCAAGGAGCAGAAGATGACCGTCACCGGCGGCTCTTCGCTCGGCAAGGACGAGGTCGACCGCATGCGCCAGGAGGCGGAGCAGTACGCGGACGAGGACCTGCGCCGCAAGGAGGCGGCCGAGTCCCGCAACCAGGGCGAGCAGCTCGTCTACCAGACGGAGAAGTTCGTCAAGGACAACGAGGACAAGGTCCCGGCCGAGGTCAAGACCGAGGTCGAGGCCGCCGTCGCCGAGCTGAAGGAGAAGCTCAAGGGCGAGGACACCGCCGAGATCCGCACCGCGACCGAGAAGCTCGCCGCGGTCAGCCAGAAGCTCGGCCAGGCGATCTACGCCGACGCGCAGGCCGCGCAGGGCGCCGCCGGCGCCGCTGCCGGTGACGCGGGCCAGGCGAAGGCCGACGACGACGTCGTCGACGCCGAGATCGTCGACGACGAGAAGCCGAAGGGCGGCGCTGCCTGATGTCGGAGGAGACCCCGGGCTTCGAGGAGAAGCCCGACGTCCCCGTCGACGGCACGCCCGACGAGCCGAAGGCCGCCGACTCCGCCAAGGAGGCGGCGGCCCCGGCCGGGGACTCTGCAGCGGATGTGGCCCTGCTGGCGCAGCTGGACCAGGCCCGTACGGCGCTCGGTGAGCGCACCACGGACCTCCAGCGGCTCCAGGCGGAGTACCAGAACTACCGCCGCCGGGTGGAGCGGGACCGGATCACCGTCAAGGAGATCGCGGTCGCGTCCCTCCTGACGGAACTCCTCCCGACCCTGGACGACATCGGCCGGGCGCGGGAGCATGGCGAGCTGGTCGGCGGTTTCAAGTCGGTGGCCGAATCGCTAGAGACGGTCGCCGCCAAGATGGGTCTGCAGCAGTTCGGCAAGGAGGGCGAGCCCTTCGACCCGACGATCCACGAGGCCCTGATGCACTCGTACGCGCCGGACGTCACCGAGACGACCTGCGTGGCGATCCTGCAGCCGGGGTACCGAATCGGCGAGCGTACGATCCGTCCCGCGCGGGTCGCGGTGGCCGAGCCCCAGCCGGGCGCGGCCCCCAAGTCCGAGTCGGCCGAGGCCGACGCGCCGTCGGACAAGGACACGGATGCCCCCGACAAGGGCTGATGTTGAACCTGTAGGAGCACGAGAGGAGGGACACCGGGGATGAGCACGAAGGACTTCGTCGAGAAGGACTACTACAAGGTCCTCGGTGTCCCGAAGGACGCCACCGAGGCCGAGATCAAGAAGGCGTACCGGAAGCTCGCACGCGAGTTCCACCCGGACGCCAACAAGGGCGACGCCTCCGCCGAGGAGCGCTTCAAGGAGATCTCCGAGGCGAACGACATCCTCGGCGACGCCAAGAAGCGCAAGGAGTACGACGAGGCGCGCGCCCTGTTCGGCAACGGTGGCTTCCGCCCCGGGCCGGGCGGGGCCGGCGGGTCGTTCAACTTCGACCTCGGCGACCTGTTCGGCGGCGCCCAGCCGGGTCCCGGCGGCGCGGGCGGCGGCTTCGGCGGCGGCCTGGGCGATGTCTTCGGCGGCCTGTTCAACCGCGGCGCCGGGCCGGGTGCGGGAACCCGCACCCAGCCGCGCCGCGGCCAGGACATCGAGTCGGAGGTCACCCTCTCCTTCACGGAGGCGGTGGACGGGGCCACGGTCCCGCTCCGGATGTCCTCGCAGGCCCCGTGCAAGGCGTGTTCGGGCACCGGCGACAAGAACGGCACCCCCCGGGTGTGCCCGACCTGTGTCGGCACCGGCCAGGTCTCGCGGGGCAGCGGCGGCGGCTTCTCGCTGACCGACCCCTGCGCGGACTGCAAGGGCCGCGGCCTGATCGCCGAAACCCCCTGTGACGTCTGCAAGGGCAGCGGGCGCGCCCGCAGCTCGCGCACCATGCAGGTCCGGATCCCGGCGGGCGTCTCCGACGGCCAGCGGATCCGGCTGCGCGGCAAGGGCGCGCCGGGCGAGCGCGGCGGTCCGGGCGGTGACCTCTACGTCGTCGTGCACGTCGACTCCCACCCGGTGTTCGGCCGCAAGGACGACAACCTGACGGTGACCGTCCCGGTGACGTTCGCGGAGGCGGCGCTGGGCGCCGACATCAAGGTGCCGACCCTGAACGGCCCCGCGGTGACGCTCAAGCTGCCGCCGGGCACCCCGAACGGCCGTACGATGCGGGCCCGCGGCAAGGGAGCGGTCCGCAAGGACGGCACCCGCGGAGACCTGCTGGTGACGGTGGAGGTCGCGGTCCCGGCCGAGCTGTCGGACAAGGCGCGCGAGGCGCTGGAGATGTACCGCGAGGCGACGGAGTCGCAGGACCCCCGCTCCGCGCTGTTCGAGTCCGCGAAGGGAGCATGACATGGACGGCCGCCGACGACAGTCCTCCCGCTTGGGCGGGGGCTACCAGCTCACCGACGAGACCCCGGTCTACGTGATCTCGGTGGCCGCCCAGCTCTCGGGCCTGCATCCGCAGACCCTGCGCCAGTACGACCGTCTCGGCCTGGTCTCCCCGGACCGTACGGCCGGGCGCGGCCGGCGCTACTCGGCCCGTGACATCGAGCTGCTGCGCACGGTGCAGGCGCTGTCCCAGGACGAGGGCATCAACCTGGCGGGCATCAAGCGGATCATCGAACTGGAGAACCAGGTCGCGGCGCTCCAGCAGCGCGTGGCCGAGCTCTCCGCCGCGGTGGACGGCGCGGCGGCCACGCTCCAGGCCCGCGAGGCCCAGGTGCACGCCTCCTACCGGCGCGACCTGGTCCCGTACCAGCCGCCGGTGCCGGGCAGCGCCCTGGTCGTCTGGCGGCCCAAGCGCCCGACGGACTGACAGCGCGTGCGAAGGCCCCTCCCGGACGGGAGGGGCCTTCGGCGTCTCCCCGGGGCCGGTCAGAGCCGCGGACCGCGCGTGGGCCCCGAGACCTGGCCCAGGATCCCCGACTGGGCGATGAGGAAGCCGAGCTGGGCCCGGCTGCCGCTGCCCAGGGCGGAGGCCAGCTTGGCGATGTGCGCGCGGCAGGTCCGTACGTTCATGCCCAGGCGGCGAGCGATGGCCTCGTCCACGTGCCCCTCGACGAGGAGCTGGGCGATGGAGCGCTGCACGCCCGAGATCCCCGAGGGTGTCGGATCGTAGGGGATCTGCTCGTTGAGCGGCGTGGCCCGGCGCCACAGCTGCTCGAAGACCCGGGCCAGGTAGCGGACGAGCGCCGGGTGCCGCAGTTCCAGGGCGATCTGCTGGTCGTCGCTGGCGGGGATGAAGGCGACCGACTCGTCGCAGATGATGAGCCGTTCGACCAGCTCTTCCAACGTCCGGATCTCGACCTTTCCGCTGGCCATCCGGTCGACGTAGGCCATCGTCCCGCGGCTGTGGCGCACGGTGTGCTGGTAGAGGGTGCGCATGCTCACGCCCCGCCGGATGAGCGGCTGGTCCCGTTCTATCGCCTGGTTCAGAATGTTCTCGGAACGCCCGCCTCCCGGCTGGATGGTGAGCATTTCCGCCTGGCACTCGGCGGTGGCGACATTGAGGGCCGCGTTGATCCTGTTGAATCCCTCCAGCACGGTGATCGCGTGCGTGGGTGCGGGAGTCAGGGCGCTGATGGCCATGAATGGCTCAAACGCTTCGGTGAGCTCGATGGAGGAGCGCCGGCGTTGCAGGATCTCCCGTTCCAGCGGGTGCAGCCGCTGCGCGAGGGCCACCGAAGGCGGAACCGGACGGAGCCAGTTGTCGTCGTCCGGGTCAGGGTGCAGCAGGGCGAATTCCAGCAGGCAGGGCGTCTGCTCGACCTCTTCGCGGGCTATGCGGCCGGAGCTGAGCGCGCTCGCGTACAACTCGGCCCCCAGGTCGCACAGGTCCGTCACCGCATGGGGATGTGTCTGGTTCATCCGCATAATCGGCAAATCTCCCACCCCCAGGGTCCTGCATGTACAGGAACATGATGCATCGCCACGGTGGCAATGGCGTGGCTCGATAAGTCATCGTCTGAGATGCGGGGGAGAGGAATCCATCAAGTGAGGACAACGTCGACCATGTACAAGAAATTGCTTCGCTCGGTGGCTGCCATTGCTCTCTCTACGGCCGCTGCTGTCGGTGGAATCTCGCTCGCGCAGACCAGCTGGGGCGGCGCGCCCGCCGACAGCGGTTGGGGGGCCGGTGCCACCACCGGTGAGAGCGACAGTGGTTGGGGCAAGGTCTTGGCCGACAGCGGCTGGGGCCCCGCACCCAAGCCGGTTATGGGTGGGAAGTCTTCGGACGCATGACCCCCGACGACCGCGGCTTCCGCCGCGAAATGGCCTCCGCTTACCGGTCGGGATGGCAGTTCATCGACCTGGCCACGGCGATCCCGTACCCCGGGGACTCGCTGATGGTCACCCTGTTCGGTCAACCGATCGTCGTCGTGCGCGAGGAGGACGAGGACGTACGTGCCTACCGGTGCCTGCGCCGCCCGCGGGGCGCGCCGCAGCCCGTCCGCTGCGAGGTGCGCTACGGAATGGTCTTCGTCAATCTTGATCAGCGCGATCACCAGCTCTTCGAACCCGATATCACCACCGCCACCCCCCGCAGTGCCTGAAGCGATTCCCCCTTCGTTCCAGATCGCTCAGGCGCTACCCCCACACAACGGCGCCATCGTGGACCTGACCACGATGGCGCCGTTGTGATGTCCGCGTCCAGTCGCTGACCGGACAAGATGCGGGCGGATGAGCGGATGAGCGGATCGGCGGACGACCGGATGAGCGGATAGGGAGTCAGCGGTTCACGCGCGGCCCATGGCCCGGTCCAGCGTGATCTCCATGACGACCCGGTCGGGATTGGGCGAGGGCGTCCGCCCGTAGCGCTCCGCGTAGCGCGCCACCGCCTCGGCGACCGAGGCCTCGTCCGTGCGGATCACCGCGCGGCCCTCCAGGGTGGCCCAGCGGCGCCCTTCCATCTGGCACACCGCGACCCGCGCCCCGCCCGGCTGCCCGGCCTGGGCCGCCAGGATGTTGCGGACCTTCTTGCTGTGCTTGTTGCTGATCACCCGGGCCAGGCCGGCCTCCGGGTCGTAGGTCACCCCCACCGGCACCACGTGGGGCGTGCCGTCGGGGCGCGGCGTGGTCAGCGTGCAGACGTGCCGTTCCCGCCAGAAGGCGAGGTACTCGGGCGTCGGGTGGAGTACGTCATGGGACATGGCCCGAAGAGTACGACTCTCTGCCTTGAGTGGAATAGACTCAACTTTGCATAGGTTGTTTATGTCAGAGTTAGGCAGAGTGAGTCGTCGGGGTGTCGTCACCCCTTCCGGAGAGGAGAAGCCGCCCCGTGGACGCCGAGCTGACCAACAAGAGCCGAGCCGCGCTGAACGCGGCCACCAGCAGGGCCGTCAAGGACGGCCACGCCGATCTGACCCCCGCCCACCTGTTGCTGGCGCTCCTCGCCGGCGAGGACAACGAGAACATCACCGACCTGCTCGCCGCCTCGGATGCCGACCAGGCCGCCGTGCGCGGCGGCGCCGAGCGGCTGCTGGCTGCCCTGCCCAGCGTCACCGGCTCCACGGTCGCGCCCCCGCAGCCCACCCGCGAGCTGCTCGCCGTACTCGCCGAGGCCGACGCCCGGGCGGGCGGGCTGGGCGACGACTACCTGTCCACCGAGCACCTGCTCATCGCCCTCGCCGCCAAGGGCGGCGCGGTCGGCGAGATCCTGTCCACCCAGGGGGCGAGCGCGAAGAAGCTGCTGGACGCCTTCGAGAACGCGAGAGGAGGGCGGCGGGTGACCACCCCCGACCCCGAGGGCCAGTACAAGGCGCTGGAGAAGTTCGGCACCGACTTCACGGCGGCCGCCCGCGACGGCAAGCTCGACCCGGTCATCGGCCGCGACCACGAGATCCGCCGCGTCGTGCAGGTGCTCTCGCGCCGCACGAAGAACAACCCGGTGCTCATCGGCGAGCCCGGCGTCGGCAAGACGGCCGTCGTCGAGGGCCTGGCCCAGCGCATCGTCAAGGGCGACGTCCCCGAGTCCCTGAAGAACAAGCGGCTCGTGGCCCTGGACCTCGGAGCCATGGTCGCGGGCGCCAAGTACCGCGGTGAGTTCGAGGAACGGCTCAAGACCGTCCTCGCCGAGATCAAGTCCAGCGACGGCCAGATCATCACCTTCATCGACGAGCTGCACACGGTCGTCGGCGCCGGCGCCGGCGGCGATTCCGCCATGGACGCCGGCAACATGCTCAAGCCCATGCTGGCCCGCGGCGAGCTGCGCATGGTCGGCGCGACCACCCTCGACGAGTACCGCGAGCGCATCGAGAAGGACCCGGCGCTGGAGCGGCGCTTCCAGCAGGTGCTGGTCGCCGAACCGTCCGTCGAGGACACCATCGCGATCCTGCGCGGGCTCAAGGGCCGCTACGAGGCCCACCACAAGGTCGTCATCAACGACAGCGCGCTCGTTGCCGCCGCGACCCTCTCCGACCGGTACATCACCTCCCGCTTCCTCCCCGACAAGGCCATCGACCTCGTCGACGAGGCCGCGTCCCGGCTGCGCATGGAGATCGACTCCTCCCCCCTGGAGATCGACGAGCTCCAGCGCGCGGTGGACCGGCTGCGGATGGAGGAGCTGGCGCTGAAGAACGAGTCCGACCCGGCCTCGCTGGAGCGCCTCGACAAGCTCCGCAAGGACCTCGCGGACAAGGAGGAGGAGCTGCGCGGCCTGACCGCCCGCTGGGAGAAGGAGAAGCAGTCCCTCAACCGCGTCGGCGAGCTCAAGGAGCGCCTGGACGACCTGCGCGGCCAGGCCGAGCGTGCCCAGCGCGACGGGGACTTCGACACCGCCTCCAAGCTGCTCTACGGGGAGATCCCGACCCTGGAGCGCGAGCTGGCGGAGGCCACCGAGGCCGAGGCCGAGGTGTCCAGGGACACCATGGTCAAGGACGAGGTCGGCCCGGACGACATCGCGGACGTGGTGGGCGCCTGGACCGGCATCCCGGCGGGCCGGCTGCTGGAGGGCGAGACCCAGAAGCTGCTCCGCATGGAGGACGAACTGGGCCGCCGCCTGATCGGCCAGAAGGAGGCCGTCCGGGCGGTGTCCGACGCCGTACGCCGCACCCGCGCCGGGATCGCCGACCCCGACCGCCCGACCGGCTCCTTCCTCTTCCTGGGGCCGACGGGCGTCGGCAAGACGGAGCTGGCCAAGGCGCTCGCGGACTTCCTGTTCGACGACGAGCGGGCCATGGTCCGCATCGACATGTCCGAGTACGGCGAGAAGCACAGCGTGGCCCGCCTCGTCGGCGCCCCGCCCGGCTACGTCGGCTACGAGGAGGGCGGGCAGCTCACCGAGGCCGTGCGCCGCCGCCCGTACAGCGTGGTGCTCCTGGACGAGGTCGAGAAGGCCCATCCCGAGGTCTTCGACATCCTGCTCCAGGTCCTGGACGACGGCCGCCTCACGGACGGCCAGGGCCGCACCGTGGACTTCCGCAACACGATCCTGATCCTCACGTCGAACCTGGGAAGCCAGTTCCTGATGAATCCGTCCACACCTGTGGACGAGAAGAAGAAGCAGGTCCTGGACGTGGTCAGGGCGAGCTTCAAGCCGGAGTTCCTCAACCGGCTGGATGACACGGTGGTCTTCTCCGCACTGGGCGAGGACGAGCTGGCACACATCGCGCAGCTCCAGATCGGCCGCCTGGCGGGGCGCCTGGCCGAGCGGCGCCTGACCCTGGACGTCACGCCCGAGGCCCTGGCCTGGCTGGCGGACAAGGGCAACGACCCCGCGTACGGGGCCCGGCCGCTGCGCCGCCTGATCCAGACGGCGATCGGCGACCGCCTCGCGAAGGAGATCCTCTCCGGCGAGGTCAGGGACGGCGACACCGTACGGGTCGACGTGGCGGGCGAGGACCTGCTGGTCGGCAAGGCGCTGTAGCCCTCCGGGCCGGGTCGGCGGGGCAGCGGGCCTTCGGCGTGGCTCACACGCCGAAGGCCCCGACGGCCACGAGGACGCTCCCGTCGTCCCCGGGACCGGACCCGAGGCCGACCCGCACCGGGACGGCGGTGCCCGCCGGCGGGTGGGAGGTGCCGGCGCTCACGCACCCGCTGACGGCGCCCACCGGGCAGGCCGAACCTGCGGACACCGTGATAACGGCCTTCACCAGGCGCGATCCGGACATGTTCCCCCTCGGCCGGGCGACTCGTGTCCGCCCGGAGCGGATCGGAGCCGTCAGGGTGGACACGAGGCGGGCGGGATGGGGGAGGATGCATGTATCCGCACGAAGGGAAGTACACGGTGAGCATCGACCCGGCCTCGATTCCGAACTTCGGAGGGCAGCAGCCCGATCCGCAGGCCACAGGACCGGCGGGCCCCGTCGTCCCCGACCAGGATCTGGTCAAGCAGCTGCTGGAGCAGATGGAACTCAAGTACGTCGTCGACGACGAGGGCGACCTCGCGGCGCCGTGGGAAGAGTTCCGCACGTACTTCATGTTCCGCGGCGAGGACGAGCAGCAGGTTTTCTCGGTGCGGACCTTCTATGACCGTCCGCACAAGATCGAGGAGAAGCCGCAGCTTCTCGAATCGATCGATGACTGGAACCGCCGCACCCTGTGGCCGAAGGTCTACAGCCACACCCACGACGACGGCTCGGTCCGGCTGATCGGCGAGGCGCAGATGCTGATCGGCACCGGCGTCAGCCTGGAGCACTTCGTGTCCTCCACGGTCAGCTGGGTCCGCGCCTCCATCGAATTCGACAAGTGGCTCGTCGAGCAGTTCGGCCTGGAGAAGGAGATCGACTCCGCCGACGGCGACGACGAGAAGAACGGCGACGACAGCCAGTAGACGGCGGTCTCGCTCACAGCGGTACGCGCGCCACGAGCAGCAGGTAGAGCCCGTAGCCGTAACCGAGCCCGGCCAGCACCGCGGTCACCGCGACCGCGGTGCGGGGCCGGGCCCTGGCCATGACGGCCGCCACCGGCAGCAGCAGCGGGAAGGCCGGGAGCAGGAACCGCGGCTTCGACTCGAAGAAGCCGGCCCCGCCGTAGGTGATCACCAGCAGGACCGCGGTGTACACGAGCAGCGGCAGCGGTGTCCGGTCCAGCACCAGCAGCACCGTCAGCAGCCCGGCCGCGGCCAGCAGCACCACGGTGACGGTGGTGGCGAGCGGCACGTGCCCGCCGGTCAGCACCCGCTCCGCCGAACGCAGCGCGCCGTGCCCGAAGTCGAAGCGCGAGCCCCAGTGCCGCTGCACGGTGAAGTAACCGCCGACGGGATCGCCCGTCCGCGCCCCGACGGCCAGCACGTACGCCGCCCAGCCCGCCGGGGCCAGCAGCCCGGCCACCCACACCCCGGGCGCGCGGGATCCGCGTACGAGGACGGCGTGCAGGGCCATGGCGGAGACGGCGGCGGCGACGGCGAGGCCGGTGGGCCGGGTCAGCCCGGCGAGCACGGCCAGACCTGCCGCCCACAGCCAGCGGCCCCGCAGCAGGGCGTAGAGCGTCCAGGCGGCGAGGGCGGACAGCAGCGCCTCGGTGTACGCGAGGGTCAGCACCACGGAGTGCGGCAGCGCCGCCCACAGCCCCACGAGCAGCAGCCCGGCGCGCGGGCCGATCACCCGTTCGCCGATCCGGTAGAGCCCGGCGGCGGCCGCGGCCGCGCAGACCCAGGCGACGAGGATCCCGGCGGGGACGAGCCCGCCGGGCAGGACGGGGGAGACGAGCCGTATCAGCGCCGGGTAGAGCGGGAAGAAGGCGTAGTCGCTCTGGATGGAGCCGGTCTCGGGCCACATGAGGGTGCGGCCGTAGCCGTGGGCGGCGATCGCCAGGTACCAGCCGGAGTCCCACGACCGGCCGAGGACCCCGATCGGGTCCCGTCCGGCCCACCAGGATCCGAGGGTGAGGACCAGTACCCCGGCGCCGCGTACGGCGGTGAACACTCCGAGCGCGAGGACCGTCGTCGGCGCGGCCGACCGGACCGCCTTCACCGCGCGGATCTCCAGGGGTGACGCGGACACGGAGGCTCTGCCCGTTGCCATGTATCCCGACTTTCCTGCTCTTCGTGAGTACGCTCATCCGATGATGAGAGCTTCGGGCACCTTCAAGGTCGTCAGCTTCACACCGGCCTCGCTCACCCCGCAACCGGCCGTGGAGACCGGTCTTCCGGTGGGCGTCGCCACGATGGAGAAGCGGTACGAGGGCGACACCCTGAGCGGCCGCTCGTCCACGCTCTTCACGGCCGCGTTCGACCAGGAGGCGGGGGTCGGCAGCTACGTCGCGATGGAGTCCTTCGAGGGCGCCCTCGACGGCCGCCGGGGCGCCTTCAACTTCGTCCACTCGGCCGCCACCGACGGCGGGCCGTCCCGTGCCGCGGAACACTTCGCGATCGTCCCGGGCAGCGGCACGGCCGCGCTGACCGGTATCACCGGCGCGGGCGGCCTGCGCGTGGACGAGGACGGCACGCACCGCATCTGGTTCGACTACGAGCTCCCGCCGGCCCGGTAGCCCTAGGCCTGGAGGCCGCCCAGGCGGGCCGCGGCCTCGCGGAGGACCTCGGTCTTCTTGCAGAAGGGGAAGGCACGCGGACCAAGGGATGCCTCGCCGCCACTACGAACTTCCCACCCCTGGAAATCAGATCGTGATCTGAGTACAGTCTGAGTATGAGCGGTGCATACCTGGGAGCCGAGCCGGAATCCGTCTCGTTCACTGATCTGTCCCGAAACCCGAAAGCCGTGGCTGCGCGGGCCGCCGCCCTGGGCTGTCTGCGTGTCACGCATCGGGACGCTCCGGACATGGTGCTGACGACCGCCGTGCACGCGGAGCGCACCGAGGAGAACCTGACGACGGCATCACGGCTCTTCCTCGCGTTGATGAAGCACGACGTCGGAGCCCGGTCGCTGCTGCTGGCGCTACCGGAGGTCTTTCCGTGGGTGCGGCATCTGGATGACGAGGAGATGCGCGCGTTCACCGTAGAACTGCTCGAAGCGCTTTCCGATGCGGCTGAGCTGGGAGCCAGGGAAGCCGTGCACCGCGCGCTCGTCTCCTGGAGGGCGACGGCGCGTATCAATGCGGATCCGGAGCGGCTCAAGGAAGCGCTGCGCCCCCTGGACGGTGACGACCTGGGACCGGTCGAGGTGCGAGAGTGAGCCCGAAGAAGGGCGATCGCGTCAGTGTTCCACCCCTGAGCGGGTGGAACGTGGTCTTCGGGACCACGGAGGCGGTGACGGGCTGGGAGGAGCTGTGCCGACTGGCGCTTGCGAGCGCCCACCGCTGCTTGGAGGCGCTGCGCACCGACCCGCTGTCGCGTGACCAACTGGAACCGTCAGCACCAACTTCGGGGGAGGCTTGCGACCAAGGAGTGGAAGGGCTCCGCGCTGGAGCAGTGGGAGTACGAGGTTACGAGTGGAGGCCGGGTGCGCTACCTCGTCAGCCCGGAGACCTCTACCGTCATCCTGGTCTACGCGTCCACTCGGCACCCCAAGGACACCGAGTAGCTCGTCGCTGTGCAGAACAGGGGCCGGCCCAACCTGAGGCCGACCCCCTGTGTCCGTATTTCCCATCGGCTCGCTGTCAGCGAGTCAGTCGACCGAGGCGGGCCACCGCCTCGTCCAAAACCGCCTGCCGCTTGCAGAAGGCCCACCGGACCTGGGTGGCTCCGGCGGACTTGTCGTCGTAGAAGACCTGGTTCGGGATGGCGACCACCCCGCAGCGCTCGGGCAGGGCGCGGCAGAAGGCGAGGCCGTCCTTCTCGCCGAGCGGGGTGATGTCCGTGGTGATGAAGTACGTGCCCTGCGGGCGGAAGACCTCGAAACCGGCGGCCGTGAGGCCGTCGGCGAGGATGTCGCGCTTGGCGGCCAGGTCGGCGCGGAAGGCCTCGTAGTACGCGTCGGGAAGGGCGAGGGCCTCGGCGATCGCGTACTGGAAGGGGCCGGAGGAGACGTAGGTCAGGAACTGCTTCGCCGAGCGGACGGCCGTGACCAGTTCCGGGGGCGCCGTGACCCAGCCGACCTTCCAGCCCGTGAAGGAGAAGGTCTTCCCGGCCGAGGAGATGCTGACCGTGCGCTCGCGCATGCCGGGGAAGCCCGCCAGGGGGATGTGGGCGCCCTCGAAGACCAGGTGCTCGTACACCTCGTCCGTGACCACGAGGAGGTCGCGCTCCACGGCGAGGGCGGCGACGGCGGACAGTTCCTCGCGGGTCAGGACCGTGCCCGTCGGGTTGTGCGGGGTGTTCAGCAGGATCAGCCGGGTGCGCGGGGTGACCGCGGCGCGCAGTTCGTCCAGATCGAGGGCGAAGGCCCCGGCGTGCGGACGCAGGGTGACCGGGACGCGTACCGCTCCGGCCATCGCGATGCACGCCGCGTACGAGTCGTAGTACGGCTCCAGGGCGATGACCTCGTCGCCCGGTTCGAGGAGGGCGAGCAGGGCGGCGGCGATGGCCTCCGTGGCGCCCGCCGTGACCAGGACCTCGGTGTCGGGGTCGTAGGCGAGGCCGTAGAAGCGCTGCTGGTGCGCGGCGATCGCGGCGCGCAGTTCCGGGATGCCGGGGCCGGGCGGGTACTGGTTGCCCCGGCCCGTGAGGACCGCGCGGGAGGCTGCCTCGGCGATCTCGGCGGGGCCGTCGGTGTCGGGGAACCCCTGGCCCAGGTTGATCGATCCGGTGCGGGCGGCCAGCGCCGACATCTCCGCGAAGATCGTGGTGCCGAAGGCCGCCAGACGGCGGTTCAGGAAGGGGCGGTCGCTGCTCACGGGTGCGCTCATGGGCGCCATCCTGGGGGGAACCTCTGGACTTGCTCAAGTGTGCTTTGGGCCGCGTGGCCTGCGGGCATCCCCCCTTCACGCGGGACGCGGGGATCCCGCCCCCCGGGGAGACCGGGGTGTGAGAGAGGGGGCGGGCATCGTGTTCGTCTTCATTGTGATCGTGCTTCTGGTCGTCGCAGTCCTCGTGACCGTGGCGGTGCGTTCGGCCAAGAGCGGTTTTTCGTCCGGCAGCGGCTCCAGCGGCTCCAGCGGTTCCGGCGGCAGCAACAACAGCTGGTGGGCGGGTGGGAGCGGCTCGTCGAGTTCGTGTTCGAGCTCGTCTTCCTGTGGCTCCTCCTCGTCCTGCGGCGGATCGTCGTCCTGCGGCGGCGGGGGGTGCGGTTCCAGCTGACACGGGGCAGCCGGCACCGCGCGGACGAGGTGCCCGGCGGTCTGATGTCCGCCGGGCCTTCTCCTGCCCGCCTCTGTCCTTCTTCCGGGCTCCGGGTCCGCTCCGGGTCCGCTCCGGGTCCGCTCCGGGGCTGCCCCCGGGTCCGCTTCGCGTCTGCCGCGCCCGTGCATCACGACGCGCGGGACGCAACATGTTGAACACGTGAACTGCGAAGCCCCCGGGGGGATGTAAACGCCGTCAACTTGGGTAAAACGGCTGTGAGTGCCGTGCCTTTCATGATTCCCTCGGTTGAGTAGACCAGTCCCCGGACCTCCCGGGACTTCCTGTGGACCCGTGCCGGTGTCCCCCCACCCGTTGACTACCGCTGGCGGGCCCCGGCCCATCTCCCTCGCGCGTTTGCGGAGCCGACTCATGCTCACGACCCTCCAGACCACCTATACCGACACGCGTGCCGCCGATCTCGCCTGGGCCCTGGGTCGGGACCGGCTGCCCGCCCTGGCCGTACTGAACCTCGAACTGTCCGGCGCAAAGGTCGAGTTGCGTCTGCTCGGGGCCTCCCACCAGGTGCTCCTGGAGGAGGGGAAGGTGCTCTGCTCGGAGACGGTCGCCTGCATGCCCGGCAGCAGTACGCCGCTGCCGCTCGGCGTGGCCAAGCGGGTGGGCGACTGGGAGTACGAGTTCGCCGCGCGGGTCGAGACGCTGTCCCGCGGGTCGTTCGCGGGACGGGCCCAGGAACTGCTCGCGCTGGTCGCCGACCACCCGAACGGACTAGCGGGCACCTTCCCGGGCAGTCCGCACGCCTTCACCGCCCTCCTCGCGCAGCGCTACGAGGACCAGGTGCGCTGGCGGACCTGGCACGCGTACCCGCAGGAGGGCCAGCTGGTGGCCACCAGGACCCGCGTCGCAGTACGGATCGGCGCCCCGGACGCGGCCACCGCGGAGACGCCCGCGATGGGCTAGGGGCGGCCCGGAGCGGCCCGGAGCGTGTCGGCGCCGGACGGCGCTCCCGAGCGTCGGCGTTGCCGCACGGTTACGCCAACTGGCCGGACCGGCAGCCTACTTGCACTCATGTGGGTGACCGGGTGCGAGTGGGCGGTGACGTACGGTTCGGGGCATGATCGACCGTTCCGTCCCGCGTCGGGTCCTCCCGTCTCCGGAGCCGCGGGGCGTGGCGACCGTCCCGGCCGCCCTGCCCGTACGACCCCGGACCGGCCGACTCCTCGTCCTGGCCACCGTGTTCGTCTGCGCCGCCTGCGGCCTCGTATACGAACTGGAGCTGCTCGCCCTCGGCTCCTACCTCATCGGCGATTCCGTCACCCAGGCGTCGGTCGTGCTGTCCGTGATGGTCTTCGCCATGGGGGTCGGGTCCCTGCTCGCCAAACGGCTGCGCCACCGGCCCGCGTTCGGCTTCGCCGCCATCGAGGCGGGGCTGGCCCTGTTCGGCGGCCTCTCGGCCGTGGCGCTGTACGCGACCTTCGCCTGGCTGGGGGAGTCCCGGCCCGCGCTCGTCGCCTTCTCCTTCGTCATCGGCGTCCTCATCGGCGCCGAGATCCCGCTGCTGATGGTCCTCATCCAGCGCATCCGCCGGCAGGACGCCGCCGGGGCCGTCGCCGACCTGTTCGCCGCCGACTACGTGGGCGCCCTCGTCGGCGGCCTCGCCTTCCCGTTCCTGCTGCTGCCGATGCTCGGCCAGCTCACCGGCGCCATGCTCACCGGCACCGTCAACGCGGTCGCCGGCGGCGGACTCGTGCTGTGGCTGTTCCGCCGCGACCTGAGCCGGCGCGCCCGCTGGACGCTGATCGTCGCGAACGTGACCGTGCTGTCCGTGCTCGCCTGCGCGACCGTCCTCGCCGAGGACTTCGAGCGGGTCGCCCGCCGCGCGGTCTACGGCGGGGAGGTGCGGGTCGCCGTCCAGACCGGCGTGCAGGAGCTGGTGCTCACCGGACCGCGGACCGGTTCCCCGCGCTCCCTCGACCTGTACCTCGACGGGCGGCTGCGGGTCAGCGGCTATGACGAGTACCGCTACCACGAGGCCCTCGTCCACCCCGCCATGACCGGCCCGCACGCCCGGGTACTCGTCCTCGGCGGCGGCGACGGGCTCACCGCCCGCGAGGTGCTGCGCTACCGGGACGTCGCCTCGGTCACCGTCGTCGAGCTCGATCCCGGGGTGGTGCGGCTCGCCCGCACCGACCCGATGCTCTCCGCGCTCAACGCAGGGGCGTACCGGGACCCGCGCCTCGCCGTCGTCACGCAGGACGCGTTCCGCTGGCTGCGCGGGCCGGCCGCCCGGGACCGGTTCGACGTCATCGTCTCCGACCTCCCCGACCCGGGCATCACCCCGAGCACGAAGCTGTACTCGCAGGAGTTCTACGGGCTGGCCGCGCGGGCCCTGCGGCCCGGGGGCCGGATCGCCGTACACGCCGGGCCGCTGGCCACGCGCCCGCGTACGTACTGGACCGTCGAGTCCACCCTGCGCGCGGCGGGTCTGCGGACCTCGCCCTATAGCGCGGGCGGCCGCCTCTCGGGCTTCGCCGCCGGACCCGACCGCACGCCGCTGGGCGCCAGCGACGCGCCACCGCAGGACTGGGGCTTCGTACTGGCCTCCCGCGAGCAGGTGCCGCCGCTGCGCGTGGACCGCGACACGCCGGGGCTGCGCTCGCTGTCGACCCGCTCGCTGCAGGATGCCGCGCGCGACGCGGAGCGGACCCGGGTGGAGGGGTTGCCGCCGTCCACCCTGTCGCACCCGCGGTATTCGTGACCGGGCGCGGGTCTCGTCGGTAGGCTCGACCGCATGGAGCATCAGGTGTTCGTTCCGGTACCGGCAGACAGCCTCCGCGCCGTGCTGCGCGACCCCGTCCGGGTGGCCCGGTGCGTGCCGGGATTCCAGCAGGACGCCGACGCGGGGTCCGGACCGCTGTCGGGCAGGCTGAGGATCCGGGTCGGCGGGCACACCGTGACCTATCGGGGCGCCCTGTCCGTCACCGAGCGCGACACCGGCCTCTTCGCCGTCGACGGCGAGGGCACGGAGGTCCGGGGCAGCGGGGCCGTCAAGCTGACCCTCGTGCTGCGGGTGACCCCGCAGGGGGAGGGGACCCTGCTGGACTTCACCGCGGGGGGCACCGCCGACGGGCGCGCCGCGGGCTTCACCACCGAGGCCACGGCCGCCGCCGTGCAGCGGCTGCTGGAGCGGACCGCCGAGCAGCTGGTGGCGGTGGCGCAGGCGGGTGCGGGAGCGGGCGGAGCGGGCCCGGCAGCCGGGGCCGCCGCCCACGACACGGAGGTGGACGCCGACACCCAGGCGGACGCCGACGCCGTGGCCGGCGTCGACGACGCCGACCCCGTGGCCGAGGCCGAGGCCGAGGGCATCGAGGGCGCCGGGGACGGCGGGGGCGCGGCGGGCGGCGACGACGTCACCGAGGTCTCCGCCTCCGTGTTCGAGACCGAGGTGCCGCCGCCGTCCCTCGACCCCTTCCTCGCCGGCGGGCCGGGCGAACAGGGCGACCCGCCTCGGCCGCCGGCCGAGGCCGCCCACGCCCGGCGCACCATGATCGGCCGCAGTGCGGAGGAGGTGGACCACGCGCCCCCGCGCGGCCGGTACGCCCCGGTGCCGCCGCCCGCCGCCACCACGGCCGGTGACAACCTGCGCTGGCTCGCCCCGGCAGCCGCCCTCGCCCTGGCGTCGGCGGTCGTCCTCGGCCGGGCCCTGCGCCGCCGACGCTGAGCTCGTACGGGCGACACCCCCATTAGGGTCGACCGTATGAGTACGCAACTGAGCGCCGGCGGCGCCGAGGTGACTGTCGACCAGGAGAACGGCTGCCGGATCAGCAGTCTGCGCATCGACGGGACGGAGCTGCTGCTCCAGGGCCCGCACTACGGGTCCTTCCCGATGGTGCCCTGGTGCGGCCGGACCGGGTACGGGCAGTTCCGCGACGGGGCGACCGTCCGCCAGCTCCCGCTCAACCACCCGCCGCACGCCCTGCACGGCTTCGGCCGGGACGCGGCCTGGCGCCGGGCCCGCGTCACCGGAACCGACGCGGTGTTCACGTACGACCTCGCCGACCCGTGGCCCTACCCCGGCCGCGTCACCCAGATCTTCGAGCTGTCGCCGGACGCGCTGACCCTCACCATGGGCGTGGAGACGTACGGGGACTCCTTCCCGGCCCAGGCCGGCTGGCACCCCTGGTTCCGGCGCAACCTGGGGCTCGGCGGCGGGGACGTGAGCATCGGCTTCGACCCCGCGTGGCAGGAGGAGCGCGGTGAGGACCACCTCCCCACCGGCAACCGGATCGACCCGAAGCCCGGCCCGTGGGACGACTGCTTCGGCATGCCGGACGGGGTCGACGTCACCCTGACCTGGCCCGGAGCCCTGGAGCTGAGGCTCACCAGCCGGTCCGAATGGGTGGTCGTGTACGACGAGCAGCCGGAGGCGGTCTGCGTCGAACCGCAGTCGGGGCCGCCGAACGGGCTGAACACCCTGCCGCGCCTGATCACTCCCGTGGACCCGCTGGAGATCTCCACGACCTGGACGTGGCGCCGGCTCGGTTAGCGCCCAATTAAGCTCGGGGGCATGAGTGACGTCAACGAAGTAACGCCGTCCGGCACCCGCGATGCGCTTCTGCAGCAGATCAAGGACAAGGCCGTCGTGCACGGCAAGGTGATCCTCTCCTCCGGCCGGGAAGCCGACTACTACATCGACCTCCGCCGGATCACCCTCGACGGCGAGGCGGCTCCGCTGGTCGGTCAGGTCATGCTCGACCTGACCGCCGAGCTCGACTTCGACTGCGTCGGCGGTCTGACGCTGGGCGCCGACCCGGTCGCGACCTCGATGCTGCACGCCTCCGCGGCGCGCGGCGGCCGGCTGGACGCCTTCGTCGTCCGCAAGGCGCAGAAGGCCCACGGGATGCAGCGGCGCATCGAGGGCACCGACGTCAAGGGCAAGCGCTGCCTGGTGGTCGAGGACACCTCCACCACGGGCGGATCCCCGCTGACCGCCGTCGAGGCGGTCCGCGAGGCCGGCGGCGAGGTCGTCGCCGTCGCCACGATCGTGGACCGCGGTGCGGCCGACGCCATCGCCGAGGCGGGGCTCCCGTACCTCACCGGTTACCTCCTGGAGGACCTCGGTCTCTCCTAGGCCCTGTCGTCACAGTGGCGCCTGGCCCGCGACGTCCAGGCCTCGGGGACAGGGGTCACAGGCACGCCTCACGGGCAGGTCTCACGGTCCGGACGCCCTCGTTCCGGCCTCGCCGGAACTGGTGACGAGGGTCTTTCGGGGGCGCTGTGCAGGGCCTGACCTGGTCTTTTTCGGCGGGCCGGGATGTTTCACGTGAAACATCCCGGCCCGTTCGGCTCGTACCTGGCGACGGGCGGGGTGGAGTGTCGCGCGGAGTCTGGAAAGATAGGCGCGACGATGACGTCGCCCCCAGGTCAGGGCCCGCAATAAGCACACTCCCCGCACATCCAAGGAGCGGACAGATGCCCATCGCAACCCCCGAGGTCTACAACGAGATGCTCGACCGGGCGAAGGCAGGCAAGTTCGCCTACCCGGCCATCAACGTGACCTCTTCCCAGACCCTGCACGCTGCGCTGCGCGGCTTCGCGGAGGCCGAGAGCGACGGCATCATCCAGATCTCCACCGGTGGTGCGGAGTTCCTGGGTGGCCAGTACAACAAGGACATGGTCACCGGCGCGGTCGCCCTGGCCGAGTTCGCGCACATCGTCGCGGCGAAGTACGACATCACGGTCGCGCTGCACACGGACCACTGCCCCAAGGACAAGCTGGACGGCTACGTACGTCCGCTCCTGGAGGTCTCCGCCGAGCGCGTGGCCCGTGGTCTGAACCCGCTCTTCCAGTCGCACATGTGGGACGGCTCCGCCGAGACCCTGGCCGACAACCTGGCCATCGGCCAGGAGCTGCTCGCCAAGGCCGCCGCCGCGAAGATCATCCTTGAGGTCGAGATCACCCCGACCGGCGGCGAGGAGGACGGCGTCAGCCACGAGATCAACGACGAGCTGTACACCACCGTCGAGGACGCGATCCGCACCGCCGAGGCCCTGGGCCTGGGCGAGAAGGGCCGTTACCTGCTGGCCGCCTCCTTCGGCAACGTCCACGGCGTCTACAAGCCGGGCAACGTGGTCCTGCGTCCCGAGCTCCTCAAGGACCTCCAGGCGGGCGTCGCCGAGAAGTACGGCAAGGCTTCGCCGTTCGACTTCGTCTTCCACGGCGGCTCGGGCTCCACGGCCGAGGAGATCGCCACCGCGCTGGAGAACGGCGTCGTGAAGATGAACCTCGACACCGACACCCAGTACGCCTTCACCCGGCCGGTCGTGGACCACATGTTCACCAACTACGCCGGTGTCCTGAAGGTCGACGGCGAGGTCGGCACGAAGTCCAAGTACGACCCCCGCACCTGGGGCAAGGCCGCCGAGGCCGGCATGGCCGCGCGCGTCACCGAGGCGTGCGCGAACCTGCGCTCCACGGGCACGAAGCTGAAGTAGTCCCGCGGCACGACGTACCGAAGGGCCCGGCCCCGTCCCACGCGACGGCGGCCGGGCCCTTCGGCGTTCCCGTCTCCCGCCGGTGGACGGAGGCTTCGCGAGAGTGTGAAACTTCTGCTCACGATTACGTACCCGGGGGCATGTTTGCCCGTCGACCGGGTCATGGAGCGGGACGGATGCGCATGAGGGCCGAACGACCACAGGTGAAGCAGGATCGTGCGGTCCGCACCCGTCAGGCGATCCTGGAGGCCGCCGGCGTGGTGTTCGAGGATCGCGGGTACGACGCGGCCAAGCTGTCGGACATCGTCAGGATCGCCAACGTCACGAAAGGCGCGCTCTACTTCCACTTCGACTCGAAGGAAGACCTGGCACAGGCCGTGATCGATGCCCAGATGGGCGAGGAACCGGCCTTCACCCCACAGGAGTTCAGGGCGCAGCAGTTCGTCGACATCGGCATGATCTTCTCGCACCGTCTCCGGCACGACGTGCTGATGCGCGCCAGCACGCGGCTCACCCTGGAGCGGAACGGCCGGGACCTGGACCGGGCCGCGCCCTACCAGGGGTGGATCGACATGCACACCGCCCTGATGGTGGAGGCGAAGGAGCGCGGGGAGCTGCTCGCGCACGTGGATCCGGTGGGGCCCGCGCGGCTGGTCGTCGGGTCCTTCGCGGGGCTCAACGTCATGTCGCAGACGTTGGGGCTCGACCTGGACCGGGAGGTCTCGGCGCTCTACACGAGCGTGATGCCCAGCCTGGTGGCCTCCGCGGTGGCGATCCGGCTCGACACCGCGCCCGGCCGCGGGGGCAGGGCGCTGCACGGGCCCGACGGGGCCCACCTGTGCGACTGTTCGGCCTCGCGGCTGACTGCCGACCACTGATCGCCAGCCACTGGCCGCCGGCCATGACCGCTGGTTGCCGGCCGCTGATCCGCAGGGAGCAGTGGCATGAAACAAAATCCCAAGTATGCTTTTTCGCGGTGGAGTTCGCGGGAGTTCGCGCCGACCGGGCTCCGCGACGCGCTGCCCGGGGGGAAGACTGTGGACATCGACGTACTCGGCGGCCTGCACGTCCTGGAGAACGGCGTGCCCATCGCGCCCTCCGAACCGTCCGCGCGGCAGGTCCTGGCCGTGCTCGCCGCGCACGCCGACCAGGTGGTCCCCGTCGCCGTACTCGCCGCTGAGCTCGTGGCGCACGTACCGCCGGAGCACGCGCGGTCGGAGCTGTACGCCTGTGTCCGCCGGCTGCGCGAGCGGCTGGCCGACGCCGTGGCCCCGGGCGGGCACCGTACGGCGGAGACCGTCCTGGTCCAGACTCCCGGCGGTTACCTCCTCGACACCGGCGGCGGCCGCTGTGACCTGCACGAATTCGCCCGCGAGGCGGGGGCTGGATACCGCGCGATGGCCCGCGCGGACTACGAGACGGCAGCCCGCCGACTGCGTGGAGCGCTCCGGCTCTGGAAAGGTCCGGCCTTCGGCGGCGTGAGCCCCGGGCCGCGGCTCAGCGAGCGGATCGCCGGCCTGGAGGCCACCCGGGCAGCGGTCGCCGAGCAGTGGGCGGAGGCCGAACTGGCCCTGGGCCGACGCCGCGAACCGCACTCCGGGCCGGCCGGGCCCTCCGCCACCGGGCCCGGGCCCCGCGGGCTCCCCTGGACCGTCGCCCGGGCCAAAACATACCGAGCGTACGGAGAACCGGCCGATGCGGGCCGGTCCACGGCCGTACCGGCGGTACCGGCGGTACCGACGGACGAGTTGACACACTGCTCGTCCCTTTCGTGATGGCCACGCCGGGGCGCGGCACACTCCCGGGGTATGAGCGCGACCGACCTCCTGTTCTCCGAGGGAGTGGAGCCCTGGCTCGAAGCCCCGGCCGCACCGGCCCCGGGTGTACGGGGCCTGCTGCTGGCCTCCTGCGACCCGGCCCTGGCGGCCCGTGCCTGCGACGCACTCCTGCCCCTCGGCGGCCTGGTGGCCATGCCGCCGCCGGATCCCGGCTACGGCGCCGCCGCCTGGCTCCTCGCCCGGCTGGCCCGGACCAACCTGCTGCTCGTCCTGCCCCCCACCCCGGCCGGACTGGACACCGGCGCCCGGCTGCTGGGGGAGGGAACCGGTGTGCACACGGGGCCCGTGCGCGGACTGCCCGCGTACGAGGCGGTCCTGGAGGCCTGGCTGAGCGGACTCGAACGCGCCCAGGACCGCGGCCTCGACCTGGCGGCGATCCCCGCCTACGCGGGAGTGCCGGTCGGTGAGCTCGGCGACGGCGCGACCGGTACGGCCCGCCTGCTGTACGCCCGCCAGGACCGGACCCTGGCCACCGGGCGCTGGCGCGCCCTGGCCGCCGCGGGAGCCAGGCCCCAGCGCCTCATGTGGACCTCCTTCGGGCCCCGCTGCGCCGAGCTCCCCTCCCTCGTCGGCTGGGGCACCGCCGTGGCGCTGCCCGCCCTCGCCCCGCTCCCGCGCCTGTACGGCGACACCCTCAGCCACACTTGATCCCCGGTGACCAAGAACCGAGGGGGACAAGGGTGATGACCTGGGACAACGGGAGCGGCCCGCTCGCCGTGCTGGAACTCCTCGCCCAGGAGGCCCCGGCCGCCCGCATCGACGGCCTGCTGCACGAGGCCCACCGGGCCGGCGCCGACGAGGCCGAGCTCGCCCAGCTCGCCAAGGCCGTCGAACTCGCCCGGTCCGTGCAGGCCGCCGCGGTCCGCGGCCGCACGCGGGAGGCGGCCCTCGCCGCGCTCGTGGACACCGCCCACGACCTGACCTCGCCGTACGACCTCGACAGCCTGCTGCGGGTGATCGCCCGCCGTGCCCGCCGGCTGCTGTCCTTCGACACGGCCTACGTGAGTCTGCGGCGCGCGGACGGCACCTCGTACGTCCGTACCGCCGAGGGCGAGACCACCGCCCTCACCTCCGGCCTCGAACTCGGCACCGGCCAGGGCCTGGGCCGTCTGGCCCAGGAGCGCCGCGCCCCCATGTGGAGCGCCGACTACCTCGACGACGACTCCTTCCCGCACGGCCCCGCCATCGACGCCATGGTCCGCGCCGAGGGCCTGCGCGCGGTCATCGCGGTCCCGCTGCGGCACGGGGACTCCATCCTGGGCGCCCTGTACGGCGCGGACCGCAAGGTCCGGCACTTCACCCCCGACGAGATCGGGGTGCTGCTCTCCCTCGCGGACCTCGCGGCGCTGGGCATCCAGCAGGCCGGCCTGCTGGAGCGGACCCGCGACGAGGTCACCGAGCTGGAGCGGTTCGGCTCCGCCACGAACACCGCCCTGACCCGCGTCCGGCACCTGTGGGACTGCCACGCCCGGCTGATCCGGCTGGTGCTGGACGGGGCCCGGCTGTCCACGGTCGCGCGGGCCGCCGCCGACGCGCTGGACGGCGTACTCCAGGTACGGGACCCGGGCGGGCGGCCGCTGACCGGTGCCGAGGCGGCCGAGACCCTGGACGAGGAGGCCGAAGAGGCCGTCACCCGGGCCGCGCTGCTGGCGCACACCGGTGGCGTGCCGGTCCCGCTGCCGGGCGACGTCTGGGTGGCGCCGGTGACGGCCGGGGCCGAGAACCTCGGGGTGCTGGTGCTGCGTGCCTCCGCGCCGCTCACGGACGAGGACGTACGCCTGCTGGAACTGGCGGCCCAGTCGGTGGCCGCGCTGCTGCTGATCCAGCGGGGCACCGCGGCCGCCGAGGGACCGGTCCACGACGAGCTGCTCCAAGACCTGCTGGACCGGCCGCACCGCTCCGACCTGCACCTGCGTGAGCGGTCCCGGCGGCTCGGCATGGACCTCGACGTGCCGCACGTGGTGGTCGTGGCCCGGCCGGAGGGCGGGGAGCTGGGCAAGGCGGTGGCGTGGGCGGGTTCGTACGCGTACCGGTGCGGCGGCCTCAAGGGCGTACGGCGCGGCTGTGTCGTGTTGCTGCTGCCGGGCTCGGACGCCTCGGCCGTGGCCCGGGAGGTCTCGGCGAAGCTCTCGCCGCTGCTCGGCCACCCGGTGTCCACCGGTGCGGCGGGCCCCGCCGAACGCGCGTCGGCGGTGGCGGGCGTCTACGAGGAGGCCGCGCGCTGCCTTGACGCGCTGACGGCGCTGGGCGGGGTGGGCGGAACGGCGTCGCTGCGCGAACTGGGTTTCCTCGGGCTGCTGTTGTCGGCGGACCACGACGTGGACGCGTTCGTCGCCTCGACGATCGGCCCGGTCGTGGAGTACGACGCGACGCGCCTCACGGACCTCGTGCGCACCCTGGAGGCGTACTACGCATCGGGCGCCAGCCCCACCCACGCCGCCGAGGCGCTGCACGTGCACCCCAACACCGTGTCGCGGCGCCTGGAGCGGATAGCGGAGCTGCTGGGCGAGGGCTGGCAGAAGCCGGAACGGGCCCTGGAGATCCAGATGGCCCTGCGCCTGCGCAAGGCCCGCGCGGTCCTCGCCCGCCGTGCGGCGGACGTCACCGACCTGCCCGGACACCACACCTAGACGTAGCTAGACCTAGACCAGCCCGCCGGTCCCGCCGGTCCCGCCGGTCCCGCCGAGGCAGCGGGCCGCGTGGGCCACCGAGGCCATCGTGACGTGCCGGTGCCAGCCGGGCAGCGAGCGCCCGCCGAAGTCCCGCAGGCCGACCTCCGGCACGCTCGCCGCGGCCGCCGCCGACACCCGCCGTGCCTGCTTCGTCAGCCGCAGCACCGCGGCCGGTGACGGCCGGGCCACGTCGGTCAGCCACAGCCGTGCCGGGGGCCGCCGGGGATCGGTCCACTCGCCGAACAGCAGCACCTCCCGCCGCCGCGCGGGCGAGGGGTCCGGCATCATCACGCGGACCGTGGCCACCAGCGAGGTGCGCCGGGTGCCGGGGTGCGAGGGATCCGGCCACTCCACCGGCACCCGCAGCCCCCTGACGCCCTGCAGGATGTCGCGCGCGGCCGCCGTCCCCGCCCCGAACCCCGGCAGGGCCGGGTCGGTGACCAGCAGCCGGGCGGCCGCGCCGATCCGGGCCAGCACGGGTAACCCGGCCTCGCGGAAACGGTTCATCGTGGAGCGGGTGCCGATGCCGCGGATGTCGAGGACGACCGGCCGCGCGGGCAGCCGGCGCTGGCGCACGGTGTCCAGGACGCCGGTGACCGCGCACTCCTCGTACGACTCGTGCGCACCGCCCCCCTCCCCGCCCGTGCCCCCGCCGTTCCCGTCCACCCCCGGCGGCAGGAACAGCCGCCATCCCACCGGGGTGTTCACCCCCGCCGACGTGAACCAGACCCCGAAGGCCTGCTGGCCGCGGAACATCTGACCCCGGTGCGGGTCGAAGCGGTGCCCGGCACCCACCGTGTGCGCGCCGCCCTTGGGGAACGCCATGGGCTGCGCGACCCACGCCGTCAGCGGCGTGGACTGCGCCAGGTGGTGCGACAGCGCGGTCCGGACGGGCTGCCAGTCCCAGGTGGAGCCGGTGATGAAGTGGTGCAGGCTCTGCTCGGCCGCGGGGCCGCCGAGCTGCTGCGCGATGTTGCGGATCGACTTGCGGCCCTCGGTCGCGAGCAGCCCGCGCACGTACTGGCGCCCCCTCGCCCGCTGATCGCTGCGCCGCAGCGAGCCGAGGACCGCCTCGCACAGCTCCTCGGCCGCCTCGTCGACCGGATCGCGCCGGCGGGTGCTGGTGTTCACGACTCGCCCCCTTCGTCGATTGCACCCCACGGTCCGCCCCGGGCCCGCGCCCCGGGGAGGTGCGCCCGTCACACGCCTGGGCCGCCGGGTGGTGGGGCGCCCACCACCGGGCCCGGCAGACTGGGGGCATGTCCATTCACCAGAACCTCCTCGGGGGCCCCGCCCCCACCCACCTCCCCGACGAGCCGGGCCGCGAGGCCCTGGCCGCGGGCACCCCCGCCGTCGAGGTGGCCGCCGCGCACCCCACCTCGTCCCTGGCCTGGGCGACCCTCGCCGACGAGGCCTTCGCGGCCGGCCGCACGATCGAGTCGTACGCGTACGCCCGTACCGGCTACCACCGCGGCCTCGACGCCCTGCGCCGCGCCGGCTGGAAGGGCCACGGCCCGGTGCCGTGGGAGCACGAGCCGAACCGCGGCTTCCTCCGCGCCCTGCACGCCCTGGCCCGCGCCGCCGGGGCGATCGGCGAGAAGGAGGAGTACGAGCGCTGCTCGACCTTCCTGCGCGACTCGTCCGAGACGGCGGCGGACGTCCTCGGCGCCTGAGCCGGACGAACGCGCGGACGCGCTCACGCGTTCACGCAGGTGGCCGGGGCCTCGCAGCAGGGGCCCCGGCAGGCCATCACAGGGGCCCCGGCAGGCCATAGTGTCCTAAAAGTGACAGTGACCCCGGTCACACCTCGCTGGAGCGGGCCCGGCAACCGGTCCTATGATGCGGGCAGGGGACCGGGGCTCCACTCACCCATCGGAAGGAGCGGACCGCTACCCGGAAGCACGTGTCGAGGAGACAGCGATGTCGAACACCCTTGATGCCTCCGGAGCCGGTTCGGACACCCCGAACCTCGACTTCGACGGCACGACCCCCTACGAGGACTACGTCCAGGCGGACGTCCTCACCCACCTCCAGCACCTCCGCTCGGACGACCCGGGCGAGATGGTCTTCCTGGTCACGACCCAGGTCATGGAGCTGTGGTTCACGGTCATCGTCCACGAGTGGGAAACCGCGGCGAAGGCCCTGCGCGAGGACCGCGTTCCGGTCGCGATGGATGCGCTGAAACGATCCCTCCGTGAGCTGGAGGCCCTCAACTCCTCCTGGCGCCCGCTCGCCCAGCTCACCCCGGGGCAGTTCAACGCCTACCGCGCCGCCCTCGGCGAGGGCTCCGGCTTCCAGTCGGCGATGTACCGCCGGATGGAGTTCCTGCTCGGCGAGAAGTCCTCCTCCATGCTGGTCCCGCACCGTGGCGCCCCGCGCGTCCACGCGGAGCTGGAGAAGGCCCTGCACGAGCCCAGCCTCTACGACGAGGTCCTGCGCCTCCTGGCCCGCCGCGGCTTCCCGGTCCCGGACGCGGTCCTCGGCCGCGACCTCTCACAGCGCTACGAGCCCTCGGCCGAGGTCGAGGCCGTCTGGACGGGCCTGTACGCCGCTCCGGACGAGCACCTGGACCTCCACCGCCTGGGCGAGGTCCTCACGGACGTCGCCGAGCTCGTCTGGCGCTGGCGCAACGACCACCTGGTGGCCACCCGCCGCGCGATGGGCGCGAAGACCGGCACGGGCGGCTCGGCCGGTGTGGCCTGGCTGGAGAAGCGCGCCACGAAGAACGTCTTCCCGGAGCTCTGGACGGCGCGCAGCCATGTCTGAGCCCACGTCCGCACCGATGCGCCGGATGCCGGTACCGGACCTCGGGTCCCGCGCCGCGGCCCTGGACGCCGCCGACGAGCTCGGCAAGCTCCGCGACCGCTTCACCCTCCCCGAGGGAGTCGTCTACCTGGACGGCAACTCCCTCGGCGCCCTCCCGGCCACCGTCGCGCAGACCACTGCCGACGTCGTCTCGCGGCAGTGGGGCGAGCTCCTCATCCGGTCGTGGGACGAGAGCGACTGGTGGACCGCCCCCGAGCGGATCGGCGACAAGCTCGCCCCGCTCATCGGCGCGGCCCCCGGCCAGGTCGTCGTCGGCGACTCCACCAGCGTCAACCTCTTCAAGGCCCTGGTCGGCGCCGCCCGCCTGGCGGCACCCGGCCGGACGAAGATGCTGGTCGATGCCGCCACCTTCCCCACCGACGGCTACATAGCCGCCTCGGCGGCCCGGATGACCGGCCTGACCGTCACCCCGGTGGACCCCGCGCACGCGGCGGAGGCGATGGACGCGGACACCGCCGTCGTCCTCCTCAACCACGTCGACTACCGCAGCGGCCGGCTCCACGACCTGCCCGCCCTCACCGGGGCCGCGCACGCCGCCGGGGCGATCGCGGTCTGGGACCTGTGCCACTCGGCGGGCGCCCTGCCCGTCGGCCTCGACGCGCACGCCGTCGACCTCGCGGTCGGCTGCACGTACAAGTACCTCAACGGAGGCCCCGGCGCCCCCGCGTACCTCTACATCGCCGAGCGCCACCAGGCCGCCTTCGACTCCCCGCTGCCCGGCTGGAACGGCCATGCCGATCCCTTCGCCATGACCCCGGAGTTCACGCCGGCGGACGGGGCACGGCGCGGCCGCGTCGGGACCCCGGACATCCTGTCCATGCTCGCCCTGGAGGCGTCGCTCGACGCCTGGGACGGGGTGTCCGTCGAAGCCGTACGGGCCAAGTCCCTCGCCCTGACCGACTTCTTCCTCGAATGCGTGGCCGCGTACGTCCCCGAGGGCCGGGTCGAGCCGGTCACCCCGGCCGAGCACGACCGGCGCGGGAGCCAGGTCTCGCTGCGCACCGAGAACGCCCGCGAGGTCATGCGGGAACTCATCGGCCGGGGCGTCGTCGGCGACTTCCGCGCCCCCGACGTCTTGCGCTTCGGGTTCACCCCGCTCTACGTCGGTTTCGCCGACGCCGAGCGCGCGGCGCGCACGCTGGGTCACATTTTCGGGTGACCCCGTAGCGAAACGTCACATCACCGGGCGGGCGGGGCTACGGCTCCGCCCGCTCCGGCATATCCCGGGCCCCGCACGGAACGCCGCGTTCCAGACTGATACGGTCCCGCTCTGCCGGACCCCCGGAACATCTGTCCCCGCTGTCCCACGCGTTACCGAGAGGTTGAGCCGATGACGGACCCCGCCGCAGTGGAACGGGACGCCGCCGAGGCCGCCGCGGCCTTCTCCCATCCGGTCGTCGCGCCGGACGCGAGTGCCGCGTACGGGGAACACCCCGACCAGGTCGTCGACTTCTACGCCCCGCGCGGCGAGGCGCGGGGCCCGGTCCCCCTCGTCGTCGTGCTGCACGGCGGCGCGTGGCGGGCTCCGTACGACCGGCAGCACGTCACCCCCTTCGCCGACTTCCTGGCCCGGAGGGGTTTCGCCGTCGCGAACGTCGAGTACCGGCGCGGCCGTTCCCTTCCGAACCAGGGCGCCGAGGGTCCGGTCGCCGGGCGCTGGCCCGAGACCTTCGACGACGTCGCCGCGGCGCTGGACGCCCTCCCGGGGCTCGCCGCCGCCGCGCTGCCGCAGGCCGATCTCCGCCGCGTCGTCGTCACCGGCCATTCGGCCGGCGGCCACCTCGCGCTGTGGGCCGCGGCACGGCACGTCCTCCCGGACGGCTCCCCGTGGCGGCTGCCCGCCCCGCCGCCGCTGCGCGGCGTGGTGGCGCTGGCCCCGATCGCCGACTTCGCGGTGGCGCAGGAGCTGGGCGTCTGCGGCGGCGCGAGCGGCCAGCTGCTCGGCGGTCCGGAGCACTTCGACGCCCGCCTGCCCTTCGCCGACCCGGCGGCCCTGCTCCCGACGGGCATCGCCACCGCGGTGGTCCAGGGCCGCGGCGACATCGTGGTCCCGCAGCAGGTGGCGGAGGCGTACGTGGCCGCCGCCGCGCGGGCGGGGGAGACGGTCGGGCTGACGCTGCTGGACGCGGTCGGCCACTTCCCGCTCATCGACCCGTCGGCGGACGCGTGCGCGGTGGTCGCGGAAGAGATTTCGCAACTGGCCTGGTAGAGCCCGGCCGGCCGGAACGGGTCAGTCCCGGGCAGAAACGGGCCAACTGCCCCTGCCCCGGACGGTACCCGCATGAGAACCGCCAAAAAGGCTATGTACCCTGATCGGGAATCACCCTGAGCGCGTTCAAAAACGAAAATGGGGGGGCCGGTGCGTAGTCGCCGTCTCGTAATTTCCGCTGCCGCCATCGTTGCGGCCAGCGTTGGTCTCATCCCGGGAATGGCCCACGCGGCCGACCCGGTCAAGCCGGGCGCGCACGGCGTGTCCGCGCCCGCCGGCGACCTGAAGAAGGCCGCGGCGGAGAAGGCGAAGAGCTTCACGAGTCCTGCCGACCGTACGGTCCGGCAGATCGTCCCGGCGGCCGGCAACAAGGCCGCCACCACGCAGTCGCTGGCTGCCGAGGGCAACCCGACCCTCGCGGTCGGTCTTGGGGCCGTGGGCCCGACCGCGCACGCGGTGCGCCTGACGTCCACCGTCACGAGCGCGAGCGCCTCGCTCGCGGTCACCATCACGTGGGGCGACGGGACGACCGACACGACCACCGCCCAGGGCGCCGGTGTGCTCGTCAACGAGCACACCTACGCCGAGGTCGGCTCGTACAAGGTCACCGTCACCGTGGTCGACGCGGCGAACAACATCCAGGCCGTCAACCAGCTCGACTTCGTCACCGAAGGGTCCGACTTCACCCCGTACGGGCCGACCCGCCTCCTGGACACCCGTAGCGGTATCGGTGCCCCGAAGGCCAAGGTCGCCGCGTACGGCAAGGCCCGCGTGAAGGTCGGCGGCAACGGCGGCATCCCCGCCGGGGTCACCGCGGTCGTCCTCAACGTCACCGTCACCAACGCCACCAGCGCCGGGCACGTCACCGCGTACCCGTCGGGCGGCGTGCGGCCGATCAGCTCGAACGTCAACTTCGTCGCCGGTCAGACCGTGCCGAACCTGGTGATCGTGCCGGTCGGCCAGGACGGCTACGTGGAGCTGTACAACGGCGGCTGGGAGTCGCTCGACCTGATCGCGGACGTCACCGGCTACTTCAGCTACAAGGCGGCCAGCGGCTACAACCCGATGTCCCCGGTGCGCGCCGTGGACACCCGCAACGGCACCGGGACGGCCCAGGGCCAGCTCGCCGGCCAGGGTACGTTCAGCGTGCAGATGGCCGGCCGCAACGGTGTCTGGAAGGGCATCAGCGCGGTGGCACTGAACGTGACGGTCACCAACCCGAGGGAAGCCGGTCACCTGACCGTCTTCCCGAGCGGGCAGGCGGCCCCGTCGACCTCCAGCGTGAACTTCACGGCCGGCCAGACGGTCGCCAACTCGGTGATCGTGCCCGTCGGCGCCGACGGCCAGATCAGCGTCCGCAACGGTGCGTGGGCCGGGACCGACGTGATCGTCGACGTCGTCGGCTTCTACACCAACGAGAGCTCGGGCGCCTTCGTGCCGCTGGACCCGGCCCGCATGCTCGACACCCGGGACCCCGTGGACTGGGGCAACGGCCCGCTGGAGGGCCAGGGCTACATCTACATGCGGCCGTTCGGCAAGCCGGACGGTGTCACCGGCTTCGTGTTCAACACCACGGTCACCAACACCCGCGGCGACGGCTTCCTGTCGGTCACCCCGGACCCCAACACGTGGGACTCCTACGGCAACGGCACCGCCCTCTGGCCGGAGCAGCCCACATCCTCCGCCCTGAACTGGACGGCGGGCAAGACCGTCCCGAACCTGGTCCAGGCGAGCGCCGGCGACCACGGCATCGTCGACTTCTGGAACATGGGCTGGGACGACGCCGACCTGATCGTCGACATCTTCGGCTTCTACGACACCAAGTAGTCGGCCCTCCAGCGCTCCGGGCCCGGCCGTCAGGGCCGGCCCCGGGGCGCTGTTCGTCCGGCACGCGTGCGCCCTCACCCGGGCGGGCGCGGCGGACACGCCGAAGGGGCGGTGTGCCGTACGGCGCACCGCCCCTTCGGGCGTTCAGGAACCGCTGCCGCCTAGAGGAACGAGTTGATCTCGATCGTCTCGGTGCGTCCGGGGCCCACGCCGATCGCGGAGATCGGGGCGCCCGACATCTCCTCCAGGGCCTTGACGTACGCCTGGGCGTTCGCCGGAAGGTCCTCGAAGGTCTTCGCCTTGGTGATGTCCTCGGACCAGCCGGGGAGGTATTCGTAGATGGGCTTCGCGTGGTGGAAGTCCGTCTGCGAGTACGGGAGCTCCTCGACGCGCTTGCCGTCGATCTCGTACGCGACGCAGACCGGGATCTGCTCCCAGCCGGTCAGTACGTCCAGCTTGGTGAGGAAGAAGTCGGTCAGGCCGTTCACGCGGGTGGCGTAGCGTGCGATCGGCGCGTCGAACCAGCCGCAGCGACGGTCGCGGCCGGTGGTCACGCCGCGCTCGCCGCCGATGCGGCGCAGGTCCTCGCCGTCCTTGTCGAACAGCTCGGTCGGGAACGGACCCGCACCCACACGCGTGGTGTAGGCCTTCAGGATGCCGATCACGCGGCTGATCTTCGTCGGGCCGACACCCGTACCGGTGCAGGCGCCGCCCGCGGTCGGGTTCGAGGAGGTGACGAAGGGGTAGGTGCCGTGGTCGACGTCGAGCAGGGTGCCCTGGCCGCCCTCGAAGAGCACGACCTTGTCCTCGTCCAGCGCGTTGTTGAGGATCAGGGTGGTGTCGGCGACGTACGGCTTGATCTGCTCCGCGTACTGGAGCATCTCCTCGACGATCGCGGCGGCGTCGATCGCGCGGCGGTTGTACAGCTTCGCGAGGAGCTGGTTCTTGCCTTCGAGCGCCGCTTCGACCTTCTGGGTGAGGATCGACTCGTCGTAGAGGTCCTGGACCCGGATGCCGACGCGGTTGATCTTGTCCGCGTAGGTCGGGCCGATGCCGCGGCCGGTGGTACCGATCTTGCGCTTGCCGAGGAAGCGCTCGCCGACCTTGTCGAGGGTGACGTTGTACGGAGTGATCAGGTGCGCGTTGCCGCTCAGGAGCAGCTTGGAGGTGTCGATGCCGCGCTCGTTCAGGCCGCGCAGCTCGGAGAGCAGGACGGCCGGGTCGACGACGACGCCGTTACCGATGACCGGGGTGCATCCGGGGGAGAGGATGCCGGAAGGGAGAAGGTGCAGCGCGTACTTCTGGTCGCCGACGACGACCGTGTGGCCGGCGTTGTTGCCACCCTGGTAGCGCACTACATAGTCAACGGATCCACCGAGCAGGTCGGTGGCCTTTCCCTTGCCCTCGTCACCCCACTGAGCTCCGAGCAGCACAAGAGCGGGCACAGGCGTACACCTCTTCCGGATGGGGCATGTCCAAGGTCAGGGGGCGTACGACGATGTACACCGCAGGCTGAGCCGTCGGACCGGTACCCCGGAATAGACGAAGGCCCTGGCGCAATAGCGCAAGGGCCTCTTGCACAAAGATGCTACCCGAGGAAGGACCGAGGTGTCGGCTCCAGAGCCCACCATGAGCCACGCGGGCGCGCCGGTAGGCGGCCTGCTCGTGCTCGTCGACCCGGTCGCCCGCCGTCTTGACGGCGAGTCCGTGCGGATCGCGAAGGATGTGTTGTCAGCGGGAGCTGCGGCGAAAATCTGCCTCCCGGACTCGCAGGAGGAATTCGCGCGGGCTCTTGCCCGCCGGGGCCAACGGCGGCTGGTGATCGTGGGCGACGACCGGGCCCTGGCCCGCACCGTGGGGCTGCTGCACCGGGAGCGGGGGCTGGCCGAAGGTGCCCTTTCGCTGGTGCCGGTGGGGCCCGCGGGGTCCCTGGTGCTGGCCGGGTCGCTCGGCGTGCCGCTGTCCGCGGTCACCGCGGCGCGGGCGGTCCTGGAGGGGGCGCAGCGGTTGTGCGACCTGCTGGTGGACGACAGTGACGGGGTGGTCCTGGGCGGTCTGCGGATCCCGCCGCTGCGGGGGGCCGGACCCCCGGCCGGGCCGTCCGTGTGGACCGCGTACCGCTCGCTGGTACGGACGCTGGTCCGTCCGGCGGGGCCGAGCACGGCGGGCCGGCTGCGGCTGCGGGTCGAGGCGGACGGGGTGGTCCTGGCGGATGTGGACCGGCCCGTGGAGGAGGTCGCGGTGGCGGTGGGGAGCGACGGCGGCCTGGCGGAGGTCGTGGTCCGCACGGGCGGCGGCGGCGCGGCCTCGGAGGTGACGGCCCGGGCGAAGACGGTCACCGTGTCGGGCGCGGACTTCCGCTACCGGGCCGACGGGGCGGTGACCGGCCCGGTGCGCCGCCGGACGTGGAACCTGCACCCGGGGGCGTGGACCCTCACGCTGCCCCGGTGACGCGTGGGGCGGTGCCGGGTGCCGCGGTGACGCGTGATGCGGTGCCTGGTGACGCGGGGATGCCTGACGCGGTGCCTGGTGACGCGGGGATGCGTGGCGTGCTCGCCGACCGGCGGCGGGACGGGATGCCGCTGTGCCTGCTGCCGGTGTTCCGCCGGCCGACGGCGGTCGCGGCGGTCCTCACCCGGCCGGCGGCGCTGGTGGTGCCGCTGAGCCCGGTGGTGCTCGGGGTGCGGGAGTTCCGGGCCGCGCGGCGCGCGGGCCGGGACCTGCGGGACCCGGCCGCGCGCTGCACCTCATACGGGGCCGTCGTGATCAGGGCCGCGTGACGGCTACCGGTGGTGGTCCTGGACGCCGGCCCGGTGCTGGCCCTGGCCCTGGGCCTGGCCCTGGGCCTGGGCCTGCCGGGCCGACGGGTCCTGTCGCCGCGCCCGTGGACGCGTACGGTCCGGGCGCCGGACACCGTCGAGGTGTGGCCGGCCGGGGATCCCTCGGTCGGCGGCGTGCCGTGGGCCCCGGTGGCCCGCCGGCCGGGGCGCGCCCGCGAGGCGCACCTTGCCGGTCACAGCACTAGCCCGTCCGGTCGAGGTGCAGGGTCGCCTTGTGGGCCCGCCAGCGGTCCATCATGCCCAGCAGCTCACCCTGCATGAACTCGAAGAACGCGGCCGTCTCGGCGATGCGCGTACCGGCCGCCGAGTCGGAGCCGAGGCTCGCGGCGCCCTCGCGCAGGGTCTTCTCCCACAGGGTCAGCACCTGGTCCCGCCGGGTGAAGGTTTCGTACCAGAGCTCGTTGTGCAGCACGTAGCGGTCCCGCCGGGAGCCCGGTTCCCGTTCCCGGCTGACCATGTTGACCTGGGTCAGGTAGGACACGGCTCCGGACACCGCCGCCGGGCTGATCTGCAGTGCCTCGCCCAGTTCCGCCGAGGTCATCGCGCCCTCGTCGCTCGCCAGCAGCTGCGCGAAGACCCGTGCGGCCATCCGCTGCATCCCCGCCTCGGTCAGCTGCGCGGCGAACCGCTCCACGAAGCGCGAGACCGCTTCCTCGTTCCGCGCCGCCGGCACTGCCATGTCTTCCGCCACCTTCCCGACTTTACGCGATTTCCGAGCTTCACAAATTTGTGAAAGTAGCGTACGTTCAGAATCATGACGATGGCCATCAGCGTCGCCGGACTCCACAAGACGTTCGGCCGCACCCACGCACTGGACGGACTCGACCTCTCGGTCGCCACCGGCGAGGTCCACGGCTTCCTCGGCCCCAACGGCTCCGGCAAGTCCACGACCATCCGGGTCCTGCTGGGCCTGCTGCGCGCCGACTCCGGCGCCGCCGAACTCCTCGGCGGCGACCCCTGGGCCGACGCCGTGGCCCTCCACCGCCGCGTCGCCTACGTACCCGGCGATGTCACGCTGTGGCGCAACCTCTCCGGCGGCGAGGTCATCGACCTCCACGGACGGCTGCGCGGAGGTCTCGACCGGGCCCGCCGCGCCGAGCTGATCGAGCGGTTCGAACTCGACCCGACCAAGAAGGGGCGTACGTACTCCAAGGGCAACCGGCAGAAGGTCGCCCTCGTCGCCGCCTTCGCCTCCGACGCCGAACTGCTCATCCTCGACGAGCCCACATCCGGCCTCGACCCGCTGATGGAGGAGGTCTTCCAGGACTGCGTCGTCCAGGCCCGCGCCGCCGGGCGCACCATCCTGCTCAGCTCGCACATCCTGAGCGAGGTCGAGACCCTCTGCGACCGGGTCAGCATCATCCGCAAGGGCCGCACCGTGGAGACCGGCACGCTCGCCGACATGCGCCACCTCACCCGTACGTCGATCAGCGCCGAACTCGCCGGCCCGCCGAACGGCATCTCGCACCTGCCGGGCGTGTACGACGTGCAGGTCCAGGGGCTGAAGATCCGCCTCCAGGCCGATACCGACAAACTGGACGCCGTCCTGCGCTCCCTCACCGCGTCGGGTGTGCGGTCGCTGACCTCGACCCCGCCCACCCTCGAAGAGCTGTTCCTGCGCCACTACACCGAAGAGGCGTCGCGATGAAGGACCAACTGGCGGGCACCGGCGTGCTGCTCCGGCTCGCCCTGCGCCGCGACCGCGTGATGATGCCGGTCTGGGTCCTGGTCACGGCCCTGCTGGTGGTGAGCATGCCCGGCTCGCTGGGCAGCGTGTACGAGAGCGCCGCCGAACGCGCGGAGATCGCCGCCTTGATGAACGCCAACAGCTCGATGCGCGCCATGTACGGGCCGGTCTTCGGCGACTCGCTGGGTGCTCTGACCGCCTGGCGGATCGGCGTCTACGGCGCCGTCCTCGCTGCCGTGATGAGCCTGGCCATCGTCATCCGGCACACCAGGGAAGAGGAGGAGACGGGCCGTCAGGAGCTGCTCTCCGCAGCGATGGTGGGCCGGCGGGCCCCGATGAGCGCGGCCCTGCTGGCCGCCCTCGTGGCCAACGCGTGCGTCGCGCTGCTCGTCACGGGCGGCCTCGCGGGACAGGGCGCGCCGGGTGCGCTCGCCCTCGGGCTGGCCATGGCGGGCGCCGGGATGCTCTTCGCGGGCACGGCGGCCATCGCCGCCCAGCTGACCGAGAGCGCCCGGGCCGCCAAGGGGATCACGGCCGCCGTGCTCGGCGCCGCCTTCGTGCTGAAAGCGGCCGGCGACGCCGGTACGGCCGGCGGCGAGTCGCTGCTGACCTGGCTCTCGCCGCTCGGCTGGGTGGAGAACGTACGGGCCTTCGCCTCGATGCGCTGGTGGGTGCTCGCGCTGCTCGCCGTGGCCGTCGTGGTGCAGGCGGGCGCCGCGTACGTGCTGGCCGGGCGCCGTGACCTGGGCATGAGCTTCCTGCCGACCCGGCCGGGGCCGGCCGAGGGACGCCTGGGGACGGCGGGCGCGCTGGCCTGGCGGCTGCAGCGCGGCAGCGTGTTCGGCTGGAGCGCGGGCTTCCTGGTCGCCGGTGTCGTCTTCGGCGGGATGGCGCAGGGCGCGGCCGACGTGGTCGGCGGCAATGAGAAGACCCGTCAGATCATCGAGCGGATGGGCGGGCAGAGCGGACTCACCGACGCCTTCCTCGCAGCGATGGCCGGGCTGCTGGGCCTGGTCGCCGCGCTCTACATCGTCTCCTCCGTGCTGCGGCTGCAGGGTGAGGAGAGTTCGGCGCGCGCCGAACCGGTGCTCGCGAACGCCGTCGGCCGGCTGCGCTGGGCAGGAGTCCACCTCGCCGTCGCGTTCGGCGGCTCGGCGCTGATCTTGCTGCTGGGCGGTCTCGGGCTGGGCCTCGGGCACGGCGAGGAGGTGGGCGCGGTGGTGGGCGCCACCCTCGCGCAGCTCCCGGCGGTGTGGGTGATCGGAGCGGTGGCAGCTCTCCTGTACGGCGCCTTGCCCAAGTACGCGGCGGCCGCCTGGGCGGTGGCCGGGATCGTGCTGGCCCTGGGCTGGGTCGGCCCGGCGCTGAACCTCCCGGAGGCGGTCCTGGACCTCTCGCCCTTCGCCCACCTGCCCAAGCTCCCGGGCGCGCAGGCCGTGGCCTGGACCCCGCTGCTGATCCTGACGGCCCTCGCGGTGGCCCTCACGGGGGCCGGGCTGGCCGCCCTGCGCCGCCGGGACCTGGTCGCCTGACGCCCGCCCCGGCAGACGCCGCGCCCCGGCAGACCCTTCCGGCCACAGCACTAGAACTGCACGAGCAGTTCGCGCAGGCCCCGGATGACGTAACCGTCCTGCCACTGCGGCTCCTTGACGAGCCGCAGGGGCGGGACCCCGTCTGCCAGCAGTGCTCCGAAGGAGGCCTCCAGCTCCCGGCGCGCCAGCGGCGCCCCCAGGCAGTAGTGGATTCCGGCGCCGAAGCTGAGGTGCGGATTGTCGGCCCGTACGAGGTTCAGGACGTCGGGATCGTCGAACCGCGCGGGATCGCGGTTCGCGGACCCGAAGAGCAGCGCGACCTCGGCTCCGCGGGGGATGTCGGTGTCCCCGATCCGGATGTCGTCGAGGACCCAGCGCTCGAACATCTGCAGAGGTGTGTCGTAGCGCATGAGTTCATCCACAGCTGTGGACAACTTTTCGGGATCGTGCCCCTCGCGGAGGGCGGCCAGCTCGCCGGGGTTGCGGAACAGCGCCCACCAGCCGTTGGCGGTGGTGTTGACCGTGGCTTCGTGCCCGGCGTTCAGGAGGAGCACGCAGGTGGAGATCATCTCCTGCTCGCTGAGCCGGCCCTCCTCATCGTGGGCGGCGATCAGCCCGGAGATCAAATCCTCGCCGGGGCGTGCGCGCCGCTCCCTGATCAGCTCCCGCAGGTACGCGCTGAACTCGACGCTCGCCCGCACCGCCCGTCGCGCGGTCTCCTCGTCCGGCCGGAGCTCGAACATCCCGCAGATGTCCGCCGACCAGGGCCGCAGCAGCCCCCGGTCCGCCTCCGGGACGCCCAGCAGCTCCGCGATCACCGCCACCGGCAGCGGCTCGGCGACGGCCGTGAGCAGATCCCCGCCCCCGTCCGCCAGCAGCCGCCCCACCAGTTCCCCGGCCATCCGCCGTACGGCGGGCACGAGCCGCTCCACCGTGCGCGGGGTGAAGGCCTTCGCCACCAGCCTGCGCACCCGTGCGTGCGCGGGATCCTCCAGGTCCAACAGCCCGTTGCTGTTGAGCACGTGGAAGGCCTCGTGTTCCGCCGGCGGGGGAGTGCGCCCGAACTCCTCGTGCGAGAACCGGTGCAGATAGGTCCTCCCCAGCCGCCGGTCCCGCAGCAGCGCACTCACGTCGGCGTAGTGCGGCACCAGCCACTGCCCGGTGGCCTCGCACCACACGGCCCGACCCTGCTCGCGCAACTCCCGGTACGCCGGATACGGATCGGCGACGAACTCGGCATCCCACGGATCAAAGCCCATACCCGCACCCTATGCCGGGGTCACCAGCCGGGTCTCGTAGGCGAACACCGCCGCCTGGGTGCGATCCCGCAGGCCCAGCTTCACCAGGATCCGGCTCACATGGGTCTTGATCGTGGACTCGGCGACGATCAGCCGGGCCGCGATCTCCCCGTTGGACAGCCCCTGCGCGATCAGTACCAGCACCTCCTTCTCCCGCTCCGTCAACTCGCCGATGCCTCCCGGGTCCGCGAGCTTCGGCGTCTCGGCGAGCTTCGAGAATTCCAGGATCAGCCGCTTGGTCACCGACGGCGCCAGCAGCGCCTCCCCGGCCGCCACCACCCGGACCCCGTCGGCGAGCTGACGGGCCGACGCGTCCTTGAGGAGGAACCCGGAGGCCCCGGCCCGCAGAGCCTGGTACACGTACTCGTCGAGGTCGAAGGTCGTCAGGACCAGCACCTTCGCGTCCGTGTCGGCCGCCACGATCTCCCGTGTCGCCTCCAGCCCGTTCATCAACGGCATCCGGATGTCCATCAGCACCACGTCCGGCCGCAGCGCCGCCACCTGCGCGATGGCCTCACGGCCGTCGACCGCCTCGCCCACCACCTCGATGCCGTCCATGGCGTTCAGCAGGACGGAGAACCCCTCGCGCACCATCATCTGGTCGTCGACGATCAACACCCTGATCGTCACGGCGTGCCCGCCTCGGGCCCGGCCCCGGAAGGCGCCACCGGCTCCGGACGGTGGCGCACCGGTATGAACACCGCCACCTCGTACCCTCCCGTCCCGGTGTCACCGGCCGTCATCTCGCCCTCCAGCATGGCCACCCGCTCCCGCATTCCGGTGATCCCGTGCCCGGCACCCGGCGACGGCTGCACATTCCCGGTCGGCGCCCCGTTCACGACGCGTATCCCCAGGCCGCCCAGCACATACGACACCTCCACGGAGGCCGCCGCCCCCGGCGCGTGCCGCAGCGTGTTGCTGAGAGCCTCCTGGATGATCCGGTACGCCGACAGCTCCACCCCCTGCGGCAGCTCCCGCACCGCACCCGTGACCGTCTTCTCCACGCTCAGCCCGGCCTCCCGCACGTTGGCCAACAGCCCTTCGAGCGAGGCCAGCGTCGGCTGCGGCGCGTCCGGAGCCTCGTAGTCGGCGGAGCGCACCACGCCCAGCACCCGCCGCAGCTCCGTCAGCGCCGCCACCGCGTTCTCCCGGATGGTGACGAACGCGGCCTCCAGCTCCGGCGGCGGGTTCTTCACCCGGTACGGCGCGGCCTCCGCCTGGATCGCCACCACCGACATGTGGTGGGCGACCACGTCGTGCAGTTCCCGCGCGATCGTGGTCCGCTCCTCCAGCAGCGTCCGCTTGTCCCGCTCGACGGCCGTGACCTCCTGCTGCGCGCTCACCTCGGCCTTGGCACTGCGGCGTATCTGGATGCTGCTCGCGATCGTCAGCGCGATGGCCGAGGTCACGGCCATCTCGGGCAGGTTCGTCCCGTACCGGTTGTTGAGCAGGACCGACATCGCGAGGCCGAGGACCAGGGTGAGGGTCCACATCCACCCGGCCACCCGGGGTCCGGTCCGCAGGGTGACGAGGACCATGACCGCGATGTAGGAGACGAAGGCGCCCGGGCTCCAGGGCCAGTTGCCCCCGCCCAGTCCGGGGATCGCGCCGAGCACCAGCGTCATCGCGACCGCGGCCCACCAGGCGGCGACCGGCCGCACCAGCGTCATCAGGACCGGCGCGGCGGCGACCACTCCGGTGAACAGGACTCCAGCATCGCCGAGATACCCCGAGCCGGAAGTCCCGGTGAACAGGACGAGGAAGAAGGCCAGCGCGATCACCGCCGCGTACCGGCTCCACGGCGCGTACCGGCGTATCGGAGCGGGCATCCGTCTCATGAAGCGCCCCGGGGTCTCCACCAGCGGCAGCGGCCGGTAGGCCATCGCCTCGGTGAGGAGGTCCTGGCGCAGGGTCGCGATCACCTCCGATGCCACTCGGAACTCAGGCGTCCGGGTTGTCCCCCCGGTGGTCGTCTCGGTCATAACAGAACCGTAGGTCCGCACGGCCGTAGTCCGCGTCGCCGCTGATGGGGATTTCCCGGGCTCCCTCTCAAGTACTACGCGGGGCAGATCAGTAGCCCGTCGGACGGACCAGGCCCGTCTCGTACGCGAACACCGCGGCCTGCGTACGGTCCCGCAGGCCCAGCTTCACGAGGATCCGGCCCACATGGGTCTTCACCGTCTGCTCCGCCACGGTCAGGTGCGCCGCGATCTCGGCGTTCGACAGGCCCTGGGCCACGAGCGACAGGACCTCGGTCTCCCGCTCGGTCAGCTCGTCGATACGCGCCCGCGACGGCGCGCGCGGCGCCCCCAGCCGGGAGAACTCCGTGATCAGCCGCTTCGTGATGTTCGGCGAGAGCAGCGCCTCCCCGGCCGCCACCACCCGCACCGCCTCCGCGAGCTGATCGGCCGAGGCGTCCTTGAGCAGGAACCCGGAGGCTCCGGCCCGCAGCGCCTCGTACACGTACTCGTCGAGGTCGAAGGTGGTCAGCACCAGCACCTTGACGGTGGCGCCGGAGGCGCCCGTGATGACGGAGGTCGCTTCGATACCGCCCATCCCCGGCATGCGGATGTCCATCAGGACGACGTCCGGACCCAGCTCGCCGACCTTGGCCACGGCGTCCGCCCCGTCCACGGCCTGGCCGACCACCTCGATGTCCGGCTGGGCGTTGAGAAGCACGGTGAAGCCCTGCCGGACCATCATCTGGTCGTCGGCGATCATCACCTTGATCGGGGTGCTCATGAATCCCTACTTCGTCTCGGGTGCGGAGCCGCCGGGCTGGTGCTGCGGGTCCATCGGGAGTACGGCGGTCACCTCGTACCCGCCGTCGGGGCGCGGTCCGGCGGCCAGCTCGCCCCCCAGCATGCCTGCCCGCTCCCGCATCCCCAGCAGCCCGTGCCCCGCGCCCGGCGAGGGCGGGGCCGGCCGCGTCGGCGCGGTGTTGGCGACACACAGGTGCAGGTCGCGTGGCCCGTAGGCGATGCCGACCTCCACTTGCGAACCCGGCGCGTGGCGCAGGCAGTTGCTGAGCGCCTCCTGCACGATGCGGTACGCGGTGAGCTCGACGCCGGGTGTCAGTGGCCGCCGTATCCCCGCGAACTCGGTGGTGACATCGAGCCCCGCTCCCCGCACGTTGTCCACGAGGCCGTCCAACTCGGCGAGGGTGGGCTGCGGATGGTGGGGGTTCGCCGGATCGTCCGGCTGCTCGGAGCGCAGCACGCCCAGCACCCGGCGCAGTTCCGTGAGGGCCTCCAGCGCGTTCTCCCGGATGCCCGCGAGGTTCTCCTTGAGCTCCTGGGACGGGTTCTCCACGAGATGCGGGGCTACCTGGGCCTGGATGGAGATCACCGACATGTGGTGCGCGACGACGTCGTGCAGCTCACGGGCGATTCGGCTGCGTTCCTCCAGCAGCGTGCGCCGGGCACGCTCCTCCGCGGTGAGGGACTCCTGCTCGACGAGCTTGCCGCGGGCCAGACGCGTCGCGCGGAGCGCGTAGCCGAGGACGCCGACGAAGCCGAAGAGGAGCGTCACTCCCGCGAGCACCGTCTGGCTGTTCTCCGGCCTGAACACCGCCTCGACCAGAACGGAGTAGAGGATCGAGACGCTGACGACCCCGATCGTCACCCGGGGCGGCACCCGCAGGGCCACCAGGAGGATCAGCGGTGCGAACGTGAAGGCCCCGGCGGGTGTCCACGGCCAGGACTGGCCCTGACCGACGTCGTCGTAGATCGTCCACGCGACCAGGGCCGCGGAGACGAGGCCGAGCCACCAGCCGGCGAGGGGCCGGAACATCCCGAGCACGATGGAGGCAGCGGTCAGGAGGCCCATCTGGACGACCGGGCCACCCGTGACGTGGTAGTGGTCCTCCAGCTGCGCCACCGTGAGTGCGCACGACGCCACGGCCGCGTAGACGACGCCCACATGCGGAAGCCAGGCCAGCCAGCGCGGCCGCGACATGCGGGGCAGTGGGTCCCACTTCAGGGTGAGCAGCTCCAGGGCCAGGCCGCGCAGCGCGAGACGGACGCTGCGGCCCTTACGGGCGTCGGCTACCTGGAATTCGCTCGGCTCGGTCACGGGCTCCAGCCTAGGCATGGGTGATTTCCTTACTGGCGGCCGTCGCCCGGTCGTGGGAGCGGGCGACGATGCGGCTGGGGCCCTCCGGCACGGGGCGGCCGCCCCCCTCGTAGGTGCGGAACGCGACCCAACACACCGTCAGCGCGAGCGCGAACACCGGCAGCCACAACAGCCTGGCCGCCAGCCACTCCACCGACCCGGGCACGGTGTGCAGCCCGGGCAGGTCGGCAGGAGCCAGCAGCCCCAGGGCGGTGACGGCCATCATGGCGGTCTGGTGCCAGAGGAAGATCGTCATGGCGGAGAGGTTCACCAGGGCCACCTTCGCCCAGGCCGCCGGGCACCGCATGGCGCGCGCCAGAGGCTCGCGGAGCAGCAGGGCCAGCCCGCACTGGGTCAGTCCGAACGCGACCGCCGCGAGCGTCGGCGGGTTCAGGTTCGACACGGCGGCTCCGGGGACACCCACCATGGACGCCGGGTAGCCGCCCCACAGGATCAGCGCCGCGGTGGCGAAGGCACCCGCGGTGAGCAGGAGGAGCGCGGGACCGCGCCGGGCGAACGCCCCGTGGGACCATGCGGCGCCCAGCGTGTAGGGGACCATCCAGCCCGCGGCCACATTGACCCAGCCGGTCCACTCGGGCCCTGCGAGTCCGAAGCGGCACAGGTCGACACCCGCCACCACGGCCAGCGGCCACACGGGGTTGAGCCGTGACACCAGCGGGGTCGCGGCGGTCAGCGCGGCGAAGACGAGGAGGAACCAGAGAGGGGAAAGGACGAGCTTGACCAGCGTCTGGACGGTGTTCAGCTCGACTCCGCCGATGAGCATCCCGCCCGCGACGACGGTCCACAGGGTGAGTACGGCGGCGACCGGACGGAACAGCCGGCCCAGCCGCTGCCCGACCCAGGCGCGGTACGAATCCCCGCGCTCCCGCGCCGAGGCGTAGCCGCGGGCGGCGACACGGCCGCCGACGAGGAAGAAGACGGCGAGGGTCTGGAACACCCAGGACACCGGGGCGAGCCAGGACATGTGCGCGAGCGGGCTGGTGTTGCTCAGGCCGCCATCGGCGGTGGTCAGAGCCGTGACCAGCCAGTGGCCGAGCACCACGCCGAGGATCGCGAAGGTCCGCAGCGCGTCCACGGCGCGGTCCCGGTCGGCCGGGGTGGCCGCGTCGATGCCCTCCGCCAGCCCGGACCAGCGGGCGCGGAGCTTACGCATGAGGGACCTCCGGGGCGGTGGTGGCGGGGGCGGTGGCGGCGGTGCCGAGGACGATGGCCGCCAGGCTGTCGAGGGACCGGGTGCCGGGCTTGAGGTAGTCGCTGTGCCCGGCCGGGCCGGCGGCGAAGGACCGTGCTCCGAATGCGGGGTCGACGGGGTCGGTACCGAAGCCGATCCGGCCGAGCCGGACGTGCGGGACGTCGCCTATCCAGTCGCCGCCGCCCCGCCCGGCCCAGACGCGGGCATCCGTCGGCAGGTCGCCGGCGGAGCCGGCCCCGGTCCCGGGGCTGCCGAAGAGGACCACGTCGGTGACCTCGGGCCCGGTCGTGGTCCGGGCGCAGACCACGGAGCCGTACGAGTGGCACAGGAGGGAGATCTGGGCGCCGGACCCCGCCATGTCCCGCAACCGGGGCAGGAAGGGCCCCAGTTCGGCGGCGGCCTCGTCGGCGCGATCGGCGGTCAGGACGGTCGTGCTGGCCGTGCCGGGGGTGTCGTACCCGAGCCAGGCGACCACGGCCGAGTGCGGATGCTCGGCCTGGAGGCGCCGGCTAAGGGAGACGGCCCCGGCGCGGAACCTCTGGTAGGTGTCGAGCGTCGTGTCGGACCCGGGCACCAGAACGGTGACCCGGTCGGCGGTCTCCAGGTCGCCGAACACCTCGACGGCCCGGCCCCGTCCGCGGCCGTCGAAGGTGAGGAACCGCGCCTCACCGGCCGCGTCCATGGCGCGCAGCTTGGCGGCCCGGCCGGTGCGTCCCGCGGCCCCGGCCATACGGGCCGCCTCGGCGAGGTTGGCGCGGTTGTCGGCGTACCGGTCGTGCGGTGCGGTGTCGTCCGCGAACACGACGGGCGCCGGCGCGGGGACGCCGGGGGAGGCGGCGGCGGACACGGGGACCACGACCGCCGCCGCGACCAGCGCGGCCAGCAGCGTGCGCCGCAGCCGCCCTCTCGAACCGTTGCCCCGCCCCGCCCCGGACCCCGACTCCGCCCCGGACCGCGCCCCGGACCCCGACTGTGACCGCGGCCCCGACCCCGTAGGCCCACTGGTGCCCGCCGTCGTGCCCACGGTCGTCGTCCCCGCCGCCATCGTCTCTTCCTTCGGTCAGGAAGAGCCGTCACCGCCCTTCTCTGCTACAGAAGTTAGAAATCCGGACCCCTCGTCGGCGTCACGCTCCAGAGCCGTGTTCGCGCGTAGCTCTCAGGTATGACGGGGGCTACTTGAGAGCCACGAAGCCCAAGTCGGCTCAACCACTCACCGGTTAGGGTCCAGGCATGACCGAGACCGACTGGCGTCGCGACCGTATCGGCAGCGCGCACCGCGGGGAGAACCCCACCGTCCTGCGCCGCCTCGACTCCGGTTTCGCCGTGATCGGGGACCGGCAGTTCCTACCGGGATACTCCGTGCTGCTGACCGACGACCCCGCCGTGACCCGCCTCTCCGACCTCCCCCGGGCGCGCAGGACCGCGTACCTCAGCGACCTGGAGCGCCTCGCCGAGGCCGTCGAGCGGGCCTGCCGACGGCTCGACCCCGCCTTTCGCCGCGTGAACATCGAGATCCTGGGCAACACCGACCCGTACCTGCACACCCACATCTGGCCCCGCTACGACTGGGAGTCCGCCGACCGCGTGCGGCTGCCCGTGTGGTTGTACGAGGAGGAGTGCTGGCGTGACGGGCAGTACGCGCTGAGCCACCGGCACGACGGCCTCCGGGCCGCCATCGGGAAGGAACTGGACTCCCTCACCGACCAGTCCGGACAACACACTTAGGCCGTCGCAACGCCTAGGACGTCGTCGCCACCCGCATGCCGAAGCCGATCAGGACCACGCCCGTCACGCGGTCCAGTGCGCGCCGGACGCGCGGTCGCGCGAAGAAGAGCCGGGCGCGCGAGAGGACGTACACGTACGTGCCCAGCCAGACCACGGTCAGCAGCACGTGGACCAGGACCAGCAGCGTCATGCCCGCCGCCGGGCGAAGGCCGGGCGGGGCGAGGGTGGGCAGCAGTCCCGTGTAGAAGACGGCGATCTTGGGGTTGAGGGCGTTGGCGACCAGGCCGGTGCGCCAGGCGCCTCTGTGAGTCCCGCCTGCTCCGCCTACTCCGCCTGCTCCACCCGTCCCGCCCGGCTCCGCGAGGTCACCGGCCGGTTCCGCGCCCGGCTCCCCGCGCAGCGACTGGACGCCCAGCCAGCACAGGTACGCGGCGCCCGCGAGCTTCACCGCCAGGTACACCTCCGCCGACGCGGCGAGCAGCGCGGCCAGGCCCGCCACGGTGAGGGCGCCCCACAGCAGCAGTCCGACCGCGATCCCGGCGACGGTGCGCAATCCGTCGGCGCGCCCCCGGGTCACCGCCCGCTTCGTCACGACCGCCATGTCGGGACCGGGAACGAGGGTCAGGAGCGCCAGGACGCCGGTCGCGCCGAGCAGCGGGGTGAGGTGGTGGCCGAGCACGCGGCTCAGTCTGCCACCAGGGGTTCCACGTAGCCCGCCCGCCACCGCGGTGCCGGGTCCTGGCCGGGGCTGGTCCAGTACTCCCGCGCCCCGACGATCTCCCCGTCCCGCACCGTCCACAGGGAGACGGCCCGGTAGACCACGTGGTCCTGAGGTATCTCCACCTCGGTGACGACGAGGTCGCCGTCCGCCAGGATCCGCAGTAGTTCCACGGATCTCTCGTCGGCGTACCCGTCGTCGCTGTTGACGGCTATGAAGTTGGCCCGCCCCACGATGCGCTCGCCGCTCACGGGCCACTCGATGACCGCGTCCTCGGCGATGAGCTTGGCCACGCCGTCCCAGTCGCGTGCCCCGATCCGCTCCCACAGTTGTGCCACTACGTTCAACGGCTCCATCCCGGCAGTTTCCGACGGTGCTTCGACGCGTAACAAGCCCTGTTCGCAGGCTTATTGACTTCGACACAATCGCTGCGGCCGGGCGCCGGTCACAGGGGCGCCGTCCAGGCGCAGGCGAAGCCGGGGTCCTGGACGGCGAGGGACATCACGGGGTCGCCGGCCCCGCCGCGGGTGAGGGTGAGCCGCCAGGTCCGGGTGCCGGCGGTGGCCTGCCAGTTGCTGAGCTACGCCTCGGGGAGACGGGCCGCCCCGGTGGCCGTCGTGGCCGATGCGGCTGCCGTGGTGGGCGTACGGGGGCTGCCGACGGGCGGGCGCGGGTCGTCGGGACCGCTCATCACCGCGTACGTCGTGCCCGCGGACAGGGCGGCGACGGCCGCGGCTACCGCGAGGAAGAGGGCGGTGGAGGTGGTACGGGGGCGCGACGGAGGCCCTGCTTCCGCCTGCGGGTCCGGCGGGTACGACGGGTACGCGGGCGTCGGCCGCGCCGGGCGCCCCCCGCCTCGAACGCCGCGGGGCCGGACGGGCGTGCCTCAGCCCCCGGCGGGGCCGGACGGCCGGACAGGGTCCGGGGACGACGCCGGGACCGGGACCGGGTCCGGGGCCAGGTCCGGGGCCGCGTCCAAGTCCAGGCCCGCGTGGTCCGGGGCGGAGTCCGAGCCCGGCGCCACGCCGGGGACCGGGTCCGGGACCGGCGCCAAGGCCGTGTCCGTGTCCGCGTCCGTATCCGCGTCCGGGAGGGTGGACATGGCGTCCAGGGCCGTCGAGAGGCGTTCCAGGACGCGGACCGTCTCGGCGAAGGCGGCGTCGCCCAGTTCCTCCGCGAGCCTGGTGGCCAAGGACGCGTGGCCCGGCCCGATGCGGGCCACCGCCGCCCGGCCGGCCTCCGTCGGCCGCAGCAGCTTCGCCCTGCGGTGCGCCGGGTTCGGGACGTACTCCGCGAGTTCCTTCGCGGCGAGCAGGTCCGCGATGCGCTGCACGCTCTGCCGGGTGATCCCCATGGCCCTGGCGATGCCCGCGACCGGCAGCGGTTCGTGCAGCACCGCGCCCAGTACCTGCCACCACGCGGCCGTCAGCCCGGCCGGCCGGGCCAGTTCCTCGGAGACCGAGAGGAACTGGCCGTTCAGCCGGAACACCCCGAGCGCGGTCCGGCTCAGCAGGTCCTGCCGGGCGCGGTCCGAGGGCTCACGCATCGCCCGCCTCCGCCGCCGCCGCCAGCACCGGGTACGCGCTCGCGTCCGAGTCGTGGAACAGCCGGTACCACGCGTCCAGGACGTCCGGCTTGTACACGTCCAGGCGCGCGAAGACCTCGCGGGCGAAGGCCACCGGTTCCGTCGGCCCCGCCGTGATCAGGTCGCCGTCCGTCACCGCGTCGGCCTCGACGTACCGCCCGGCGCCGCCGTAGCCCGGCTGCTCCGCCAGGTAGAAGGAGGCCGCGCCGGTGTGGGCGCGGTCGTCCAGCAGACCCTCCCGGGCGAGGCCGGCCGTGGCCCCGCAGATCGCCGCGACCGGCACCCCGGCGGCCAGGAACTCCCTCGCCTTCGCCGCGAACGGCGCCAGGTCCCCGCTCGTGTCCCACAGCGAGGCGCCGGTGAGGATCAGCAGCGAGGAGTCCTGCGGCCGCAGTCCGGACAGGGGCAGGTCGGGCTGGATGCGGACGCCGCCCATGGTGGTGACCGGCCGATCGGCGGTCAGGGCGACGGTGCGGATCCGATGGCCGCGCTGGGTCAGGTGCGCGGTGGTGTGGCCGGTCTCCCAGTCCGCGTACGTGTCGTAGACCGCGAGGTGGACGGGCTTGCGCGGGGTCTCGCTCATGGTGATCGCCTCCGGGTGGGATCCGACGTCCAGGCCAAGCTCTATGACAACAAGCTGTCATGTCGGCAGCATGCTGTCAATCACCGAGGGTCCCGGACGTCCGGGACGCCCCGGACGTCCCGGACGGCCCCCGCGCAACGACAGACTGCCGAGACCGGCCCCCCACCCCCATACAGTCCGCCGATATCCCTTCCCACCTGCGCACTTCTAGCGTGAGGCCATGACCCCTCATGTCGCCTCGCACACCCTCGCCGCGGTGAAGGACGCCGACCGCAAGCACGTCTTCCACTCCTGGTCCGCCCAGGCCCTGATCGACCCCCTCGCCGTCGCCGGGGCCGAGGGGTCGTACTTCTGGGACTACGACGGCAAGCGCTACCTCGACTTCTCCTCCCAGCTGGTCAACACCAACATCGGCCACCAGCACCCCAAGGTCGTCGCCGCGATCCAGGAGCAGGCGGCCCGGCTCTGCACCCTCGCGCCCGGCTTCGCCGTCGACGTCCGCTCGGAGGCCGCACGCCTCATCGCCGAGCGGACCCCCGGCGACCTGGACAAGATCTTCTTCACCAACGGCGGCGCCGAGGCCGTCGAGAACGCCGTCCGCATGGCCCGTCTGCACACCGGTCGGCAGAAGGTGCTGTCCACCTACCGCTCGTACCACGGCGCCACCGCCGCCGCGATCAACCTCACCGGCGACCCGCGCCGCTGGCCCTCCGACACGGCCGCCGCCGGCGTCGTGCACTTCTGGGGCCCGTACCTCTACCGCTCCGCCTTCCACGCCACCACCGAGGCCGAGGAGTGCGCCCGCGCCCTCGCCCACCTCGCCGACACCATCGCCTTCGAGGGGCCGCAGACCATCGCGGCGATCATCCTGGAGAGCGTGCCCGGCACCGCGGGCATCATGACTCCGCCGCCCGGCTACCTCGCGGGCGTGCGCGAACTCTGCGACCGCCACGGCATCGTCTTCATCCTGGACGAGGTCATGTCCGGCTTCGGCCGCACCGGCCGGTGGTTCGCCGCCGACCACTGGGACGTCACCCCCGACCTGATCACCTTCGCCAAGGGCGTGAACAGCGGGTACGTGCCGCTCGGCGGTGTCGCCATCTCCGCCGCGATCGCCGAGACCTTCGCCACACGCCCCTACCCGGGCGGACTCACGTACTCCGGTCACCCCCTGGCCTGCGCCGCCGCCGTCGCGACGATCAACACGATGGAGGAGGAGGGCGTCGTCGAGAACGCCGCCCGCCTCGGCGAGGACGTGATCGGCCCGGGGCTCGCCGAGATCGCCGAGCGCCACCCCTCCGTCGGCGAGGTCCGGGGGCTCGGCACCTTCTGGGCGCTGGAGCTCGTACGGGACAAGGAGACGCGGGAGCCCCTCGTCCCCTACAACGCGGCGGGAGCGGCCAACACGCCGATGGCCGAGTTCGCGGCGGCCTGCAAGGCGTCCGGCCTGTGGCCCTTCGTCAACATGAACCGCACCCACGTCGTCCCGCCGTGCACCATCACGGAGGCGGAGGCGAAGGAGGGTCTGGCTCTGCTCGACGAGGCGCTGACGGTCGCCGACCGGCACACCACCGCCGCGGCCGGATAAGGGCCCGGCCTCCCCGCATTGCCGCAGGTGGCCGGTTTCCGTCCGTATAACGGGCACTGAATCCGCATATCGATCTTCAACCGCTCTATTTCGGCCGCGCTGCCTGGCCTATGGTGTCCGGAGTTCTACAGAGGAGACGGACCCCTATGTCAGGCAGCGGAGCTGTCACCCGCAACACACTTCGCCAGCAGATAGCGGACGCGCTGCGTGACGAGGTGCTCGCGGGGCGCCTGCCGCCGGGAACCGAGTTCACCGTCAAGCAGATCGCCGAGCAGTACGAGGTCTCCGCGACCCCGGTCCGCGAGGCGCTCGTCGACCTCTCGGCCCAGGGGCTGCTCGAACTGGTCCAGCACCGGGGCTTCCGCGTGCGGATCTTCTCCGTGGACGACTTCCGCGGAATGATCGAGGCCCGCGCGCTGGTCGTGGACGGGATCTTCCGCCGGCTCGCCGAGCGCGGCACCGACGTCGGCTCCGGCGAGACGCTGGTGTCGGTGCGCCGCCGCGCCGAGGAGGCGCGGCGGGCCGCGCAGAGCGGATCGCTCGAAGTGCTGATCGGCTACGACCTCCGCTTCTGGCGGGAGCTGAGCGGGCTGGTCGGCAACACCTACATCTCCGAGTTCCTGCACCGCATCCGCGTGCAGTGCTGGGTCTTCGCCGTACCCCACCTCCAGCGCGATCCGCAGCAGCTGCGTGCGGCGCTGTGGGACGGGCACAGCGACCTGGTGGACGCGGTGACCCTCGCGGACGGGGACGCCGTGCGGAGCATCGTGCGGGGCTACAACCAGCACGCCCTGGCCTGGGCCGCCGGACTGTAGCGACCGCCCCTGACCGGGGCGGAGCGGCCCCCTGTCGTGCCCATGGCGTCACCCGCTGTGGACCGGGTTCTGCGCATCCCTTCGCGGAGGGTGTTCGGCCCACTACTCTGGCCGGATCGGCGACAACGACTGATCGGAGCCCGCGTGGCCTGTGACCTGTGGCTGGTCCCCCTTGTCGACGTGCTGTGCCACAGCCCCGACAATCCGTTCGCGGAAGAGATCGCCTCGTACGACAAGGCGCTGGGCGAGGCCGGACTGCCGTCCGTGCCCGTGTTCGCCTACATGCCGGGCCTGAGCGGGGACGTCGCCCCCGTCGCGGGCTTCGACTACGACGCCCTGCACTTCCTCCGCCGGGCGTACCTGCTCCAGATCTGCGGGCTGCCGGTGACGCCGGTGGACGAGCTGGGCGGGGACTACGAGCAGCTGCTGGAGATGTTCGAGCCCACGGCGCAGCAGTCGCACCTGGTGTGGCACTACGACCACGCCGGGGCGTACGTTCCCGTGGACTTCGCGGCGCCGCTGGCGAACGAGGAGCTGCTGGCCGGCGGGGGTCCGCTGGGGTCCGCGCAGGGGCTGCTGCGGGAGCTGTCCTTCGTGGCCCCGGCGATCGGGATAGACCCGGCGAACCCGCCCGCGGCGCCGGCTCCGCCGGGGCGGCCGACGTCGCTGGAGGAGCCCGCGGGGCCGATCCCGTACGACGACAGCCCCTTCGCGCGCGAGCGGCACGTCTGGCTGGGGCTGCACGCGGCCGCGACCCGGAGCCTCGGCCAGGGCTCGATGATCATCTTCAGCTGAGCCGGTCCCCGGGGGCGGGGCGCCGGGGCCGCTGCGCGCAGCCGCTCCCCGCCCCGCCCCTTCTCCGTGTCCCGGGGCGGGTCCGAACGCCCGGCCCCAGGTCAGCGGGGCTGTTCCGGCGGGCGCTGGCGGGGCATGTTCGGGCGGGTGCCCGGGGGGAGGGGGAAGCGGGCCGGAGGGACGTACGCGTCCGAGCGGGCGCCGGCGGCCCCCAGGGACTGCATCACCAGCGGCGCGGGGCCGGAGCTGAACTCCACCATCCACTCCGCCGTCTCGGAGCGGACCAGCTCGGTCACGTCCTCCGAGAAGCGCCGCAGCACCGTGAGGCAGCGCTCGGCGGCCTCGCTCGCCGTGCCCTCCGTCGGGCCGAGCACCTCCCGCACGTTCTCCGAGGCCCAGTCGAACTGGAGCGTCTGGAGCCGGCGCTGGACCGCCTGCGCGGTGGCGACGTCCCGCATCCAGCCGGAGGTCAGGCCGAAGAATCGGTCGCAGCCCAGGCAGGCCGCGCCCAGCAGCAGCGCGAGGAACCCGTACGCCGTCGCGCCCGGCGCCGAGCCCGTCAGCTCCAGCAGCGGCATGGCAGCGCCCGTGACGGCGCCGAATGCCGCTCCGGCGCGTAGGACCCGCGCGCCCCGGCGCTTCCACGCCCGGTCGGACAGATACCACTCGGCCGTGCGCAGCGCGTCGTCCTCGACCCGGCGGTAGAGCTCGTCGAGGCGCTCGGCGGGCTCGCCCCAGTCCCCGAGGGGGAACGGCCGGCCGGTCAGATCGCCGGCCGCCATCGGCCCGCCGCCTTCCTCCCGGGGATCCCGGGGTGGCCCCTCGGGCTGCATCTCCGGCTGGCTCACCCGGCACTCCCTCTGCCTGCGCTGACGTGTGGTGGTGCGCGTGTGCGCAATGGTGCGCATGCTCTTCCTACCTTCGAATGACACGCGATGGACAACGAATCCCCGGATTTCCGCTCGCACGGAGGGCTCCAGCAGGTACGCGCACGCCCCTGGTCTCACTCGAAAGAGTTGGTCCTCACGGCGTAGGGCGCAGCGCCCGGGGAGCACGTAGGCTCGGATTGACCAAGCGTCCCGACCCAGCGTCCCGACTGTACGGAGTGAGTGACCTGTGATTCCCGGTGGTGGCCAGCCCAACATGCAGCAGCTGCTCCAGCAGGCCCAGAAGATGCAGCAGGACCTCGCCGCGGCCCAGGAGGAGCTCGCCCAGGCCGAGGTCGAGGGCCAGGCCGGCGGCGGTCTGGTCAAGGCCACCGTCACCGGTTCCGGTGAGCTGCGCGCCCTGGTGATCGACCCGAAGGCCGTCGACCCCGAGGACACGGAGACGCTCGCCGACCTGGTGGTCGCGGCGGTCCAGGCGGCCAACGAGAACGCCCAGGCGCTCCAGCAGCAGAAGCTGGGCCCGCTCGCCCAGGGCCTGGGCGGCGGCAGCGGCATCCCCGGCCTCCCGTTCTAGCCCCCTCCCGCATCCGCACCGAAAACCGAAAGAAGGCAGTCCGTTGTACGAAGGCGTGGTCCAGGACCTGATCGACGAACTGGGCAGGCTGCCCGGCGTCGGGCCCAAGAGCGCGCAGCGGATCGCCTTCCACATCCTGCAGGCCGAGCCCACCGACGTCCGCCGCCTCGCGCACGCGCTGCTCGAGGTGAAGGACAAGGTCCGGTTCTGCGCGGTGTGCGGGAACGTGGCGCAGGAGGAGCGGTGCGGCATCTGCCGTGACCCGCGCCGCGACACGACGGTCATCTGTGTCGTGGAGGAGCCGAAGGACGTCGTCGCGATCGAGCGCACCCGCGAGTTCCGGGGCAAGTACCACGTCCTCGGCGGCGCGATCAGCCCGATCGAGGGCGTCGGCCCCGACGACCTGCGCATCCGCGAGCTGCTGGCGCGTCTGGCGGACGGCGAGGTGACCGAGCTGATCCTGGCCACCGACCCGAACCTGGAGGGCGAGGCGACCGCCACGTACCTCGCCCGCATGATCAAGCCCATGGGCCTGAAGGTCACCCGCCTGGCCAGCGGGCTCCCCGTCGGGGGAGATCTGGAGTACGCGGACGAGGTCACGCTCGGGCGGGCCTTTGAAGGAAGGCGACTTCTCGATGTCTGACGCAACGCTGCACGCCCTGGGACAGGACCCGGACGACTTCGCCGTCCAGATCGCGGACCAGATCGAGTCCTTCATCGTCGCGGTCACCGAGGTGGCCAAGGGCGAGGACCCGGACAGCGCGGTGCCCTTCCTCCTCCTGGAGGTCTCCCAGCTGCTGCTGGCGGGCGGCCGGCTGGGCGCGTACCAGGACGTGCTGCCCGACGAGCGCTACGAGCCCGACCTGGGCCCCGAGCCGGACGTCGACGAGCTGCGCGAGCGGTTCGCGTACATGCTGGAGCCGGTCGACGTGTACTCCGAGGTCTTCGACCCGTACGAGCCGCGCAAGGCCCCGGTCGCGCACCGGATCTCCGACGACGTGGCCGACGTGGTGGCGGACCTTCGGCACGGCCTGGCCCACTACCGGGCGGGCCGGACCACCGAGGCGCTGTGGTGGTGGCAGTTCTCGTACTTCACCAACTGGGGCCCGACGGCCTCCGCCACCCTGCGCGCCCTGCAGTCGCTGGTGGCCCACGTACGCATGGACCAGCCGCTGGCGGCCCTGGACGGCCTGGACACGGACGAGGACCTGGCCGAGGACGACCTCGCGGAGCAGGCCGGACAGGTCATGGCCGAGGAGCTCGGCGGACTCGGCCGCGCCTGAGGGCCCCGGCGGGGGAACGTATGCTGTGATCTTTTCGTCTCATGATGTGGTACGAAGCGGTCGGATCGCGGCCGCTCGTTAGACTGCACCAGCAATGAGACGGACCGAGCGAGGAGCGCACGTGGGCCTTGTCGTGCAGAAGTACGGAGGCTCCTCCGTAGCCGATGCCGAGGGCATCAAGCGCGTCGCCAAGCGGATCGTGGACGCCAAGAAGAACGGCCACCAGGTGGTCGTCGTGGTTTCCGCGATGGGCGACACGACGGACGAGCTGATCGATCTCGCCGAGCAGGTATCCCCGATGCCTGCCGGGCGTGAGTTCGACATGCTGCTGACCGCCGGAGAGCGGATCTCCATGGCCCTGCTGGCCATGGCGATCAAAAACCTGGGCCACGAGGCCCAGTCGTTCACCGGCAGCCAGGCAGGCGTGATCACCGACTCGGTCCACAACAAAGCGCGCATCATCGATGTCACGCCGGGCCGTATCCGCACCGCGCTGGACGAGGGCAACATCGCCATCGTCGCCGGCTTCCAGGGCGTGTCCGCGGACTCCAAGGACATCACCACCCTCGGCCGCGGCGGCTCGGACACCACCGCCGTCGCGCTGGCCGCGGCGCTGGACGCCGAGGTCTGCGAGATCTACACCGACGTCGACGGCGTCTTCACCGCGGACCCCCGCGTCGTGAAGAAGGCGAAGAAGATCGACTGGATCTCCTCCGAGGACATGCTGGAGCTCGCCGCCTCCGGTTCCAAGGTGCTGCTGCACCGCTGTGTCGAGTACGCACGCCGATACAACATCCCGATCCACGTCCGCTCGTCCTTCTCGGGACTGCGCGGAACCTGGGTCAGCAACGAACAGCCTCAAGGGGACGAGCAGGTGGAGCACGCCATCATCTCCGGAGTCGCTCACGACGTCTCCGAAGCCAAGATCACGGTCGTCGGCGTCCCGGACAAGCCGGGTGAGGCCGCGGCGATCTTCCGCGCCATCGCGGACGCCGAGATCAACATCGACATGATCGTGCAGAACGTCTCTGCGGCCTCTACGGGCCTCACCGACATCTCCTTCACGCTCCCCAAGACCGAGGGCCACAAGGCCATCGACGCCCTGGAGAAGGCGAAGGGTGCGATCGGCTTCGAGTCCCTGCGCTACGACGACCAGATCGGCAAGATCTCCCTGGTCGGCGCCGGCATGAAGACGAACCCGGGCGTCACCGCCTCCTTCTTCCAGGCGCTGTCCGACGCGGGCGTCAACATCGAGCTGATCTCCACCTCGGAGATCCGCATCTCGGTCGTGACCCGCCAGGACGACGTCAACGAGGCCGTCCGCGCCGTGCACACGGCCTTCGGCCTCGACTCCGACAGCGACGAGGCCGTCGTCTACGGAGGCACCGGACGATGACCCGTGCCCGGTCCTCCGGCCCGGCGCTCGCCGTGGTCGGGGCGACCGGAGCCGTCGGCTCCGTCCTGCTCCAGATCCTGTCCCAGCGGGCGGACGTCTGGGGCGACATACGCCTGATCGCCTCCGCGCGCTCGGCCGGCCGGGTGCTGGCCGTCCGCGCGGAGGAGAGCGAGGTGATCGCCCTCACCGAGGACGCCTTCCACGGCTTCGGGCCGGGCGACGTCGCGATCTTCCTCACCCCGGCCGAGGTGTCGGCCCGCTGGGCCCCCGTCGTCACCACGCGCGGGGCCGTCGTCGTGGACCAGTCCGCGGCCTTCCGGGAAGACCCCGAGGTGCCGCTGGTGGTGCCCGAGGTCAACGGGCACGCCGTACGGACGCGCCCGCGCGGCATCGTCGCCGGCCCCGACTGCGTGACCGCCGCGATGATCGCGGCCCTCGGCGCGCTGCACGCCGAGTACTCCCTGGCCGAGCTGGCCGTCTCCTCGTACCAGGCCGCGGGCGCCGCGGGCCGGGCCGGCTCCGAGGTGCTGCGCCGCCAGCTGTCGCTGGTCGCCGGGACCTCCCTCGGGGAGCAGCCCGGGGACGTCCGCCGCGCGGTGGGCGAGGACACCGGGCCCTTCGCGGCTCCGCTGGCGCTCAACGTCGTGCCGTGGTCCGGTGAGCTGCGCGAGGACGGCTGGTCCTCGCACGAGCTGGCCGTACGGGCGGAGACCCGCCGGATCCTGGACCTGGCCGGGCTGCCGGTCTCCGTGACCTGCGTACAGGTGCCGGTGGTGACCGGGCATTCCCTGACCGTGCGGGCCCGGTTCGAGCGCGAGGTGGACGCCCCGCACACCCGGGAGATCCTGGAGGCCGCGCCCGGCGTGGTCCTCGTGGACGACCCGGCGGCGGGGGAGTTCCCGACGCCGGCGGACGCCGCCGGCACGGATCCGGCCTGGGTGGGACGGGTGCGGGCCTCGCTCGACGACCGGCGCTCCCTGGAGTTCTTCGTGTGCGCCGACAATCTCCGCAAGGGAGCGGCCCTGAATGCCACGCAGATCGCGGAACTGATCGCGGGTGAATTTGCGTAATTCGCTTTGTAGGATCGGTGCTGGTCCCTAGATCAAGGTGATGGCCCGCCTGCCGTCTCGAAAGACGGGGCAATCAGGAAGAGCGGGTACGCATGAGGGCAATGGGGATATGGCTGGTGAGGCTGCCTCGCGCGTACAACCCTGACGGGGGGACGCGTGTCCTACAGGCGTGGCAGAGGCACTGCTCGAACTGGCCGTCGTACCGGCACGCATCGGGATCGTCCCGCCGCGCCGGAGTTGCCGTGCGCCCGGCGGCGGTCTTCCCGTGATCGTTCCCGGCCAGCCGACGGGGTCGTCCGAGGCGCCCGTGCGGGCCGCCGTACCGACCCCGGGCGGCCGCGTGCCCGCGCCGCGTGACAGCGCCGACGAGGCCGTGAGCGGCAGGAGCGAGACGTCCCAGGCTCCGGCGGCCGAGACCGAGGCCGAGACCGAGGCCACGGCCGAGGCGGTGACGGAGCCGGCGGCCGAGGTCGTGGCCGGCACCACCGTCGACCACCTCACGGAGACCTACCAGGCGCACTACCGCTCGCTCCTGGGCCTCGCCGCACTGCTCCTCGACGACACCGCCTCCTGCGAGGACGTGGTCCAGGAGGCGTTCATCCGCGTGCACTCGGCCCGGAACCGGGTGCGCGACCGCGACAAGACGCTGGCGTACCTGCGCCAGACCGTCGTGAACCTCTCCCGGTCCGCCCTGCGCCGGCGCATCCTCGGCCTCAAGCTGCTCTCCAAGCCGATGCCGGACATGGCGAGCGCCGAGGAAGGCGCGTACGACCAGCTGGAGCGGGACGATCTGATCAAGGCGATGCGCGCACTCCAGCGCCGCCAGCGAGAGGTGCTCGTGCTGCGTTACTTCGCGGACATGACGGAAGCCCAGGTCGCCGAGACGCTCGGGGTGTCGCTCGGCTCGGTGAAGGCGTACGGATCGCGGGGCATTGCCGCGCTGCGGGTGGCGATGGAGGCTGCGCAGTCATGATGGACGACCACACTCCGCCGGCCGGGGCGAGCGAGGAGCAGGCGCTGCGGGGCCTGCTGCGCGGGGCCGTCGAGGGCCTGGAGCCCTCCGAGGGCGCGCTGGAGCGGCTGCGGTGCGCCGTCCCCGCGCGCCGGACCCTCAAGCGGCAGGTCTGCCTCGGCGCCGCGGCCGTGGCCCTGCTCGCCGGTACGGCGATCCCCGCCGCACTGCACATGACAGCCGCCGAAGGCGCCGCCGGCGACCACTCGGCCATGGCCGGGCACGGGGAGCCCGGCGGGAAACCGGCCGCCGTGCCGTCCGACCCGCACCAGAACGGCGCCGGGGCGCATCCCAGGGCCACCCGCTCCACCCCGGGCACCCACGACGCGAGCGGCGCCACCGGGCAGCCGGACCCGACGGCGGGCGGCGTCCCGGACGGTGGGGTGACGGCCGGCCCGACCGGCGCCGGCCCGGCTCCCGTGGCGGGTACGGGCCCGCAGCCGCCCGCTTCCGCACCGGCGGCGCCCGGATGCGGCGCCGAGCAGCTGGGGGTGGTGGGTTCGGCCCGCGCCCCGCGGGCCGACGGCAAGGTGTACGGCAGTTTCAAGGTCACGAACGTCTCGGCGCAGGGCTGCACCGTCACCGGCCCGGACAGCATGACGGCGGCCGCCGCGCCCGGTACGGCGGCCGGAGCGGGCGCCCGGGTCAGCGTGGTCGGCCACACGGCGGGTGACCCGGCGAGCGGGCTGCTGGCCGATCCGTCGGCGGAGGCGCCGGTGCTCGTGCTCCAGCCGAACACGGCGTACGAGGTCCAGTTCGCGTTCGTGCCGTCGGGCGAGCCGTGCACCGCGTCCAGCCAGGGGACGGACACGAAGCCGCCGGGCCAGTCCGGCGACGCGGTGGGGGTCTCCGGGACCTCGGCGGATGCGCCCGAACCGCGGACGGACGCCACGGCTCCCGCAGCCGCGGGCGTGGCGGTGTCCCACACCCCGCAGGCGGGGTCCCCGACGACGCAGACGACGATCCCCGAGGCGTGCACGGGGACGGTGTACCGCACGGGGCCGATCCCGGTGGACGCGCCCAAGCCGTAGCCGGGCGGGCGGCGGGCGGCGGGCCGCGACGGCTGGGCTAGGCCGTCTTCGGTGCCGTCTCCGCCGTCTCCGCCGTCTCCGCCGTCTCTGCCGTCTCTGCCGGGAGGAGACCCGCCTCCGTGTCGCGGAGCGTCTCGATCTCGCGGCGGTAGAGGCGGAGCCACATGAAGAGCACGAAGGCGACGAAGACGAACCACTCGCCGGTGTAGCCGAGGTTCTGGAAGGCCTTCAGGTCGAGCCCGGTGCCGTTCGGGGCCTGCGCGGGGACCGGGGTCAGCCCGTCGGAGGGGGCCTGCACGGTCAGCCAGGCGTCGTACACGTCGTACGGGACGAGGTTGACCAGCGAGGCGGCCCCGATCACCCCGAGCTGCCCCGCCGGGAGACCGCCCTGGGCGTGGACGCCCTTCGTGCCGGAGTTCTCCGAGGCCTGGAGCGCGCCGGTGACCTCGACCCGGCCGGCCGGCGCGGCCGGGGCCTTCGCCGGGTCGGCCGCCCCCGGCAGCCAGCCCCGAACCACCGGAACGGCCTTGCCGGAGTCGGTCTTCAGCAGGGTCAGCACGTAGAAGCCGGTCGCTCCGTCCAGGCGCCGCTCGGGGACCAGCAGCTGTTCGCCGTACTCACCGGAGGCGGAGGCGAGCCTTCCGGAGGTCCTCTTGTCCACCGGGAGGAGCGATTCCAGCGGCTCGGGCCCCTGGTCGGCGGGCCGCTCGGCCGTCGCCTCCCGGTGGCTGTCGACGCGGTCCTCGAACCGGCCGAGCTGCCAGGACCCCATGAACAGGCAGAAGGGGACGGCGAGCGCGACGAAGACGTTGATCCCCCACCAGCGCGGGGTCAGGAGAAACCGGTGCACCCCACCACCGTACGGGGGTGCACCGGCCATCCCGCCGGTGGGTCAGTGCGGCAGGTGCTTGAGTGCGAACTCCAGCTCCATCCGGACCTGCTTGATCCGCTCCTCCACGACCAGTGAGCCGTGCCCGGCGTCGTACCGGTAGACCTCGTGCACCGCGCCGCGTGCCGCCAGCCGGTCCACGTAGTTGTCGATCTGCCGGATGGGGCAGCGGGGGTCGTTGACGCCCGCCGCGATGTGCACGGGGGCCTTCACCGCGTCCACGTACGTCAGCGGCGAGGACGCGGTGAAGCGGTCCGGGACCTCCTCCGGCGTGCCGCCGAAGAGGGTGCGGTCCAGGGACTTCAGCGCCTCCATCTCGTCGTGGTAGGCCGTCACGTAGTCCGCGACCGGTACGGCGGCCAGCCCCACCGCCCAGGCGTCCGGCTGCGTGCCCAGCCCCAGCAGCGTCAGGTAGCCGCCCCAGGAGCCGCCCGACAGCACCAGGCGGGCCGGGTCCGCCAGGCCGGAGGCCACCGCCCACGCGCGGACCGCCGCGATGTCCTCCAGCTCGATCAGGCCGACGCGGTGCTTGAGGGCGTCCGTCCATTCGCGGCCGTAGCCGGTCGAGCCCCGGTAGTTGACCCGCACGACCGCGAAGCCGTGGTCCAGCCACGCCGCCGGGGCCGCCGCGAAGGCGTCGCTGTCGTGCCAGGTGGGCCCGCCGTGGATCTCGAAGACCGTCGGGAAGGGGCCGTCGCCGTGGCCCGTCGGCCGCTGCGCGAGGGCGTGGATCCGCCCGCCGGGGCCCTCCACCCACACGTCCTCGACCGGTACCGAGCCGGGCGGCCGGAAACCGGGAGGGTCCAGGACGATCCCGCCCGCGGTGGACCGCACGGCCGTGGGCTCGGCCGCCGAGGACCACTGGTACTCGACCGTCCCGTCGGGGCGCGCCGTCGCACCCGCCACCGTCCCCGGCGGGGTGTCCACGCGTACGAGCTCCCGCGCGGCCAGGTCGTAGCGCCAGAGCTCGCTGCGCGCCTCGAAGCTGTGCGCGATCAGCAGGGCGGAGCCGTCCGGGTACCACTCGGCGCTGACGTCGCCCGGCAGGCCGATCGCGAGTTCCTCCTCGGCGCCGGTGGCCACGTCCCAGACCATCGGCTCCCAGCGGCCGCGCCGCTGGTGGCCTACCAGCAGCCGGGTGTCGCCCGCGACCGGCGCGAAGCCCAGTACCTCCAGGCCCAGCTCCTCGGTCCCGCCCACGGAGTCGTCCAGCTCCGCGACGGTCGTCCCGTCGAGGGTGAGCACGCGCAGGGCGGAGTGCATCGCGTCGCCGTGCTCGGTGTGCTCGACGGCGATCAGCGTCCCGTCGCGCGACAGGTCACCGACCCCGGCGGACTCGCGGTGCCGGTAGATCACGGTGGGCGCCGAGCCGTCGGGGCGTACGACGTGGATCGTGGAGCCGTCCTCGTCGGTGGAGCGCCCGACGACAGCCGTGCCGTCCCGCCCGATGGCGAGCCCGGCGGGGTAGGAGGGCTCCAGGCCCGGGGTGGCCGGCTCGTCGGGGCCGCCCGCGAAGGGCTGGCGCACCCAGGTGCCGAACTCGTCGCCGTCGGTGTCGGAGAACCACCAGATCCACTCGCCGTCGGGGGAGAGGGTGCCGTCGGTGGTCCCGTTGGGGCGGTCGGTGGCCTGGCGCTGGACGCCGGTGGCGCGGTCCCAGGCGTAGAGCTCGAAGGTCCCGGTCGCGTTGGAGACGAAGAGCGAACGGTCAGGGGCGTCCTGCGCCCAGTCGGGCAGCCCGACGCGCGGGGCCCGGAACCGCTTCTCCCAGTCGGGCATCTCGGGGGTGATCTCGCTGTCGCTGGTCATGCGCCCATTGTGGCCGCAGTGCCCGCCGGGATGCCGACTGCTCCGTACGGGCGCACAGTGGACCCGTAGCCCGAGGAGGAACGATCATGGCGAAGAAGGCCCGGACCGCGCACCACGGCCACCACGCCCACCAGGACTCCGAGCGCGCGATGGCGAAGAACACGGCTGCCGAGGCGCGCGCCAAGGCCGCGGTCAGGGACGCGCAGTCGCTGTCCGCGAAGACGCGCGGCATGCAGCAGAAGGCCCAGGCGAAGCGCGGCTGAGTCCGCGGGTCCTCGCAGACCGACCGGACACGGCCTACGGTGGCGGCATGCGGATGATCGTCCGGGGCGCCCGGCTGCTCCACACCGATGGCCTGTCCGACGTGGAGGTCGCCGAGGACGGCCGGATCGCGCGGGTGGTCCCGTACGACGACCAGAAGGAGCCACCGGCCACGGGCACCCTCATCGAGGCCCACGGCTGCCTCCTCACCGCCCCCTTCGTCGAGCCGCACATCCACCTCGACACGGCCCTGACGGCGGGGGAACCCGGCCCCAACGCCTCGGGCACCCTCTGGGAGGGCATCGCCCGCTGGAGCGAGCGCAAGCAGACCCTGACCCGCGAGGACGTGCTCGCGCGGGCCACCGAGGTGCTGCGCTGGCAGGCGGCGCAGGGGGTGCTGCACGTGCGCACCCACTGCGACATCACCGACCCGGCCCTCACCGCGCTCGACGCGCTGCTCGAAGTGCGCGACCGGCTCCGGGACGTCATGACCCTGCAGATCGTGGCCTTCCCGCAGGAGGGCATCGTGTCCTTCCCCGGCGGCGAGGCGCTGCTGCGGGAGGCGCTCGCGCGCGGCGCGGACGTCGTCGGCGCCATCCCGCACTTCGAGGACACCCGCGAGGACGGCGTGGCGTCGCTGCGGACGGCGTTCGCGCTGGCCGAGGAGAACGGCCTGCGGGTGGACGCCCACTGCGACGAGATCGACGACGAGCAGTCCCGCTTCGTGGAGGTACTGGCCGCCCTCGCGCTGCGCACGGGCCTGCGCGAGCGCGCCACGGCCTCCCACACGACGGCGATGGGCTCCTACAACGGCGCGTACAGCTTCAAACTCCAGCACCTGCTCGCGCGTTCCGGCATCAACCTGGTCTCCAACCCCTTCGCCAACCTGGGCCTCCAGGGCCGCTTCGACGCCTACCCCAAGCGGCGGGGCCTGACCCAGGTCAAGGAGATGCTCGCGGCGGGGGTCAACGTGGCCTTCGGACACGACGACGTGATGGACCCGTGGAACGCGCTCGGCACCGGCAACCCGCTCCAGACCGCCCTGGTCGGGCTGTACGCCGCGCAGCTCACCGGCGCGGACGAGATCCCGCTGGCCTTCTCGATGGTGACGGAGCGCGCCGCGCGGGTCCTGGGTCTGTCGGACGCGGAGTACGGCATCACGGAGGGCGCCCCCGCCTCGTTCGTCCTGCTCCCGGCCCCGACACCCGCGGAGGCGCTGCGCCGCCAGGTCCGCCCCCGCTACGTCGCGCGGAACCGTCCTCGCCGAAACCCCGCCCGCCCCCGCCCGGCTGCACTGGCCGGGGGAGCCCCCGTCGGACGTCGACTTCAGCCGGCGCCTACGCTGACGCCGCATGACGTCGATGCTCGACACCACATCAGCCCGCGCCGCGCTCCAGATCGCGTCGGAGTACGCGGACGCGGACCTCCTCAACCACTCGATCCGCTCCTACGCCTTCGGCGCACGGTACGCGGACGTGCACGACCTGGAGTACGACGCGGAACTCCTCTACGTGTCGGCCCTCCTCCATGACCTGGGCCTGACCGCGCCGTTCGACAGTCACACCCTCCCCTTCGAAGAGGCGGGCGGCCACGTGGCGCGCGTCCTGACGGCGGGTCTGGGCTGGCCGGCGGCCCGCCGTGCCCGCGCCCAGGAGGTGATCGTCCTGCACATGCGGGACGACGTGAGTGCGGCCGAGGACGTGGAGAGCCACCTGCTGCAGGTCGGCACGAGCGCCGACGTATCGGGCCTGCGCGTCACCGAGTTCGATCCGTCGTTCATTGCCGGACTGCTCGCCGCCCACCCGCGCGGCGGCTTCGGAGCCTCCTTCCTCGCACTGGTCGAGGACCAGGCGAAGCGCAAACCCGAGTGCGCGGCGGCCGCCTACGTCGCGGGCGGTGCGGCCACCCGCATCGCGGCGAACCCGCTGGACCGGTTCGGCCGGCAGGGCTGAGAGCCGAGAGGGGGGCGGTCCCGGGCCGCGCCCGGTCACCCCGGTCACCCCGATCAGGTCGTGGCCGGCGCCGTGGGCCGTGGCCTCGCCTCCGCCGCGGAGCGGGCCGCCGATCATCCCCGCCGCCGGTCCGTGCACCTCCGGCCAGGCGGGGAACTCCGCGCCAGGACGGGGACCGGCGGGCAGCACGCCCGTCTCCGCGAGGCCGTCCGGGGCGGCGCCCAGCAGCTCGAAGGGGGACGTCCGGCCCGCCTGCCCCCGGCCCCGGACCTCCCCGGGCCCGGACCTCCCCGGCCCGGGTCCTCCCCGGCCCGGGTCCTCCCCGCCCCGATCCTCCCCGCCCCGGTCCTTCCCGGCTCGGGCACCCGCCTCGCCGACGGCGTCGACCCCGCCGTCCGGCTCACCCTGACCGTACGGTCGCCGTGCCGCAGGTCACCCACATCCGCTACCGGGTCCGATAGCGTGCCCGCATGTCGTGGGACGAGATGTCGTGGGACGAGGACGGAACACCGCACCCGCTCGCACTGCGCCGCTCCGGCCGCAGCGAACTGGAGCCGGACCGGCTGCCCGAGGTCCGGGAGCTGGAGGCCCTCGGCTGGGAGCCGGCGCCCGAGGCACTGCTCTGGGCGTTCCTCCCGTACGTATGGCCCGCGGCGGCCCGCACCTGGATCCCGGACCGCTCCACCCACTGGGCGGTGGAGACCTCGCTGGACGGCCACGGCCACATCACCGGCGTGGAATGCGCCCCGCTCCCCGAGGCCGACCTCCACGGCCTGGACGGGGAGACCGACACGGCCCTCGCCGCCCTCGGCCTCCCGCCCCGCCCCCGAGGCCGCCTCTGGCTGCTCCGCCCGGTCGGCCCCTTCGCCACGGTCGACGAGGTCCTCGGCCACCTCGACGCGACGGCCGCCCGCCGCGGCACGGAACCGGGCCTCACCCCGGAGTTCCTCGCCCTGGCCCGTGCCGAACTCGCCGAACTCGCCGCGCTCACCGAGCCCCCGCCGGACAGCCCTTAGGCGGAGCCCGCAGGGGCGGCGATGCGGTCCCGGGGCGCGGGCGGCCCGGGCTGGAAACGGGACAGGAGCGGGCCGGTCATCATCGTGGTGACCACCGCCATGACCACCATCATCGAATACAGGGACCCGTCCAGCAGGCCCAGCTCCAGTCCGACCCCGAGGATCACCAGCTCGGTGAGCCCTCGGGTGTTCATCAGGGACGCCAGGGCCGCGGCGGAGCGGTGCGGGAGCTTCTGGGAGCGGACGGCGAGATAGGTGCCGCCGAACTTGCCCCCGACGGCCACCAGCATGATCAGTGCGAGCTCCCCGAGGCCGGGCAGGCCGATGTCCCCCAGGTCCACCCGGAAGCCGGCGACCACGAAGTAGACGGGCAGCAGCAGCCCGGTGAGACGGCCCGCGCGTTCGTGGAGGTCCTCGCGCAGCGCCCGCGTCCCCTGCCGGGGCAGGACCAGGCCGAAGAGGAACGCGCCGAAGACGTGGTGGACGCCCATGGCCTCGGAGGCGGCGGCCGACAGCAGCGCCCCCGTCAGGACGACCGCGAAGCGCAGCGGGGTGACGGGTTTCGCTTCGCCGCCGGGCGCCAGGTACCGGCGCAGCAGGGGCCGCACCGCGAACAGCATGACCAGCAGGTACGGGAGCACGAGAAGGACCGGCCAGTGGCCGTTCCCGGCGCCGACGGAGGCGTTGACCCCGGCGAGCGCCACCCATACGGCCACGTCGACGGCGGCCGCCGTGGCCAGTGCGATCCCGCCCACCACGGTCCGGCTCAGCCCCCGGTCGGTGAGGATGCGGGCCAGTACCGGAAACGCGGTGACCGAGACGGACAGTCCGATGAAGACGGTGAACGCCGCGGGGGCGGCGCTCTCGTGGCCGCGCAGGAGGACGAGGGCCAGTCCGATGCCGAGGAGGAACGGCACGGCCGACGAGCCGACGGCCGCGGCGGCGGTCACCCGGCCGTTGCCCCGCAGCGTGGCGCCGTCGATCTCCAGGCCGACCGCGAACATGAACAGCGCGACGCCGAGACCGGCCAGCCCGGCGAGCACCGGACGGACCTCGACGGGCAGCAGCGCTTCGCTCAGCGGGCCGCCGAGCAGCGTCGGACCCAGCAGCACGCCGCCGATGATCTCCCCGATGACGGCGGGCTGCCCGATCCTGGCAGCCAGGTGTCCGAGCCCCCGCGCCACGGCGAGGACGAGCGCGATGTCGATGAAGAGGAACTGCAACTGATGACTGGTCATGTCCCCCGGCCCCGTCGGTCGGTGCGTGTGCCGTGCTCGCGCCGGCTTCCGCGGTGACGATGCCCCTCACTGCGCCGGGGTAGCCGAAGGCGGAGATGAGGATCTTGACCTCAGTGTTCGGGGGAGAGTTCGCCGCTCAGCGTCCGGTGGATGCGGGCGCTCTGCTCGTTCAGACCGGTGATCTCGACGCTCTTGCCGCGCTGTGCGTACTTCGTCTCCACGGCGTCCAGGGCTGCGACGGTCGAGGCGTCCCAGATGTGGGCCGAGGACAGGTCGATGACGACCTTGTCCGGATCTCCCGCGTAGTCGAAGCGCGTCACCAGCTCGTTGGAGGAGGCGAAGAACAGCTCTCCGGTGACCGAGTAGACGACGTGGGTCCCGTCGGGGTCGGTGACCGAGGTGACGTCCGCCAGGTGCGCGACGCGCTTGGCGAATATGACCACCGCGGTCACCGATCCGGCGATCACGCCGACAGCCAGGTTGTGGGTCGCCACCACGCACGCCACGGTGATCACCATGACGGTGATCTCCCCGGCCGGCATCCGCTTCAAGGTCTTCGGCGCGATCGAGTGCCAGTCGAAGGTCGCGCAGCAGACCATCACCATGACGGCGACCAGCGCGGCCATCGGGATCTCGGAGACGACCGGTCCGAAGACGATGCACAGCACCATGAGGAAGACGCCCGAGAGGAAGGTCGACAGCCGGGTCCGGGCGCCCGACACCTTCACGTTGACCATCGTCTGGCCGATCATCGCGCAGCCGCCCATGCCGCCGAAGAACCCGGTGACGATGTTCGCGACGCCCTGCCCGACGGACTCGCGCGTCTTGGAGGACCGGGTGTCGGTGATCTCGTCGACGAGCTTCGCCGTCATCAGCGACTCCATCAGCCCGACCAGCGCCATGGCGAAGGCGTACGGGGCGATCGTCGTCAGCGTGTCCAGGGTGAACGGCACGTCCGGCAGCCCCGGCACCGGCAGCGCCGACGGCAGCGCCCCCTTGTCACCGACCGTCGGCACGGCGATCCCGGCGGCGACGGTGATCGTGGTGAGGACGGCGATGGACACCAGCGGCGCGGGGACCACGGTGGTGACCTTCGGGAAGAACACCATCAGCGTCAGCCCGGCCGCGACGAGCGGGTACACGGCCCACGGCACGTCCATCAGCTCGGGCACCTGCGCCATGAAGACCAGGATGGACAGCGCGTTGACGAAGCCGACCATCACCGAGCGCGGCACGAAGCGCAGCAGCCGGGCCACGCCGAGAGCGCCGAGCACGATCTGGAAGACACCCGCGAGGATGACGGCGGCCACCAGGTAGCCGAATCCGTGCTGCCGGTTCAGCGGGGCGATGACCAGCGCGACCGCGCCGGTCGCGGCGGAGATCATCGCCGGCCGCCCCCCGGTGAACGCGATCGTCACGGCCATGGTGAACGAGGCGAACAGACCGATCGCCGGATCCACCCCGGCGATGATCGAGAAGGAGATGGCCTCGGGTATCAGCGCGAGCGCGACCACGAGCCCGCCGAGCACCTCCGTCCGCAGCACCTTCGGCGAGAGCCAGGACGGACGACGGCGCGGGACGCGCGGCCACCGCGACGGGGAGAGGGCGTGGGCGAACATGGCGGAGCGGACCTGTCCTGTCGTGAGTGCGGAGAGACCAACGGTCTGCGTGAGCCGGGCAATTGCCGACGGGAGGCAGCCCGGACGAGCCGGCCGAGATCGACTCCCGGAATTCACCCGAACGATCACCGATACGCAGGAAGGGCCTGACCCGCGATGCGGATCAAGCCCTTGACCTGGTTTTACGAAGTCGGGGTGGCGGGATTTGAACCCACGACCTCTTCGTCCCGAACGAAGCGCGCTGCCAAGCTGCGCTACACCCCGATCGTCGCCCTAGCGGCGTTTGCTGCCCTGGCGACATCGATTACTTTAGCGGACCCTTGGCCGGAGACGAAATCCGGTTTGCGCGCCGGGGGCGCCGGGGCACGGGGCGAGGCCCGGATGCCGGGCGGCTGCGGTCCGCCGCGACCGGCGCGCGCAGGGCGCCCGGGGGCGCGGGGCCGTCAGGAGGAGGAAGTCCGCGGCGACGCCGGGACCCCGCCCCGGTGGAGCCGGGCGGCCGCGGGGCGCCTCGGCCGGGCGCGCGCGGCGGCGAGGCCGAAGACGACCGCGACCAGGGTGTTCGTCCAGACGGTGAAGGGGCTCAGGGCGACGGGCGCGCCGCCCTACGCGCACTCGATGGCGGGTCCCGCCGCGGCCGCGGCGCAGACCGGGGCGCCGGAGACCGCCGGGTCGGTCCCGCCCTCGCTCACCCCTGCGTCTTCGGTGTCAGCGTCAGGAGTGTCGCCTCCGGCGGGCACGCGAAGCGGACCGGGGTGAACCGGTTGGTGCCGCAGCCGGCCGAGACGTGAAGGTACGCGCGGTGGCCGCCCGCCTCGTGCGTGGAGAGGCCCTTCACCCGCTTCGTGTCCAGGTCGCAGTTGGTGACGAGCGCCCCGTAGAAGGGGATGCACAACTGCCCGCCGTGCGTGTGCCCCGCCAGGATCAGCGGGTAGCCGTCCGCCGTGAAGGACTCCAGCGTCCGCAGGTACGGGGCGTGCACCACGGCCAGCGAGAAGTCCGCGTCCGCCTCCGGGCCGCCCGCCACCCGCTCGTAGCGGTCGCGCTTGATGTGCGGGTCGTCCAGCCCGGTGAAGGCCAGCTCCAGGCCGTCGAGCTTCAGCCGCGCCCGGGCGTTGGTGAGGTTCAGCCAGCCCGCCGTGTCGAATGCGTCCCGCAGCTCCTCCCACGGGTTGTGCACGGCGCCGACGACCGGCTTGTTGCCGTTCAGCCCGTGCCGCCCCTGGACCTTCTCGATCAGGTAGCGCCCGGGGTTGCGCAGCCTCGGCCCGTAGTAGTCGTTCGACCCGAAGACGTACACGCCGGGGAAGTCCATCAGGGGCCCCAGGGCGTCGAGCACCTCCGGCACCCCCTCGGTGTCGGAGAGGTTGTCACCGGTGTTCACGACGAAGTCGGGGCGCAGGCCTGCCAGTGACTGCAGCCAGGCGCGCTTCTTGCGCTGCCCGCCGACCATGTGGATGTCCGAGACCTGGAGCACGCGCAGCGGGCGCATCCCCCGGGGCAGGACGGGCACGGTGACGCGGCGCAGCCGGAAGGACCGCGCCTCGAAGCCGGCGGAATAGGCCACACCCGCGGCCCCCACCGCGGCGATTCCGGCAGCTGCCTTCAGGGGGACTCCGTAACGCGCACGCATGGCCCCATCGTCGCAGACCCGGAAAACCAACGGGCGCCACCGCCCCCGCACCTGGCAGACTCAGGTCCATGACCACGCTCAAGGCCAAGCTTCAGGACGACCTCACGACCGCCATCAGGGAGCGGAACGAGCTGCACTCGTCCACCCTGCGACTGACCCTCTCCGCCATCACCAACCAGGAGGTCGCGGGCAAGGAAGCACGCGTGCTCTCCGACGAGGAAGTCCTCAAGGTGATCGCCAAGGAGGCGAAGAAGCGCCGCGAGGCCGCCGAGGCCTTCGCCCAGGGCGGCCGTCCCGAGCAGGCCGCACGGGAGACCGCGGAGGGCGAGTTCCTCGACGCGTACCTGCCCAAGCAGCTCACCGACGACGAGCTCGTCGCGATCGTGGCGCAGGCCGTCGAGGAGGCCAGGGCCGCGGGCGCCGAGGGGCCGCGGGCCATGGGCGCCGTCATGAAGATCGTGAACCCGAAGATCGCCGGGCTGGCCGAGGGCGGGCGCGTCGCCGCCGTCGTCAAGCAGCAGCTTTCCTGATCCCACACGTGCGAGGGGCCCCAGCCGGATCCGGCGGGGGCCCCAGCGCGGATACCCGGGGGGGGGCGACAGGGTGTGGGGGCCCCCCCTAAGGCCCCGCGGGGGCGGGGTACCCGGGGACCGGGTGTGCGGGGTGGCCCCCCCCCCCCGGCCGCCGGTCGTGGTCCCGCCGGGCCGGCCGCCGGGCTTGTTGTCACCCGGCTTGCCGGGCTTGTTCGGGTTCGTCGGGGAAGTGGGCGGCTTGTTGCCGCGCGGGCCGCCGGACGGGAGCATCGGTTCCGGGATGCTGACCGTGATGAAGGAAAGGGCCTCGCGCCCGGACAGCGCGCCGGTGATCGCGTCCTTCCAGATCGGGCCGGGCAGGCCGCCGCCGAAGACCTTGTCGTACGGCTTGCCGCCGATCACGATGTCCTCCATCGTGATCTTCTTCGCGCCGCCCGAGCCGACCCACACCGCGCCCGAGATGTTCGGGGTGTAGCCGACGAACCAGGCGTTGTAGCGGGAGTCCGTCGTACCGGTCTTGCCGGCGCTGTCGCGGTCGGTCAGACCTGCCCGCTCACCCGTACCGGAGTCGACCACGCCACGCAGCAGGGTGTTGATGGTGTCGGCGGTCTCCGTCGACATCGCCCGGTCGCACTTGCTCTTCGGCACGGCGAGCGCCTTGCCGTGCGCGTCGGTGATCGACTCGATGGCGACCGGGGTGCAGTAGACGCCCCGGTTGGCGAAGGTCGCGTACGCGTTGGCCATCGTCAGCGGGGAGAGTTCGGCCGAACCGAGCGCGATCGACGGGGCCTCGGGGAGCTTCGAGCCGTCGGCCGGGATCACACCGAGCTTCTGTGTCATCTCCGTGACCGGGCAGAGGCCGATCTCCCCGATCATCTCGACGAAGTACGTGTTGATGGACTTCTCCATCGCCGTCTTCAGCGCGTACGGGCCGATCTCGTCCTCGGTCTCGTTCTTGGCCGTCTGGATCTTGCCTTCGACCGGCAGGTTCAGCCACTGCGAGCCGTCGCACTTCGGGATCGGCGTCGGGTAGTCGATCTTGTTCGGCGCCTGGTACACCTTCGTCGGCGGCAGGCCCCGCTCCAGGGCGGCGGCGGCGATGAACGGCTTGAAGGTGGAGCCCACCTGGAAGCCGAAGTTCGAGCCGCCCATCCGCTTGTCCACGGCGAAGTTGATCTGCGTCTCGTTTTTCCCGAAGCCGTACGGCTTGGACTGCCCCATCGCCAGCACCCGGCCGGTGCCCGGCTGGACCATGGTCACAGCCGTCGCGATCGAGTCCTCCTGGTAGACGTGGTCCTTGATCGACTCGTTGGCCGCGTCCTGCGACTGCGGGTCGAGCGTCGTGCGTACCGTCAGGCCGCCCTGGTTCCAGACCTTGGCCCGCTCCTCGCGCGTCTTGCCGAAGACCGCGTCGGTCAGGAAGGTGTTGCGCACGTAGTCGCAGAAGAAGCCCGCGCCCTTGACCGCGGTGATGCAGCCGTTCTTCGGCCGGGTCACCTTCAGCGCGACCGGCTTCGCCTTCGCCGCGTCGGCCTCCGCCTGGGAGACGTCCTTGATGTCGGCCATCCGCTGGAGGACGACGTTGCGGCGCTTGAGCGCCTCCTGGGCGTCGTTCGCCGGGTCGTACCGGCTCGGCGACTGGACGACGCCCGCGAGCAGCGCGGACTCTTCCAGGGTCAGGTCCTTGGCCGGCTTGCTGAAGTAGCGCTGGGCGGCGGATTCGATTCCGTAGGCCTGCTGGCCGAAGTACGTGATGTTGAGGTAGTTCTCGAGGATCTTCTTCTTCCCGAGCTCCTCCTCGACCTGGATCGCGTACTTCAGCTCGCGGATCTTGCGGCCGAGGCTCTTCTCCTGGGCCTCGCGCACCTTGGTCTCGTCGTCGCCGGCCTCTTCGACGAACACGTTCTTCACGTACTGCTGGGTGAGCGTGGAGGCGCCCTGAGCGGCGCCGCCCTCCTGTGCGTTGCGGTTGACCGCGCGCAGGATGCCCTTCAGGTCGACCGCGCCGTGCTCGTAGAAACGCGAGTCCTCGATGGCGACGATCGCCTTCTGCATGTACGGGGAGATCGCCGTGAGCGGGACCACCTGCCGGTCGCGCGAATAGACAGTGGCGATCAAGCCACCCTCCGCGTCCAGAATCGTGGTCCGCTGGCTCAGTGGCGGAGTCTTCAGATTGGCCGGGATCTCGTCGAATCCCTCGACCGTGCCCTTGGCCGCGAGCCCCAGGGCGCCTGCCGCCGGGATCGCCATGCCGGCCAGCACGACTCCGGAGAGAACGGACACCCCGAGGAACTTGACGGCCTGCTGGCTGCCCGTGAGCCCGCCGCCCGAGCGCTTCTTTCCCATGGGGGGCAGCCTACGTTCTCATTCGCCGGACACACGCGAATGCCTTGGCCTAAGCTGTCCCCAACTGTCACAGCAGTGCGGTGCGACATCAACCCCTCGGCTTGATTTTCACCCTTCCCGAATGGGGTGGACTCATGTCCGAATCCCGCCTCCTGTGTGGGGCGCGCTCCACTGGCGACTCGGTGATTTCACCCGAATCGCCGGAATGGTCGGGCATGTCGTCCGATCACTCCGTCGGGTGATCTGCCGCTTACCCATAGTCCGTTCGGACCATTCAAGATTGGGCCCGTCGGGGGTGTTGCACTGTGCCCGCCTTCCGTAACGTCCTCAACTGGCAGCGGTGAATATGCCGCTGCCGCCGTGGGGGAGCCTCGATTCGGGAGAGGACGGCGCCGGGATGGGCTGGGTTACCGACTGGAGTGCGCAGGCAGCCTGCCGCACTACCGATCCGGATGAACTGTTTGTTCAAGGAGCGGCACAGAACAGGGCCAAGGCGGTGTGCACCGGATGTCCGGTGCGGACCGAGTGCCTGGCCGACGCGCTCGACAATCGCGTCGAGTTCGGCGTGTGGGGCGGAATGACCGAGCGGGAACGACGTGCGCTGCTGCGCCGGCGTCCCACCGTCACCTCGTGGCGACGGCTGCTCGAAACCGCTCGCACGGAGTACGAGCGCAGTACGGGCATCCTGACGATGGATGCCGACGAGGAGATCGACGTTCCGTACGAGACGTACGCGGCGGCCGGGTAGGTCACCCGGACCCGCACGTACGGTACGAACGCCTACGCTCCGGCCGGAACCCCGGCCGCGAGTCGCTCTCCGATGGCCCGCAGCCCGGCGAGGTCGTGCACATCGCCGGGCAGGGCGGCCACTTCGGCCACCGCCACCTCGGGGTGCAGTGAGGTGAAGCGATCGCGTGTGCGCTGCTCGCGCGCGATCACCTGCATCCGTTCGGCATGCAGGCGCAGCAGTCCTGCCGTGATCTCGTCCACGTCGGGGGAGCCGTCGTCGGCGGCGTCACGAAGTCCAGCTTTCCCGGGCTCCTGATCGACAATGCCGCCTTCTTCAAGATTCTCTGCGGCGGCCAGCGCCCGTTCGGCGGACAGTTGGTCGGCTCCGCTGCCGTGCACCCGGTTCAGCACCAGACCGGCCAGCGGCATGTTCTCCGCGGCCAGCCGCTCCACGAAGTACGCGGCCTCGCGCAGGGCGTCCGGTTCGGGCGCGGCGACCACCAGGAAGGCCGTATCGGGGGCCTGGAGGAGCCGGAAGGTGGCGTCCGCGCGGGTGCGGAAGCCGCCGAACATCGTGTCCATGGCGGCCACGAAGGTCTGTACGTCCTTCAGCAGCGAGGCACCCATCAGCTTGCTGAGCGTGCCCGTCATCATCGACATGCCGACATTCAGGAACTTCATCCCGGCCCGGCCGCCCACCTTCGCCGGAGCCATCAGCACCCGGATGAACTTGCCGTCCAGGAAGGACCCGAGCCGCTTCGGCGCGTCCAGGAAATCCAGCGCGGACCGGCTCGGCGGGGTGTCCACGATGATCAGGTCCCAGTCGTCCCGGGCCCGCAGCTGCCCCAGCTTCTCCATCGCCATGTACTCCTGCGTGCCCGCGAAGCCGGCCGACAGCGACTGGTAGAACGGGTTGGCGAGGATGGCCTGGGCCCGCTCGGCGTCCGCGTGCGCTTCGACGATCTCGTCGAAGGTCCGCTTCATGTCCAGCATCATGGCGTGCAGTTCGCCGCCGCCCGCCCCTACGGTCGCCACCCTGCGCGGGGTGTTGTCCAGCGAGTCGATCCCCATCGACTGCGCGAGCCGCCGCGCCGGGTCGATGGTGAGCACGACCGCCTTGCGCCCGCGCTCGGCCGCCCGCACGCCGAGGGCCGCGGCCGTGGTGGTCTTGCCGACCCCGCCCGCCCCGCAGCACACGATGATCCGCGTCTTCGGATCGTCCAGCAGCCGGTCGACCGCCAGCTGCGGCGGAGTGTCCAGGCCCACGGTGTCCACCCCCTCGCTCATTCGGCCACCGACTGCTTCCGCAGGTCCTTGGCCAGCTCGTACAACCCGGCCAGATCCATCCCCGCACCGAGCAGGGGGAGTTCGTACGTCGGCACGCCCAGCTCGGCCAGTACGGCACGCTGCGCGCGCTCCAGCTCCACCCGGCCCGCGTGCTCGGCGGCCTGCGCGAGCAGCGGCTCCACCAGCCGCTCGGCCGCCGCGCCGCGGCGCGCGCCGCCCAGGCCCGCCCGGGACAGCGCCCTGGCCACCTCGGCGCGGTGCTCGCCGGCCGCGGTGCGCAGGGTGTCTTCGTCCAGGTGGTGCGGGCGCACCATGTTGACGACGACGCGGCCCACCGGAAGCCCGGCTTCGCGGAGTTCGGCGATGCCGTCCGCGGTCTCCTGGACGGGCATCTCCTCCAGGAGGGTGACCAGGTGCACGGCCGTCTCGGGCGACTTGAGCACCTTCATGACGGCCTGCGCCTGGTTGTGGATCGGCCCGAACCGGGCCAGGCCCGCCACCTCGTCGTTGACGTTCAGGAACCGGGTGATCCGCCCGGTCGGCGGCGCGTCCATGATCACGTGGTCGTAGACGAACCGGCCGGACTTGTCCTTGCGCCGCACCGCCTCGCACGCCTTGCCGGTCAGCAGTACGTCGCGCAGCCCGGGGGCGATGGTCGTGGCGAAGTCGATGGCGCCGAGCTTCTTGAGCGCGCGGCCGGCCGAGCCGAGCTTGTAGAACATCTGGAGGTAGTCCAGCAGCGCCCGTTCGGCGTCGATGGCGAGCGCGAAGACCTCGCCTCCGGCCTCACCGCCCCCGCCCGGGGCCACCGCGATCTTCCGCTCCTCGTACGGGAGCGCCTCGGTGCCGAAGAGCTGCGCGATTCCCTGCCTGCCCTCGACCTCCACCAGAAGAGTCCGCTTGCCCTCGCGTGCGAGGGCAAGCGCGAGTGCCGCGGCGACCGTGGTCTTGCCGGTGCCGCCCTTGCCGCTGACCACCTGGAGCCTGCTCACAGCGTCCGAGCCTAACGACTCGGATCCCGGGGCGCGCATGAGCCCCGTAGGACAGGCACTACCCTCGCTCCCATGACCAAGAAGTTCGAATACGCGACGGTCCCGCTGCTGGTCCACGCCACCAAGCAGATCCTGGACACCTGGGGCGAGGACGGCTGGGAGCTCGTCCAGGTCGTGCCCGGGCCGAACAACCCCGAGCAGCTCGTGGCCTACCTCAAGCGGGAGAAGGCATGAGCGGCGTCGTCGACGCGAAGCTGGCCGAGCTCGGCCTGACCCTCCCCGAGGTCGTCCCGCCGCTGGCCACCTACCAGCCGGCCGTGCGGTCGGGCGTGTACGTCTACACCGCCGGGCAGCTCCCGATGGTCAAGGGCAGCATGCCGGTCACCGGCAAGGTCGGCGCCGAGGTCTCGCCGGAGCAGGCCAAGGAACTGGCCGCCACGTGCGCGCTCAACGCCCTGGCCGCGGTCAAGTCGGTCGTCGGCGACCTCGACAAGATCGCGCGTGTCGTGAAGGTCGTCGGCTTCATCGCCTCGGCCCCCGACTTCACGGGTCAGCCGGGTGTGCTGAACGGGGCGAGTGAGCTCCTGGGCGCCGTCCTCGGTGACAAGGGATTCCACGCCCGCAGCGCGGTCGGCGTGGCGGTCCTCCCGCTGGACGCCCCGGTCGAGGTCGAGATCCAGGTCGAACTGGTCGCCGGAGCCTGAGTTCCCCCGAGGCGGCCGGCTCGCGCGGCTCGGCCGCCGGGCCGCCGCACCCGGCGGTGCCGTCCTGGTGCGGCGCCGCTGCCGGAACGCTGCCCCGGACCCTTCCCTGACTCCGTCCGGGGGACCCCGGCGCCTCGGATGCCGACGGGGTCCGATCGCGCCGGGCGCGCGGTTCCACGTCCGCCGTGCGGGCGGCACCGGCCGCATCCGGCCCGGCCGGCGTTCGAGGCGCCGGGCCCGGGGCGGAGTCCGGGAGGCCGGGCGGAGACCCGCCCGGCGTCGCGCCGCGTCGCGTCGCGCCGGGGTGCCCTCGAACATCGGCCCGGATGGCCGTAGCATCCGGCCATGCCGAATGGTCAGCAGCAGCCCCAGGCCCAGCCCCCCGCCGGAGGCCAGTGGTACCCGCCGGAATGGCCCGCCCGCATCCGCGCGCTCGCGGAGGGCTCACTCACTCCGGTCGACCCGCGCCGCGCCGCCACCGTGATGCTGCTCCGCGACACCCCCGCCGGGCCCGCCGTGCACATGTTGCGCAGGCGCGCCTCCATGGCCTTCGCCGGAGGCGCGTACGCCTACCCCGGCGGCGGGGTCGACCACCGCGACGAGGAACACCAGGTGGGCTGGGCCGGGCCGAGCCGGGACGACTGGGCCCGCCGCCTCGGCACGGACACCCGCACCGCCCAGGCCATCGTCTGCGGCGCCGTCCGGGAGACCTTCGAGGAGGCGGGCGTCCTGCTCGCCGGGCAGACCCCGGACACCGTCGTCGGCGACACCACCGGCGACGACTGGGAGGCCGACCGCCAGGCCCTGGTGGCCCGGGAGCTGTCCTTCGCGGAGTTCCTGGACCGCCGCGGCCTGCTGCTGCGCTCCGACCTGCTGGGGGCGTGGGCGCGCTGGATCACCCCGGAGTTCGAGCCGCGCCGCTACGACACCTGGTTCTTCGTCGCCGCCCTCCCCGAAGGCCAGCGCACCCGCAACGCCTCCACCGAGGCCGACCGGACCGTGTGGATCCGCCCCGCCGACGCGGCCGCCGGGTACGACAAGGGCGAGCTGCTGATGATGCCGCCGACCATCTCCACCCTGCGCTCGCTGGAGCCGTACGGGAGCGCCGCGGACGCGCTCGCCGCGGCCGGCGCGCAGGACCTGACCCCCGTACTGGCCCGGGCCGTGCTGGAGGACGGCGAGCTGGTGCTCAGCTGGCCGGGGCACGACGAGTTCACGAAGCGAGTGCGCCCCGGAGGCCCCGCGTGACCGACGCCGCCGCACTGCCGGGCCAGCCCCGAGGGGTCGTCGCCTCCGGGCCCGCCACCTCCCGCGCCGTCAACGTCCTGGCCCCCAACGCGTCCGCGATGACCCTGGACGGCACCAACACCTGGCTGCTGTCCGAGCCCGGGTCCACCCTGGCCGTGGTCGTCGACCCCGGACCGCTGGACGAGGCGCACCTGCGCGCGGTCATCGACACCGCCGAGCGGGCCGGCCAGCGGATCGCCCTGACCCTGCTCACCCACGGCCACCCCGACCACGCCGAGGGCGCCGGCCGGTTCGCCGAGCTGACCGGCACCAAGGTCCGCGCCCTGGACCCGGCGCTGCGCCTGGGCGACGAGGGCCTGGCCGCCGGGGACGTGATCCGCACGGGCGGTCTGGAACTGCGCGTGGTCCCGACCCCGGGCCACACCAGTGACTCGCTCTGCTTCCACCTGCCCGCCGACCGGGCCGTCCTGACGGGCGACACGATCCTCGGCCGCGGTACCACCGTCGTCGCGCACCCCGACGGCCGTCTGGGCGACTACCTGGACTCTCTGCGCCGCCTGCGCTCGCTCACGGTCGACGACGGCGTGCACACCGTCCTGCCGGGCCACGGGCCGGTCCTGGAGGACGCCCAGGGCGCCGTCGAGTACTACCTGGCCCACCGCGCGCACCGCCTCGCCCAGATCGAGACCGCCGTCGAGGACGGGTTCGTCACCCCGGAGCAGGTCGTCGCCCACGTCTACGCGGACGTGGACCGCTCGCTGTGGCCGGCCGCGGAATGGTCCGTCCGGGCGCAGCTGGAGTACCTTCAAGATCACGGACTGATCCCTGGGGGGCCCGAATGAACACCGTGTTCTTGCTCGTCATGCTCGTCGCGACGGCCGGTTGGATCACCTCCACGGTGACGCTCCGCGTGCAGAGCCTGCAGCTCAAGGCGGACCGCATGGAGCGTCGCCTGGCCCTGGTGCTGGACCACTTCGGCATCGAGGAGCCGGAGCCGGCCGGGATGGACGAGGTACGGGCCCATCTGGTGGCCGACCGCAAGATCTCGGCCATCAAGGCCTACCGCCGGATCACCGGCGCGGGCCTGGCCGAGGCCAAGCTGGCCGTCGAGTCCCTCGAGGTCGCCGGGAAGTCCTGAGGCAGGCCCGGGGGCCAGCCCCGTTCGCGAGGCGTCTTCGTACCGTGGCGGGCCGTGTACTCGTCCGCGAGCCATGGTCCGAGGTCCTCGATGTAGCCGTGCAGGACGGCCGGGTCCGCGACGGGGTGGACCGCCACGGCGGCCGCGGCCCGCATCTGGGCGGCCCGCTGCGGGTAGTAGGTGCCGAAGACCTCCGCGGACTCGGCGAGGTCGCTGGTCCAGCCGCCCCACCGCGGCATGACCAGGGTGAATCCGGTGCGCAGCAGGCGCCGCGCGAAGGCCCGGCTCAGGGCCCGGTACTCGTCCGGGGAGGACGCCGCCCGCGCCTTCGCCCGCCAGGTGGGCAGTACGTCGGCCAGGTCGCCGTTGGTCTCCCGGGCGAGCAGGCTGTCGGGGCGGTAGCGGGGCAGGTGCTCGGCCAGGTCGGCGCCGAGCAGCGGGGTGCACAGGCAGGCGAGGAACCAGCCCAGGCCGAATCGTTCCTGCTCGCTCAGCAGGGTCTCCTTGCCGTACAGCGGGATCGTGGCGCCCAGGATCTGCGGGAAGTCCTCGTCGAGGCCGCGCGCCAGCACCTCGGCGGCGTCACCGTCCTCGGCGGCGGGCTCGTGGTGCAGGGCGAGCAGCAGGTCGAGGCCGGACCGCCCGGGCCGGGCCGTCCCGCGCGGCACGGACCCGTACAGGTAGGCGCTGTGCAGCCGCCGTCCGTACGCCTCGGCGGTCCGTTCCCGCGCGGCGGCGACGACCTCCTTGAACTCGGCCCGCACCTGCCCCAGCGATCCCTCCCGCTCGAAGTACCCGTACGCGTCGAGGCCCCTGTGCTCCATACCTCCACTGTGCACGGTTCCCGGGCGAATCCGGCTGCGAACGGGTGAATCCGGGCGGGTCGGGGCAAAACACGGTGCCGGGAAACGCGAAGGCCCCGCCCGGGGTACGGGCGGGGCCCTTCACGAAGCCAGGGGTCAGCGTGTCAGCGCGAACGCTTCGCGAGGCGCTCCACGTCCAGCAGGATCACCGCACGCGCTTCCAGGCGGAGCCATCCGCGGCCGGCGAAGTCGGCCAGGGCCTTGTTCACGGTCTCGCGCGAGGCGCCGACGAGCTGCGCGAGCTCTTCCTGCGTCAGGTCGTGCACCACGTGGATGCCCTCTTCCGACTGCACGCCGAAGCGGCGCGACAGGTCGAGGAGCGCCCGCGCCACACGGCCGGGAACGTCGGAGAAGACCAGGTCGGACATCTGGTCGTTGGTCTTGCGCAGGCGCCGCGCGACGGCGCGCAGCAGCGCGGTCGCCACCTCGGGCCGGGCGTTCAGCCACGGCTGCAGGTCGCCGTGGCCCAGGCCGAGGAGCTTGACCTCGGTCAGCGCGGTGGCGGTGGCGGTGCGCGGGCCCGGGTCGAACAGCGACAGCTCGCCGATCAGCTCGCCGGGACCGAGGACGGCCAGCATGTTCTCGCGGCCGTCGGGGGAGGTGCGGTGGAGCTTCACCTTGCCCTCGGTCACGACATACAGCCGGTCGCCGGGATCGCCCTCGTGGAACAGGGCGTCACCGCGTGCGAGGGTCACCTCGCCCATGGAGGCGCGGAGCTCCGCGGCCTGCTCGTCATCGAGCGCCGCGAAGAGCGGGGCGCGCCGCAGAACGTCGTCCACGAGTCTCTCTCCTATGTCGACCAGCTCAGGGGACCGGTCTCCCATTTTGCCGGACGGCTCAAACAGTGCGATCAATCACTACCTAGGATGCCGGACATACGGGCGTGCTGTGCGGTGGGAGGCCAATCGGGGTGGTGTTACCTGAGGTCCGGGCGGGTGTCAGCGGCCGGCCTTAGGCTGGCCGGGTGTCCAACAAGCCGGTGAGAGCACAGGCCAAGGGGTCTGCGGGAGTGACCGCCGCCCATAATTCAGCCGTGGGCGAACAAGCCCCCTCGAAGGTGTCCGAGAAGGCCCGGCCCGCCCCTCAGGGCAAAGGTTCGGCCAAGAAACCGTCCGTGGCCAAGCCGGAGTCCCGTCTGGCCATGGTGCGCCGGGCCCGCCGCATCAACCGCGAGCTGGCCGAGATCTATCCGTACGCCCATCCGGAGCTCGACTTCCGCAATCCGTTCGAGCTGCTCGTCGCGACGGTGCTGTCCGCGCAGACCACCGACCTGCGGGTGAACCAGACGACCCCGGCCCTCTTCGCCGCCTACCCCACCCCCGAGGACATGGCGGCGGCGGCTCCCGAGCACCTGGAGGAGCTGATCAAGCCCACCGGGTTCTTCCGCGCGAAGTCCAGGTCCCTGCTCGGCCTCTCGCAGGCCCTGCGGGACGACTTCGGAGGGGAGGTGCCGGGCCGGATAGAGGATCTGGTGACCCTGCCCGGAGTCGGCCGGAAGACCGCGAACGTGGTCCTCGGCAACGCCTTCGGGGTTCCGGGCATCACCGTCGACACCCACTTCGGCAGGCTCGTGCGCCGCTGGAAGTGGACCGAGCAGGAGGATCCGGAGAAGGTCGAGGCGGAGATCTGCGCGATCTTCCCGAAGAGCGAGTGGACGATGCTCTCGCATCGCGTCGTCTTCCACGGCCGCCGGATCTGCCATGCCCGCAAGCCCGCCTGCGGGGCCTGTCCGATCGCCCCCCTCTGCCCCGCGTACGGGGAGGGCGAGACCGACCCGGAGAAGGCGCGCAAGCTGCTCAAGTACGAGAAGGGCGGCCAGCCGGGCCAGCGCCTGAGCCCGCCGCCGGACTACCCGGGCCTCCCGGCCCCGCCACTGGGCGCCCCGGTGCCCTGACGGGCGCGGGCAGGAACGAATCGGTACCCGGGCCGCGTTTGGCGGTGTGGGAGACGGTGTTCACGGAAAAGCTGCGACAGGGGTGCCTATGACGCGCGGTACACGGGACGAGACGACGGCGGGGCCTCGTGATGTCGGCGGAGCCCGGCCGGGCCGCGACGCGATCGAGGTCACCACGGACGGCCTGCCCGACTGGCTCGACCCCGTCGTCGAGGCCGTGCGCACGGTGCGTCCGACCCAGCTGAGCCGGTTCCTGCCGCCCGAGGACGGCCGGGGCCGGCAGTCCGCCGTGCTCGTCCTGTTCGGCGAGGGCCCCCGCGGGCCCGAGCTGCTGCTCATGGAGCGCGCCGGCACCCTGCGCTCGCACGCGGGCCAGCCGTCCTTCCCCGGGGGCGCCCTGGACCTGGAGGACGGCGATCCGCACACCACCGGCCCGCTGCGCGCCGCGCTGCGCGAAGCCGAGGAGGAGACCGGGCTCGACCCCTCCGGTGTCCAGCTCTTCGGGGTGCTGCCCCGCCTCTACATCCCGGTCAGCGAGTTCGTCGTGACCCCGGTCCTCGGCTGGTGGCGCGCTCCGAGCCCGGTCGGCGCCGTGGACCCGGCCGAGACGGCCCGGGTCTTCACGGTCCCGGTGGCCGATCTCACGGACCCCGGACACCGGGTCATGACCGTCCATCCCAGCGGCCACCTGGGTCCGGGATTCACCGTCGAATCGGCTCTGGTCTGGGGTTTCACCGCCGGGGTGATCGACCGGATCCTGCACTTCGCGGGATGGGAGCGGCCGTGGGACCGCTCACGTCACGTCCCGCTCGACTGGCGCGCATGAGACGGTGGCCCACGTGAACGTGCTGGACATCTTGTTGCTGCTCGCCGCCGTATGGTTCGCGATCGTCGGCTACCGCCAGGGGTTCGTCGTCGGCATCCTGTCGGTGATCGGCTTCCTCGGCGGTGGTCTCGTCGCGATGTCGCTGATCCCGCTGGTCTGGGACCGGGTGACGGACAACGGCACCCAGGTGTCCACCACGGTCGTCGTCATCGCCGTCGTCGTGATCATCGTCTGCGCCTCGATCGGCCAGGCCCTGACCACCCACCTGGGGAGCCGGCTCCGCCGCCACATCACCTGGTCGCCGGCGCGCGTGCTGGACGCGACCGGCGGCGCGCTGGTCAACGTCGTCGCGATGCTGCTGGTGGCCTGGCTGATCGGATCCGCGCTCGCCGGTACGTCACTTCCCACGCTGGGCAAGGAAGTCCGCAACTCCAAGGTGCTCCTGGGCGTGTCGCGCGTGCTGCCCTCCCAGGCGAACACCTGGTTCTCGGACTTCAGTTCCACCCTGGCGCAGAACGGTTTCCCGCAGGTCTTCAGCCCGTTCTCCAACGAGCCCATCGCCGAGGTCAAGGCACCCGATCCGGCGCTCGCGCGCAGTCCCGTCACCGAGCAGGCCAAGCGCTCGATCGTGAAGGTCGTCGGCACCGCCCCCAGTTGCAGCAAGGTGCTGGAGGGCACGGGCTTCGTCTTCGCGCCCGGCCGGGTGATGACCAACGCGCACGTCGTCGGCGGAGTCAGCGAGCCGACCGTGCAGATCGGCGGCGAGGGCAGGCTGTACGACGGCAAGGTCGTGCTCTACGACTGGGAGCGTGACATCGCCGTCCTGGACGTGCCCAAGCTGAAGGCCCCGCCGCTGGAGTTCACCGACAGGGACGCGGCGAGCAGCAGTGACGCGATCGTCGCCGGTTTCCCGGAGAACGGCGCCTACGACGTCCGCTCCGCCCGCGTCCGCGGCCGGATCAACGCCAACGGCCCGGACATCTACCACCGGGGCACCGTCCGGCGCGACGTGTACTCGCTGTACGCGACCGTCCGCCAGGGCAATTCCGGCGGCCCGCTGCTGACGCCCGACGGCAAGGTGTACGGGGTCGTCTTCGCGAAGTCCCTCGACGACCCGAACACCGGCTACGCGCTGACGGCGGACGAGATCCGCGACGACATCCGGATCGGCCGGATCGCCGAACAGCGGGTCGACAGCCAGGGTTGCGCCCTCTGAGACGCTGAGATGAGGTGGGGCCCCGACGCCGAGGCGCGGGGCCCCAGTGTCCTTCTACGTCCGTGGATGGCGCAGCCGCGCCGAGACCCACAGGGCCCGGCGGCGCAGGATGCGCGGAATCCCGAGTCGGAGGTCGTGGCCGTGGCGGCCGGCCCTCTCGTAGCTGCCCGGCGTCGCTGCCGAGCGGCGTTCGCGTGCGGTGTCACCGTAGTCGTGCGTCCAGCCCATACTCCGAGCTGTGCCCGTGCCCCAAGGTCGGTAACCCCGTCCGGGGCGGCCAATTGGCCTATGCGCCGGGCAATTGAATGCTTGTCATATCGGTCAGCGGTCCGGCTCGGGGTCCTTGAGCCAGTTCACCAGCTCGGTGGAGAAGGCCGCCGGGTCCTCCTCGTGCGGGAAGTGCCCGAGACCGTCGAACAGCCGCCAGCGGTACGGGGCTTCGACGTACTGGCCGGAGCCGGCCGCGCTCCGCGTGCGCATCACGGGGTCGAGCGAGCCGTGCAGGTGCAGCGTCGGCACCCGTACCGGCCGCTTCATCCGCCGGTTGAACTGGAGCCCGTCGGGCCGGGCCATGGACCGCATCATCCAGCGGTAGGGCTCGATCGAGCAGTGCGCGGTCGACGGGATGCACATCGCCCGCCGGTACACCGCGATGTCCTCGTCGGTCAGGTCCTCCTGGAGCCGCGGCCCGGACCAGTCCCGGATCAGCCGCCCGACGAGGGCCCCGTCGTCGGCGACGAGCTGCCGCTCGGGCACGAACGGCCGCTGGAAGCCCCAGATGTGCGAACTCGCCCGGGTCTGACCGAAGTCCGACAGCATCGCCGAACGCCAGCGGCGGGGGTGCGGCATGGACGAGACGACGAGCCGGCGCACCAGCTTGGGCCGCATCACGGCCGCCGTCCAGGCGAGGTAGCCGCCCAGGTCGTGCCCGACGAGCGCGGCGTCCGGCTCGCCGAGGGACCGTACGACCCCGGTGATGTCGAGCGCCAGGTTGGCGGGGTCGTAGCCGCGCGGGGTGCGGTCGCTGCCGCCCACGCCGCGCAGGTCCATCGCGACCGCGCGGTAGCCCGCGTCGGCGAGCGCCACCATCTGGTGCCGCCAGGTCCACCAGAACTGCGGGAAGCCGTGCAGGAGCAGCACGAGCGGTCCGTCGCCGAGCTCGGCGACGTGGAAGCGGGCGCCGTTGGCGGCGACGTCCCGGTGGGTCACCGCTTTCCCGCCGGGGAGGTCGAGCCGTACCGCCGTGGCAGCCGTGGGGGGAGTGCTGGGGTCCGGCGAGGGCGCTGTCATGAGGACGAGCGTGCCACACCCACGGCCTTGTCACTCAACGGCCGCTCGTGGGGCTTGACGGTTCCGACGAGCGCGGCGGTCTGCTTGACCGACTCGATGGTCTTCACCGGCGGCTTGACCTTCTTGAACTTCGCGTAGGCGAGGAGCCCGACCAGGCCCGCGAGCAGCCAGAACGCGACGCCGACGATGAGGAAGGACCAGGCGAGCCCGAGCCCGAGGTTATGGATCCCGTAGGCCGCGGCGAAACTCAGTACGGGGAGGGAGAAGAGCAGGAGCACGCCCGCGGCCATCGCGGCGCCGCTGCCGATGCCCGCGCGCTTGACGTCCTGCTTGATCTCCACCTTGGCGAGGGCGATCTCGTCGTGCACCAGGGCGGACATCTCGGCGGTGGCCGCGGCGACCAGCTGGCCGAGCGTGCGCTCGGCTCCCGGCACCCCTTGGTCCACTACGCTCATCGCTCTCTCCCTCAGTCGTCTGCTGCCGGCGGCTGCCTAGCGCCGTCGGTCCCAGTCAGATCATGCCGGACCGTCGTCCTCGATGCTGGACCCGGCCGCCGCTTCGGCCTTGCGGCGGTGCTCCGCGGCCTTCTCGTCGTAGATCTTCGCCATCCGCAGGTGGTACGCCGGGTTGTGCTCCTCGTAGATGTCCGGGATGCCGTCGAGGTCCTCGTCGCGCTCCTCGGCCTCGGTGAGCGCCCGGTACTTGCGGTCGCGGAGCTTGAGCAGGACACAGGCGACGACCGCGGCGATGAGGGAACCGATCAGGACGGCGGCCTTGATCTCGTACATGAGGGGCCGGTCGTCGCTGAAGGCGAGTTCGCCGATCAGCAGCGAGACCGTGAATCCGATGCCGGCGAGCGAGGCGATGGCGAGCACGTCCGGCCAGGCGAGGTCCTCGTTCAGCTCCGCCTTGGTGAAGCGCGCGGCCAGCCAGGTGCCGCCGAAGATGCCGACCGTCTTGCCGACGACCAGGCCGAGGACGACGCCGAGGGTCTCCGGCCGGGTGAAGACCTGGGCGATGGCCTCGTCGGAGAGCGAGACTCCGGCCGAGAAGAGCGCGAAGAGCGGGACGGCGAGCCCGGCCGAGACGGGCCGTACGAGGTGCTCGATGTGCTCGCCGGGGGACTGCTCCTCGCCCTCCTCGCGGTGGCAGCGCAGCATCAGGCCCATGGCGACACCGGCGATGGTGGCGTGGACCCCGCTGTTGTACATCAGGCCCCAGACGACCAGGGCGAGCGGGACGTAGACGTACCAGCCGCGGACACCCCGGCGCAGCAGGAACCAGAACAGCGCGAGGCCCACGACGGCGCCGCCGAGGGCCGGCACGTCGATGTCGCTGGTGAAGAACACCGCGATGATGACGATCGCGAAGAGGTCGTCGACGACGGCGAGGGTCAGCAGGAAGGCGCGCAGGGCGGACGGCAACGAGGTGCCGATGACCGCGAGGACGGCGAGCGCGAAGGCGATGTCGGTGGCGGTCGGGACCGCCCAGCCGGCCTGCGAGCCGTCGCCGAACACGTTGACGAGGGCGTAGACCCCCGCCGGGGCGGCCATGCCGCAGAGGGCGGCGATGACCGGGAGGGCGGCGGCCTTGGGGTCGCGCAGATCGCCCGCGACCAGCTCGCGCTTGAGCTCGATCCCGGCGACGAAGAAGAAGACCGCGAGCAGGCCGTCGGCCGCCCAGTGTTGTACCGACAGGTCCAGGCCGATGGCGGCGGGGCCGAAGTGGAAGTCGCTGACGGTCTGGTAGCTGTCCGCGAGGGCGGGGGTGTTCGCCCAGACGAGGGCGCCGACCGTGGCCACGAGCAGCAGCACACCACCGACCGTCTCGGCGCGCAGGGCATCGGCCACGAACCGGCGCTCGGGCAGCGAGAGCCGGCCGAGGAACGTGCGGCGCTGGGGTTCGGTCGGGTTGGGCGTGGCCACGGAAGGGAACCTCCGGTTGGTCGACGGCATGACGAATGCAGTTGCCGACCAGACTTCCCGGCTCACCCTGTGGACTTTCTTGACGCTTTCAATATGTTACAGGGTGTAGCCAAGGGCGTATCCGGCGATCGTCACTTTATGCGCGAAAAGGGCGCCCGGCGCGTTGCGCACCGGACGCCCTCCTTGGTCCGACCGGGCCGTCGGCCCGTCTCAGTCCTCGCTGGACGCGGCCGGCAGCTTGGACTGGATCAGGTCCATGACCGAGGTGTCGGCCAGCGTGGTGACGTCACCGACCGCGCGGTTCTCCGCCACGTCGCGCAGCAGACGGCGCATGATCTTGCCCGAGCGGGTCTTCGGCAGCTCCTGCACCGGCAGGATCCGCTTCGGCTTGGCGATCGGGCCGAGCGTGGCGCCCACGTGGTTGCGCAGGTCCGCGACCAGGTGCTCGGTCTCGGAGGCGCTGCCGCGCAGGATGACGAAGGCCACGATGGCCTGGCCGGTGGTCTCGTCGTTCGCGCCGACCACGGCCGCCTCGGCGACCGAGGGGTGCGACACGAGGGCCGACTCGACCTCGGTGGTCGAGATGTTGTGGCCGGACACCAGCATCACGTCGTCCACCCGGCCCAGCAGCCAGATGTCGCCGTCGTCGTCCTTCTTGGCGCCGTCGCCCGCGAAGTACTTGCCCTCGAACCGCGACCAGTACGTGTCGATGAACCGCTGGTCGTCGCCCCAGATGGTGCGCAGCATCGAGGGCCACGGCTCGGTGAGGACGAGGTAGCCGCCTCCGCCGTTCGGGACCTCGTTCGCCTCGTCGTCCACGACGGTGGCGCCGATGCCGGGCAGCGCGCGCTGCGCCGAGCCCGGCTTGGTCTGCGTGACGCCCGGCAGCGGGGAGATCATCATCGCGCCGGTCTCGGTCTGCCACCAGGTGTCCACGATCGGGCAGCGGTCGCCGCCGATGTGCTTGCGGTACCAGATCCAGGCCTCGGGGTTGATCGGCTCGCCGACCGAGCCCAGCACGCGCAGGCTCGACAGGTCGAACTTCGCGGGGATGTCGTCGCCCCACTTCATGAACGTGCGGATGGCCGTGGGCGCCGTGTAGAGGATGGTGACGCCGTACTTCTGCACGACCTCCCAGAACCGGCCCTGGTGCGGGGTGTCCGGCGTGCCCTCGTACATCACCTGGGTGGCGCCGTTCGCGAGCGGCCCGTAGACGATGTACGAGTGTCCGGTCACCCAGCCGATGTCGGCGGTGCACCAGTAGACGTCGGTCTCCGGCTTCAGGTCGAAGACCGCGTGGTGGGTGTAGGCCGCCTGCGTGAGGTAGCCGCCCGAGGTGTGCAGGATGCCCTTCGGCTTACCCGTGGTCCCCGAGGTGTAGAGGATGAACAGCGGGTGCTCGGCGTCGAAGGCCTGCGGCGCGTGCTCGGCGGACTGGCGGCCGACCACGTCGTGCCACCAGACGTCGCGGCCCTCGGTGAAGGCGGTGTCCTGGCCGGTGCGCCGCACGACGAGCACGTGCTCGACCTGCGGACACTTGGCGACGGCCTCGTCGATGGCGGGCTTCAGGGCGCTGGGCTTGCCGCGGCGGTAGCCGCCGTCGGCGGTGATGACCAGCTTGGCGTCGGCGTCCTGGATGCGGGAGGCCACGGCGTCCGCGGAGAAACCGCCGAAGACCACCGAGTGCGCGGCGCCGATACGGGCGCACGCGAGCATCGCGACGACCGCCTCGGGGATCATCGGCAGGTAGACGGCGACGCGGTCGCCGGCCTGGACGCCGAGCTCGGTCAGGGCGTTCGCGGCCTTGGAGACCTCGTCCTTGAGCTCGGCGTAGGTGATCGCGCGGCTGTCGCCGGGCTCGCCCTCGAAGTGGATGGCGACGCGGTCGCCGTTGCCGGCCTCGACGTGCCGGTCCACGCAGTTGTACGCGACGTTCAGCTTGCCGTCCGCGAACCACTTCGCGAAGGGCGGGTTCGTCCAGTCGAGCGTCTCGGTCGGCTCCGTGGCCCAGTGCAGCCGCCGGGCCTGCTCGGCCCAGAAGCCCAGCCGGTCCGCGTCGGCCTGTGTGTACGCAGCCTGTGTCACGTTGGCGGCGGCGGCCAGATCGGCGGGCGGTGCGAACCGCCGCTCCTCCTTGAGCAGATTGGCCAGGCTTTCGTTGCTCACGACATCTCCCTTTCCCAGGGTGTCCGTTGTGTCCCCGGGCATAGCTCATCAGTCAGCGGCCCAGGTGACAAGGGGTAGCCGGAAATTGGTTTAGACCTATAGCATGTCCGGACCCATGCGACGGCCCCTTCCCGCCGCAGGTCGCGGGAAGGGGCCACACGATGGCACGGACAGGGGAGGCTACCGGTTCATCGCTCCGGGGTTCAGGCGCGCTGGCCGACGGTGGCGAAGACCCGGCAGTCGAAGAAGTCCTCTCCCTCGGACAGCAGGTAGGCCTGCGCCTCGCCCACGTGGAAGTACATCCCGTGCAGCTCCAGCGTGCCCTCGGCGAGCCGCCTCGCCACCGATTCGTGCGCCCGCAGGTGCTCCAGCTGCTGCACCACGTTGGTCAGGCACAGCTGCTCCACGGCGTCGGCGGGGAGCCGGCCCGAGATCCGGGCCCAGGCGTGGTGTCGGCTCGCCATCCGCTCCAGGCTGGGCAGCCCGTGCCGCAGCCAGCGGCGCAGCGGGGTCATCGGGGTCCCGGGGGAGGAGTTGAGGAGCGCCTGCATGGCCCCGCAGCCCGAGTGTCCGCACACCGTGATGCTGTCCACCTTGAGCACGTCCACCGCGTACTCGATGGCGGCCGCGACCGAGTCGTCGGTGGACTCGGCGCCCGGCAGCGGGACCAGGTTGCCGACGTTGCGGACCGTGAACAGGTCGCCCGGCCCGCTGGCCGTGATCATGCTGGTCACCAGGCGTGAGTCCGCGCAGGTGAGGAAGAGCTGGGAGGGCCGCTGCCCCTCGCGGGCCAGCCGGGCCAGCTCGTCCCGTACGTGGGGCGCGGTGTCGCGCTGGAATGCGCTGATCCCGTTGGCCAGTTGGCCGGCGCCGCGCCGGCGGGGAGCCCGTGCGGAGGCCGCCGCGGCCGCTGACGCCGCTGACGCGGGAGCGCCTGCGGCGGTCGCGCCGTCGGTGGCCGTGTCCGGCGCCGCGCCCGCGCCCGTGGCCGCCGCCGTGTCAGCACGGGTGTCCGCGGCGCGGTGGTCGCAGTGGTTCTGCCACGGTGTCCAGGGGCGACAGCACTGGTGGCCCCCGCGCTGCGGTGTGCGCCGGGCCGGGTCGAGGAAGTGCGCGCCGTCGGCGCGGCGGCCGGTCACCTCCACCGATCCACCGTGGGCGCGGTGGGAGTCCTGCCAGTCCTGCAGCGTCTCGTAGGCCGCGTGGTCCATGAACGAGCCGTCCAGCTCGATCACGGCGCGCCCGTCGTGCGGGATCTGGTTCAGCACCCGGCTCAGCCGCGGCACGGCGAGGAAGGTCAGCTGGCCACGCGCCCATACGCGGTGGACCCCGGTCTCCAGCTGCTCCAGCGTGATCCGGGTGCGCGCCAGCCGGTGCAGGGCGAGTGCGACCGCCACCGCGATGCCGATGGCCACGCCTTCCAGGACCCCGCTGAGTACCACTCCCACGATGGTCGTGCCGTAGACCGCGATCTCGCCGTGCCGGGTGACCGTGCGCAGGTGCGTGGCGCTCACCATCCGCACCCCCACCGCCATCACCAGCGCGGCCAGCGCGGCCAGCGGGATCAGGTCGAGGGCGGGGACGAGCAGCCCCGCCGCGATCAGGACCCAGAGGCCGTGCAGCATGACCGACTTCCGGCTGGCGGCACCGGACTTGACGTTCGCCACGCTGCGCATGGCCCCGCCCGCGACGGGCAGCCCGCCCAGCGCGCCGGAGACGATGTTCGCCGCGCCCTGTCCCCGCAGTTCCCGGTTGAGGTCGGCGCGCGGCGGGCGCTTGCCCCTGCCGCGCTCGGAGGCGATCAACTTGTCGGTCGCGACCGCGGAGAGCAGGGACTCGACGCTGCCGACCAGGGTGACAGTCAGGACGGCGGCGATGATGCCGAGGACCGGGCCCTCGGGGAGCTCGGGCAGGGCGTGGCTGCGCCACGACGGCAGGTCCACCCGGGGCAGGCTGAGGCCGGCCAGGGCGGCGAACGCGGTGGCCGTCGCCACTGCGGCGAGCGCTGCCGGAACCTTGCGCAGGGCCCGGCCGGTCCGCCCGGGCAGCCTCGGCCAGCTGAACAGGACGAGCAGCGTCAGTGCGCTGATGCCGAGCGCGGCCGGGTGCAGATCGGCCAACTGGTCGGGCAGGCCGAGGACGTTGGCGACGGCGGAGCTCTGCGGCGTGCCGCCGAGCACGATGTGCAGCTGGGCCAGGGCGATGGTGACGCCGATGCCGGCGAGCATGCCGTGCACGATGGCCGGGCTGACCATGAGCGCGGACCGGGCGGTGCGCAGCAGGGCGAGGCCGAGCTGGCAGAGGCCGGCGAGCACGGTGACGGCGCAGGTGGTACGCCACCCGTAGTGCTGGATGAGTTCGGCGCTGACGACCGTGAGTCCGGCGGCGGGGCCGCTCACCTGGAGCGGGGCGCCGCCGAGCCAGCCCGCGACGATCCCGCCGACGGCCGCGGCGACCAGCCCGGCCTGGAGCGGGGCGCCGGTGGCCAGGGCGATGCCGAGGGAGAACGGCAGGGCGATCAGGAAGACGGCGATGGAGGCGGAGAGGTCCGCGGAGAAGTCCGCGGGGCGGTCCTTGCGGCTCTGCTGGTGGATCTCTTTGTTCGTGGATGTGGGGGAAGTGGCTGTCATAAGGTCCCGTCTCCTCGGGGGGAGGGATGAAGCGGCGGGAGTCTCAACACTCGGTAAATGGATGGTAATGGTGAGTAAAGAGCGATGGTGGGTAATGGGGGCAAATAGCCTATGAATTAACCCTCCAGGGTGATTAAGCATTTTGTACGGCTTGTCACACCTTCCTCGCATCGGATCGCGTGGGACGTTGCGGCGCGGAAGTCCTGCGATGAACTGCGAGGGAGAGGTGGGGCGGATGATCGCCGCCACGAAGAAGATCGCCGGCGGCCTGGCCGCCACGGCGCTGGTCCTCGGAGTCGCCGGGTGCGGCTCCTCGGAACCCGCCAAGCCCCCGGCGCCCGGAGGCCAGAACGCCCGGAAGGGCGCCGCCGCCCCCGAGGCCCCCGGCAGCGTCAACCGGCTCATCGGCGACGGTTCGACCGCGTACACCGGCGCGCAGCCGAACGTGCAGAAGGCGCAGAAGCTGAAGCCCGGCGAAAAGCCGCCGCAGTTCGTGGTGTTCTCGTGGGACGGGGCGGGCGAGGACAGCCAGAAGCTCTTCTCGCACTTCCGCGAGGTCGGCAAGAAGTACAACGCCCGGATGACGTACTTCCTCAGCGGCGTGTACATGCTGCCGGAGGAGAAGCGTTCCCTCTACACCGCGCCGCAGCACGAGTCCGGCCGCTCCGACATCGGCTTCGGCGACCTGCAGGGCATCAAGGACACCGCCACCCAGGTCCGCGGCGCCTGGCTGGAGGGCAACGAGATCGGCACCCACTTCAACGGCCACTTCTGCGGCCCCGACGGTGGCGTCGGCACGTGGTCCGTGGAGGAGTGGAAGAGCGAGATCAACCAGGCCAAGTCGTTCGTCAAGAACTGGAAGACCAACGCGGGCCTGAAGGACATGCAGGCGCTCCCGTTCGACTACGACAAGGAGCTCATCGGGGCCCGCACCCCCTGCCTCGAAGGCCAGAAGAACTTCATGCTGGCGGCGAAGGACATGGGCTTCCGCTACGACTCCAGCGGCATCAGCAAGCAGGTCTGGCCCAAGAAGACGGACGGGCTCTGGGACATCCCGCTGCAACTGGTGCCCGTGCCGGGTCGCGCTTTCGAGACGCTGAGCATGGACTACAACTTCATGACGAACCAGTCCGGGACCACCTCCCAGGGCGATCCCTCGCAGCACGCCTACTGGGGCGACCAGATGCGCGACGGCCTGGGCCAGGCCTTCGAGCGGGCCTACCAGGGCAACCGCGCACCGCTGATCATCGGCAACCACTTCGAGTCCTGGAACGGCGGCACCTACATGCGCGCCGTCGAGGAATCCATCAAGAACATGTGCACCCGGAAGGACGTCCGCTGCGTTCCGTTCCGGGAACTGGCGGACTGGCTGGACGCCCAGGACCCCAAGACCCTTGAGTGGATGCGCGCCCTCGACGTCGGCGAGACGCCGAAGCAGGGCTGGACGAAGTTCCTGACCGCGGGGCCGCCGCCCGCGCCTCCGACGGCCCCCGCAGGGGTCAAGCCGGCTGCGGAGCCGGCCGATGCCGGTGCGGACGAGGGCTGACGAGAGCGTCCGGATCCGCTGTCTCCCCGACCCGTTCGGTACGGCCCAGGCCCTCGCGCAGGACGAATTCGGGGTCGACCTGGTCCGCCAGGTCGGCCCCGGTCCTGGCGTTGCCCCAGCTCTCCGCGTTCCTGAGGTGGAACCGCACCATCTGCTCCGTGTACCGCTCCCAGTCGCGGTGCGCGTACGAGTCGTCGGCGGCGTCCTGGAGGGCCTGGAGGGCCAGCCTGTTGGTCGCCTCCAGCAGCTCGAACGAGGCCGGCCGGCCCTTCTCCATCGCCCGTACCCAGTCGGAGTGTCCGACGGTGACCAGCAGGTCCTCGCCCACCTCGTCCTGGAGGAACTCGATGTCCTCGGGGCCCTGCACCTTGTTGCCGATGACCTTGAGCGAGACCCCGAAGTCCCGCGCGTACTCCTTGTACTGGCGGTAGACGGAGACGCCCTTGCGGGTCGGTTCGGCGACCAGGAACGTCATGTCGAACCGGGTGAACATGCCCGAGGCGAAGGAATCCGATCCGGCGGTCATGTCGACGACGACGTACTCGTCGGGCCCGTCGACGAGGTGGTTGAGGCACAGCTCGACCGCCCCGACCTTGGAGTGGTAGCAGGCCACGCCCAGGTCGGCCTCGGTGAACGGCCCGGTGGCCATGAGCCGTACGGGCTCCCCGTCGAGGAGGAGCGTGCGCGCACAGGCCTCGTACACCGGGTTGTCCTCGGTGACCCGCAGCAGGCGCGACCCCCGGCCGGGCGGAGTCGTCTTGATCATCGTGTCGGCGGACGCGATGCGCGGGTTGGTGCCCCGCAGGTACTCCTTGATCAGGGGCAGGTGCGCGCCGAGGGCGGGCAGCGCGGCCGCGTCCGCGTCGTCGAGTCCGAGCGCGGCGCCCAGGTGCTGGTTGATGTCGGCGTCCACCGCGACGACGGGGGCCTCATTGGCGGCGAGGTGGCGGATGAAGAGGGAGGACAGCGTCGTCTTGCCGCTGCCGCCCTTTCCTACGAAAGCGATCTTCATGTTCACCAAGCGTAGCCGGTCGAACGCGTTGAGTTGTCAAGGTGAGTGAAGAAGACCACTCCAAGGAGGGGTCGGTGCTAAGGGTGCGCAGTGCGTAGGCTCCCTACTTATGAGTAGCGCTTCTGACCCGTTGGCCGCCCTGTCCGGGCTGCCGGGTGTCGCCGATTCCGTGGATTCCGTACGCAAGGCCGTGGACCGGGTCTACGGGCACCGGGTGATGCGCCGCCGCAGTGGCGAGATCACCTCGGAGGCCGCACTGCGCGGCGCCCGCGGGAGCGCGGCGCTGTCCGGTGCGGACTGGGCGCTGGAGGAGGTGCGCCGCCGGACCGACTTCGGGTCGGAGCCGGAGGCGCTGACGGTGGGCGCCGCGCTGCGGCTCACCGCCGAGGCGGGCCAGCTGCTGAGCATCTGGCGCCAGTCGCCGCTACGGGTTCTGGCGCGGCTCCACCTCGTGGCGGCGGGGTCCACGGCGGCCGGGGACGTGGTGGGCCGCCCCCGCCTGGCGGGCGAGCCGGTGGACGAACCGGTGGTCGATCTCCCACTGCCGGGCGCCGAGGAGGTCGCGGGCCGACTGGACGGACTCTCCCGCCTGATCGTCGCGGGCGGCTCGGCCCCGGCGCTTATCACGGCGGCCGTGGTGCACGGCGAACTGCTGGCCCTGCGCCCCTTCGCCACGTACAACGGCCTGGTCGCGCGGACGGCCGAGCGCATCGTCCTGATCAACAGCGGGCTGGACCCGAAGGCGATCTGCCCGGCGGAGGTCGGCCACGCGGAGCAGGGCCGGGAGGCCTACCTGGCTGCCTTCGAGGGGTACGTCTCCGGTACCCCCGAGGGGGTGGCCGCCTGGATCGCCCACTGCGGACGCGCGATCGAGCTCGGGGTCCGCGAGTCGACGGCGGTGTGCGAGGCGCTGCAGCGCGGCGCGGCCTGAGGCCTTCCGGCGGGGCTGGCCGGCCCGGCCGGACCCGGCGAACAGGGCCGGACACGGGTTGCGGCGACACCGTCTTGCTTTGGTGTCGCCGCTGGCACTTACGCCCAGTTACCAAGCGTCCTCGAAAATTGCCCATCAGGTCGGGAACTTTGCCCGTCACCTGGTGCAGCTGGCCCGTAATCGACGGGTCGACGTCGCGTGGGTGCTCGGCGTTCATGCTTCGGTCCGTGGGCCTTACTGCGTTTTAAAGATGATCCTCTCGGATGTTCTTTGGTCTCGCGGGCCGTTGCTTTATTTGTACTCCGCTTCGGAGTTATGCGAAACCCCTGGCTCCACTTTTTACCTAGCGGGATGACCTGGGGCGAATCGGACGGCCTGAATCGCCCCAGGTCGGGACAATCGCCCGGCGGGCGCTCGCCTCAGGCGGCGGGCGCTCGCCCAAGGCGGCGAGTGTCAGGCGGAGGCGGCCAGCGCGCGGCTGCGGCGCCGGCTCGCGTACCAGACCAGCCCGGCCGTGGCGGCGGCGGCGCCCACGGCGGCGGCGGCGACCAGCGCCGGCCGGGCGGGCATCGACAGCCCGGGCAGCCGCTGCTTCAGCCGCACCGGGCGGTTGAACACGAGCACCGGCCACTCCCGCGCCAAGGCCTCCTTGCGCAGGGCCCGGTCGGGATTGACGGCGTGCGGGTGTCCGACCGCCTCCAGCATCGGGATGTCGGTGGCCGAGTCGCTGTAGGCGTAGCACCGGTCGAGGTCGTACCCCTCGGACTCCGCGAGCTCGCGGACGGCTTCCGCCTTGGTGGGGCCGTAGGCGTAGTACTCGATCTCGCCGGTGAAGCAGCCGTCCTCGCCCACGACCATGCGCGTGGCGACGACCCGGTCGGCGCCGAGCATCTCGCCGATCGGCTCGACCACTTCCGCGCCGGAGGTCGACACGATCACCACGTCGCGGCCGGCGGTGTGATGGGCCTCGATGAGGGACGCGGCCTCGTCGTAGATGATCGGGTCGATCAGGTCGTGCAGGGCTTCCGCGACGATCTCCCGCACCTGCTGCACGTTCCACCCCTTGCAGAGGGCGGAGAGGTACTCGCGCATCCGTTCCATCTGGTCGTGGTCGGCGCCGCCGGCCAGGAAGATGAACTGCGTGTACGCGGTGCGCAGCACGGCTCGCCTGTTGATCAGGCCGCCGCGGTAGAAGGACTTGCTGAACGTCAGAGTGCTCGACTTCGCAATGACCGTCTTGTCCAGGTCGAAGAAGGCTGCGGTGCGAGGCGAGGAGTGCGGCAAGGGCTGATTTTCCACGCCCCGAGCATATGCGCCCACCATTCGGCGTAAGGTGTGGCGCGTGGGTTTGCCTGAGAAGGCTCTCGGGTACACCATGGAAGTCACGGATCGTTCGCGACCGTGCTAACCCGGTCTGGCTCCTCCCCCCCCGAGTCGGACCGTGGGGACGACCCCCGCTCTCCCCCCCGGCGGGGGTCGTCGCATGTCCGGACGCGGTTCGCGTCCCCGCCTTCGGCCCCGAGTGACCATCCCTGCGGCCCTCCTGTTGTACGAGGCCTCCATGGCGAAGGCCCTCACCCCTTCCAACTCGTGACGTTGCGTAGTGGTTCCGCCGCGCTCCGGAACTCACCTGCGCGAGTGGCCGGGTTATTCACAATCGGCGCGCTGTCCACAGTTTTCGCCCAAGATCCACTTCTTTTTCCCGATCGCTGCACGGTGATTCCAGCCGCGAAGTCCGCGGTGCTGGATTCGCAGCGAGAAGGGGGCGGAGATCGTGGCTCGATCGAAGTCGTACGAAACACCGAAGTCCGCGGTGGGCGGGGCCGGGAGCGTCGCCGCGGGTGCCGCCGTCGGCGGGCGCCCGCTGATCATCACCGAGGATCCCCTGCTGCTCGACGACCTGCTGCGGCTGTGCGCCGCCGCGGGTGCCGAGCCGCACGTGCACCACGAGGTGCCGGAGCCGGGTGGTACGGGCGGGCCTCGTGGGCCCGGTGGGAGCGGTGGGAGCGTCGGATGGGAGTCCGCGCCCCTGGTGCTGGTCGGGGACGACGCGGCCCGGCGGGTGCGCGGGGCACCGCGCAGGGACGGCGTGTTCCTCGTCGGCCGGGATCTGGACGACCCCCTCGTGTGGCAGCGGGCGGTGGAGATCGGCGCCGAGGAGGTGCTGAGGCTCCCGGACGCCGAAAGCGGTCTCGTCGACCGCATCGCCGACGTGGTGGAAGGAGCCGGGCGGCCCGCGCTGGCCGTCGGGGTGATCGGCGGCAGCGGCGGGGCCGGGGCATCCACCCTCGCCTGCGCACTCGCCGTCCGCGCCGCGCGCACGGGGGAGCGGACCATCCTCATCGACGGAGACCCGCTGGGCGGCGGCATGGACGTCCTGCTCGGAGGCGAGGGCGCGGAAGGGCTGCGCTGGCCCGACTTCGCGGCCTCGCGCGGCCGGGTGGCCGCCGGAGCCCTGGAGGAGTCCCTGCCCGAACTGCACGCGCTGCGGGTGCTGAGCTGGGACCGCGGGGACCGGGTCGTGGTGCCGCCCGCCGCGATGCGATCGGTGGTCTCGGCCGCCCGCCGCCGGGGCGGGGTCGTCGTGGTCGACCTCCCGCGGAGGGTGGACGAAGCCGTGGCGGAGGTACTGGCCCAGCTCGACCTGGTGCTGATGGTGGTGCCGGGCGAGCTGCGGGCGGTGGCCGCCGCGGGCCGGGTGGCGGCCGGGGTGCGGATGGTGGCCGGGGACGTGCGCGTCGTCGTCCGGGGCCGCTGCCCGGGCGGTCTCGACCCGGAGGCGGTCGCCGCACTGCTGGGGGTGCCACTGGCCGGTGAGGTGCCGGTCGAGGTGGGACTTCCCGGACGGGTGGCCGAGGGGGAAGCACCGGGGACACAGGGGCGGGGCGCGCTGTCCCGCTTCTGCGACGGCTTCTGGCAGCGGGCGCTCGGCTCCGCCCAGGGGGTGCCGGCATGAGCGCCTTGCTCCTGGACGCGGTGCGCCGCCAGCTCGCCGAAAGCGGCGCGGAACCGACCCCGGCGCGGGTCGCGGCGGCGCTGCGCTCTCAGGGCCGCCTGCTGGGCGACGCGGAAGTGCTCGGCGTCGCCGCCGAGTTACGGTCCGAACTGGTCGGCGCGGGCCCCCTGGAACCGCTGCTCGCCGACCCGGAGGTCACCGATGTACTGGTGGCCGCCCCGGACCGGGTGTGGGTGGACCGGGGCGGCGGGCTGGAACTGACCGGGGTGACCTTCACCGACCCGGGGGCCGTGCGCAGGCTCGCCCAGCGGCTGGCCGCCGTCGCAGGGCGACGGCTGGACGACGCCCGGCCCTGGGTGGACGCCCGGATGCCCGACGGCACCCGGCTGCACGCGGTGCTGCCGCCGGTGGCGGTCGGGTCGGCCTGCCTCTCCTTGCGGGTGGTGCGGCCGCGGGCGTTCACCCTGGAGGAGCTGGTCGCGGCGGGGACACTGCCGCCCGGCGGGCACCGGCTGCTGCGGGAGATGATCGAGGCCCGGCTGTCCTTCCTGGTCTCCGGCGGGACCGGAACCGGTAAGACCACTTTGCTCAGCGCCCTGTTGGGACTGGTCGGTTCCGGTGAGCGGATCGTGCTGGCCGAGGATTCGGCTGAGCTGCGCCCCGACCATCCGCATGTGGTGCGGCTCGAAACCCGGCCCGCCAACCAGGAGGGTGCGGGCTTGGTGACGCTGGCGGACCTCGTCCGCCAGGCGCTGCGGATGCGTCCCGACCGCCTGGTGGTCGGCGAGGTCCGGGGAGCGGAGGTCGCAGACCTGCTCGCGGCGCTGAACACCGGTCACGAAGGGGGCTGTGGCACGGTCCACGCCAATGCCGCGGCCCATGTCCCGGCCCGGCTGGAGGCCTTGGGGACGGCGGCCGGGCTCGACCGGGCCGCCCTGCACAGCCAGTTGGCGGCTGCGCTGACCTTGGTGGTGCACCTGGTGCGGGACCGCGAAGGGCGGCGCCGGGTGGCCGAGGTGCACGTGCTGGAGCGGGATGCCGCAGGTCTGGTGGTCACCGTGCCGGCGCTGCGCTGGGCCGCGAGGGGCTTCGTACGGGAGCGGGGCTGGGAGCGGCTGCGCCCGCTGCTGCGAGGTGCCCGGTGAGCGCCGTGGCGGCGCTGCCGGTGCCGGTGTTCGCGGGTGTGCTGTGCGCCGGGGCGGCCGCCTGGGGTCTGACGGGCGGCGACCGGGTGTTCCGGCGGGCCCGGGCGGTGGCGTCGGCCGGGAGCCGTCCGACGGCGCCGCGCGAACCGGTGCGCCTGGATCGCCTGCTCGCGGTTGTTCGGGTGCGGGCGGCCCGGTGGCGCGAGTGGGGCTGCCTCGCCGCCGGGCTGGTGGTCGCCGTGCTCGGCACGTCGGTGATCCCGCTGCTGGCCGGGGTGGCCGCCGTACCGCTGGTGCGGCGGTGGCTGCGGACCCGGGCTCGGGAGCGGGCCCGGGTGGCGCGGGCCGCAGAGGTGGTGGCGCTCTGCGGTGCGGCGGCGGGGGAGTTGCGGGCGGGAGCCCAGCCCGGCCAGGCCCTGACGGCGGCGATACGGAGGGCGGCGCCGGGACCCGGCGGTCCGGGCGCCGTGGAGGCGGGCGTGCTGGCCGCCGCGGCGTTCGGCGGGGACGTGCCCGGGGCGCTGCGCCAGGCGGCGCGGGAGCCCGGCGCGGAAGGGCTGGCCGGTATGGCCGCCTGCTGGCGGGTGTCGGTGGACGGCGGTGCGGGCCTGGCCGCCGGGCTGGACCGGCTGGAGGGGGCCCTGCGGGCCGAGCGGGACCGCCAGGAGTCGCTGGGTGCCCAGTTGGCGGGGGCGCGGTCCACGACGGTGGTGCTCGCCCTGCTGCCCCTGGTGGGCCTGGTGATCGGCACCGGGCTGGGAGCGGATCCGCTGCGGGTGCTGCTGCACACCCCGATGGGGTGGGGCTGCCTGGTCGCGGGCGGGGTGCTGGAAACGCTGGGTCTGCTCTGGTGTCGGCGGATCGTACGGATGGGGGAGCGGTGATGGGCGGCTTCGGGATCCACAGGCTGGGGATCGTGCTGTGCCTGGCGGTGGCTGCGCTGTGCGCGGTGGCGGCGGTGGCCGAGCGGATCCGGGCTCGGCGGGCCCGGCGCAGGCTCGGGGCCCTGCTGGGCGTGCGGCCGGCCCCACGGGAGCCGGTGCCGATGGCGCGGCTGCGCGGTGTGGTGGCCGTCTGGGGCCGGCCGGCCGGGGCACTGCTGGCGGGCTGGGTGCTCGTCGGCGGGGTGGCCGGGGTGGCCGTCGGCGTCGTGGCGGCGCTCGGGACGCGGCGGTGGCAGGCCAGGGCGCGGCCTGTGGCCGGGGTCGATCTGCGGGAGGCGGAGCGTCAGCTGCCGTTCGCGGCGGACCTGTTGGCCGCCTGCCTGGCAGCCGGGGCCGGTCCGGTGGAGGCGGCCGAGGTGGTGGGCGAATCGCTGGGCGGCCCGGTGGGCGAGCGGCTGGCACGCGCCGGGGCGGAGCTGCGGCTCGGCGGCGAACCGGGCGCCGCGTGGGGGAGGCTGGCGGAGATACCGGGTGCCCGGGCCCTCGCGGAATGCCTGGAGCGGGCCGCCCGGACGGGTGCTCCCGCGGCGGAACCCGTCTCCCGGCTCGCCTCGGCCCTCCGGGAGGACCGCGCCCGGCAGGCGGGCGCCAGGGCGCAGCGGGCGGCGGTGCTCGTCACCGCGCCGGTGGGTCTGTGTTTTCTCCCCGCTTTCCTCGCGATCGGGGTCGCTCCGGTGGTGATCGGAATGGCGTCGGGTCTCCTCACGAACACCTGACGCCCCATTAACCACGCATGTCAGCAAGGAAAATCAACAGGAGGTTGCCATGAGGATCATCTGGTTTCGTGTGCGGTCGGTACTGCGAGGTCGTGGGAGCGACGCGGGGATGTCCACCTCGGAATACGCCATGGGCACGATCGCGGCGTGTGCGTTCGCGGCTGTTCTGTACAAGGTGGTGACGAGCGAAGCGGTCGCCACGGCGCTTCAGTCGACCATCGGGAAGGCGCTCGATGTGCCGTTCTGAGGGAAATCCGGGCCGAATCCGGGGAATGGGCGACCGGGGATATGTGACGGCGGAGGCCGCCCTGGTGATCCCGGCCCTGGTGCTGTTCGCGGCGCTGCTGGTGTGGGCGCTGATGGCGGCGGCCGCGCAGATCCGGTGTGTGGACGCGGCCCGGGCCGGCGCCCGGGCGGCGGCCCGGTCGGAACCGGCCGAGGTGGCGGTGGCGGCGGCCCGGTCGGCTGCGCCGTCCGGGGCGCGGGTGGAGCTGGAGCGGGAGGGGGACCTGTGGCGTGTGCGGGTGGCGGCCCCGGCGCCGGGGCCGGGCGGACTGCCGGTGCGGCTCGGGGCGCAGGCGGTGGCCTTGGCGGAGGACAGCGTGGGGCCGCCGTCGTGAGCCGGGACCGGGGTTCGGCGACGGTGTGGGCGGCGCTGGTGGCGACGGTGCTGGGGGCGGTGTTCGGCGGTGTGCTGCTGCTCGGGCAGGCTGTCGTGGCCCGGCACCGGGCGGCGGCGGCCGCGGACCTGGCGGCGCTCGCGGCGGCGGCGACCTGGGCCCACGGTCCGCAGACCGCCTGCGCCGCGGCCCACCGGGTGGCACGGGCCCAGGACGCGGCCCTGGGTACCTGCACCCTCCGGGGCGAGGTGGCCGAGGTGACGGCCCAGCCCGTCACGGGACCCTTCGCCCCCACGATCACCGCCCGCGCAGGCCCTCCCGCCGGGGCCGTCGGGACCGGCGGTCCCGGTGGCGAGGGGGACTCCGGCCCCTCCCGTAAGCCGCCCGGAATCGGCCTCGGTTCCGGATCCGGCCTTGGTCCCAGAGACGCCCTCGGCTCCGGAATCGATCCAGGCAGCCCAGGCCCAGATTCTGGGGCGGCTGCGGGGAGCGGGGGCCCAGCTACTGCTGCGGGGTCTGCGGGGTCTGCGGGGCCTCGGACAGGAGGCGGGTGAGGAGGCGGACGGCGCCCCGCTTGTGGAGCGGGTCGTTGCCGTTGCCGCACTTGGGGGACTGGATGCAGGAGGGGCAGCCGGCCTCGCACTCGCAGGCCGCGATCGCGTCGCGGGTCGCCGTCAGCCAGGTGCGGGCCGTGTGGAAGGCCCGCTCGGCGAATCCGGCGCCGCCGGGGTGGCCGTCGTAGACGAAGACCGTCGGGAGGAGGGTGTCGGGATGCAGCGGCACGGAGACGCCGCCGATGTCCCAGCGGTCGCAGGTGGCGAACAGCGGGAGCAGGCCGATGGAGGCGTGCTCGGCGGCGTGCAGGGCGCCGCCGAGGATCTCCGGGTTGATCCGGGCCTCGTCGAGCTGGTCCTCGGTGACCGTCCACCACACGGCGCGGGTGCGCAGGGTGCGGGGCGGCAGGTCCAGCTTGGCCTCGCCCAGCACCTCGCCGGTGACCATTTTGCGCCGCAGATAGGAAACGACCTGGTTGGTGACCTCGACGGAGCCGTAACAGAGTCGGGCCGCGCCCCAGGGGATCTCCGCCTCGGTCTCCAGGACCGAGATGGAGGTGGTGTCGCGCGCGGTGGTGGAGAAGGGCGGATCCGCCTCCTCGACAAGGGCGACAGCATCCTCCAGGTCCAGGTGCTTCACGAGGTACGTGCGGCCCTGGTGCAGGTGGACGGCCCCGTCGTGGACGGCGGTGTGGGCGGCCGACTCGTCGACCGTGCCCAGCAGCCGGCCGGTAGAGGCCTCCACGATCTGCACCGGGCGCCCGCCGCCGCCCCGGATGTCCGTCAGGTCCGAGGCCCGCTCCCGGCGGGTCCAGTGCCAGGCCGTGGCCCGCCGCCGGAGCAGCTTCGCCGCCTCCAGCTGGGGGATGAGCTCGTGGGTGGCCGGGCCGAAGAGCTCCAGGTCGGCCTCGGTCAGCGGCAGCTCCGCCGCCGCCGCGCACAGGTGGGGGGCCAGGACGTACGGATTGTCCGGATCCAGGACGGTGGCCTCCACCGGCTGGCGGAACAGCGCCTCGGGGTGGTGGACGAGGTAGGTGTCGAGCGGGTCGTCACGGGCGATCAGCACGGCCAGGGCACCCTGGCCCGAGCGCCCGGCCCGGCCCGCCTGCTGCCACAGGGAGGCCCGGGTGCCCGGGTAGCCGGCGATCAGGACCGCGTCGAGCCCCGACACGTCCACACCCAGCTCCAGGGCGGTCGTGGCGGCCAGGCCAAGCAGCTCGCCGGAGTGCAGGGCCCGCTCCAGGGCCCGGCGCTCCTCGGGCAGGTATCCGCCACGGTAGGCGGCTACCCGCCGTACCAGCGAACGGTCGACCGCCCCGAGCCGCTCCTGGGCGATCACGGAGATCAGCTCGGCGCCGCGCCGGGAGCGGACGAAGGCCACCGTGCGGACCCCCTGAACGACCAGGTCGGTCAGCAGGTCGGCGGTCTCGGCCGTGGCCGTGCGGCGGACGGGCGCGCCCCTCTCGCCCCGCAGCTCGGTGAGGAGCGGCGGCTCCCAGAGGGCGAAGACCACCTCACCGCGGGGGGAGGCGTCGTCGGTGATCTCGACGACGCGGACCCCGGTCAGCCGGGACGCCGCTTTCGCCGGATCGCTGGAGGTGGCGGAGGCGAGCAGGAAGACCGGGTCGGAGCCGTAGCGGGCGCACAGCCGTCGCAGCCGGCGCAGTACCTGGGCCACGTGGGAGCCGAATACCCCGCGGTAGGTGTGGCACTCGTCGATCACCACGTAGCGCAGGGCACGCAGGAAGGAGGACCAGCGCGGGTGGGCCGGGAGGATGCCGCGGTGCAGCATGTCGGGGTTGGTGAGCACGTAATTGGCGTACTGGCGCACCCATTCGCGTTCTTCTACCGGCGTGTCGCCGTCGTACACGGCGGGCCGTACCGCGTTGCCGAGCGGGGCCGCCAGTTCCCGTACGGCGCGGCGCTGGTCGGCCGCCAGGGCCTTGGTGGGGGCCAGGTACAGGGCGGTCGCGCCGCGGCCGTTCGGGGCCTCGGCGCCGTCCACGAGGGCGGAGAGCACGGGGGCCAGATAGGCCAGGGACTTGCCCGAGGCGGTGCCGGTGGCGACGACCACGGATGTGCCGTCCAGGGCGTGCTCGGCGGCCGCGGCCTGGTGTTCCCACGGATGGTCGATCCCGGCGGCCTGAATAGCGGCTACGACATTCGTTCGGATGCGGTCCGGCCAGACTGCATGACGACCCTCCCGAGGGGGCAAGTGCTCCGTATGGGTGATGCGCGCAGCCCGGGAAGGCCCCCGTGACAGCCGGTCCAGGACCGTGTCGGGGGTGGGTCGAGGGTCCGCGGGTGGCGTGGGCCGACCGGGACGGTGAGTATTGGCCATTGGAACCGAGTGTGTCACTGGCGTGCGGGACAATGGTCCCAAGGCGTCGTGCGCGCCTGCCGGTAAGTGATTGAATGCCATCGCGGCAGCCAATCCCTCACCTACCTTCGGGTGGGGAGGCCCCTGGGGGGCGCCGCTCGATAGCAAGGTGCTGGAGGATCCGTGGACCTGTCCCTGTCGACTCGCACTGTCGGCGACCGTACGGTCGTAGAGGTCGGTGGCGAGATTGATGTGTATACCGCGCCCAAGCTGCGCGAGCAGTTGGTCGAGTTGGTGAACGACGGCAGCTACCACCTGGTTGTCGACATGGAGCGAGTGGACTTCCTCGACTCCACCGGGCTTGGTGTGCTCGTGGGAGGCCTCAAGCGCGTCCGCGCGCACGAGGGTTCGCTGCGTCTGGTGTGCAATCAGGAGCGCATCCTGAAGATCTTCCGCATCACCGGTCTGACCAAGGTGTTCCCGATCCACACCACGGTGGAAGACGCCGTCGCCGCCACCGACTGACGGCTCCGTAAGGCGAGGAGCCGAAGACGAGAGCGGGGGTACCGGGCCACGGTTGGCCCGGGCCCCTGTCAAGGCACGCCCGTAGTCCGAGGGGGACGCGCATGGCCACCGTTGAACTGCGCTTCAGCGCCCAGCCCGAACACGTCCGGACGGCCCGCCTGGTCGCGGCCGCCGTGGCGCGCCGGGCCGGAGTCGAGGAAGCCGTCCTCGACGAGGTCCGCCTCGCCGTGGGCGAGGCCTGCTCGCGTGCCGTCGGACTGCATCGCAGCATCGGGCTGTCCGCGCCCGTCCGGGTCGTCCTGACCGAGGAGGAGAAAGTTTTCTCCATCGAGGTCGGCGACGGGGTTCCCGGACCGGCCGGCGGCCAGGGCGATGCCGTGTCGGGCATGGACGCCGTCCTGGACCCCGACATCGAGGGCGAGGACGAGATGGGCCTCGCCGTGATCAGCGGGCTCGTCGACGACGTCGAGGTGACCAGTGGGGAATCGGGCGGGACCATCCGGATGCGCTGGCCGGTCTCGGGAGCCGCCGAGTCGCCGTAGATCCACGGCGCCGCGCATTCCTACGTATCTTCCGATCTTTATCAGGGCCCTGCTGAGCAGGGCCTTTTTCATTTCCCTAGATCAATGACCCGGCGTCAATGCTTTTGCCCCATTACTACTTTCGAGGGTAATGGAGTGACGCGATCTATTGCTGAGGAGCAAGAGCACGCCAATTCCGTTTCCTGCGCACTGTTTTGATCGGGGCGCGCTCCCTACAATCCGTCCATCTTGAGCTCATCACGTCAAGGAGGACGAATGACGGGGCTCTTCACCCCTATCGCGCCGGATCGCACCTCTGATCTGGCAGCCGCAGTACTCACCGATGACAACCGGCTCATCGTGATCGTCATCGCGGCCGTGGCACTGGCCGCACTCGTCGTCGCGCAGATCCTGGTCCGCCAGGTCCTCGCCGCCGACGAGGGAACCGACAGCATGAAGAAGATCGCCGCGGCCGTGCAGGAGGGCGCCAACGCCTATCTGGGCCGCCAGCTGCGGACCCTCGGCGTCTTCGCCGTCGTGGTCTTCTTCCTGCTCTTCCTGCTGCCCGCCGATACCTGGTCCCAGCGGGCGGGTCGGTCCGCCTTCTTCCTCGTCGGCGCCCTCTTCTCGGCGGCCACCGGCTACATCGGCATGCGCCTCGCGGTCCGCGCCAACGTCCGCGTCGCCGCCGCCGCGAGAGAGGCCACCCCCGCCGAGGGGGAGCCCGCCAAGGACCTGACCGAGGTCTCCCACAAGGCGATGAGGATCGCCTTCCGTACGGGCGGCGTGGTCGGCATGTTCACCGTGGGCCTCGGCCTCCTCGGCGCCTCCTGCGTCGTCCTGGTCTACGCGGCCGACGCGCCGAAGGTCCTGGAGGGCTTCGGCCTCGGCGCCGCGCTGATCGCGATGTTCATGCGCGTCGGCGGCGGCATCTTCACCAAGGCCGCCGACGTCGGCGCCGACCTGGTCGGGAAGGTCGAGCAGGGCATTCCGGAGGACGACCCGCGCAATGCCGCGACCATCGCCGACAACGTGGGCGACAACGTCGGAGACTGCGCCGGAATGGCCGCCGACCTCTTCGAGTCGTACGCCGTCACCCTGGTGGCCGCACTCATCCTCGGCAAGGCCGCCTTCGGCGACCTGGGGCTGGCCTTCCCGCTGATCGTCCCCGCGATCGGCGTCATCACCGCCATGATCGGCATCTTCGCGGTCTCCCCGCGCCGCAGCGACCGCAGCGGCATGACGGCGATCAACCGCGGCTTCTTCATCTCCGCCGTGATCTCCCTGGTCCTGGTCGCGATCGCCGTCTACGCGTACCTCCCGGCCACGTACAAGGAGCTCGTCGGGGTCGAGGACGCCGCGATCTTGAACCACTCCGGAGACCCGCGCGTCCTGGCGGTCGTCGCCGTCGCGATCGGCATCGTGCTCGCGGCACTGATCCAGCAGCTGACCGGCTACTTCACCGAGACCAACCGGCGTCCCGTCCGGGACATCGGCAAGTCCTCCCTGACCGGCGCGGCCACCGTCGTCCTCGCCGGCATCTCCGTCGGCCTGGAGTCCGCCGTCTACACGGCGCTGCTCATCGGCCTCGGCGTCTACGGGGCGTTCCTGCTCGGCGGTACGTCGATCATGCTCGCGCTCTTCGCGGTGGCCCTGGCCGGCACCGGCCTGCTCACCACGGTCGGCGTGATCGTCGCCATGGACACCTTCGGGCCCGTCTCCGACAACGCGCAGGGCATCGCCGAGATGTCGGGTGACGTCGAGGGCGCCGGGGCGCAGGTCCTGACCGACCTGGACGCGGTGGGCAACACCACCAAGGCCATCACCAAGGGCATCGCCATCGCCACGGCCGTGCTCGCCGCCGCCGCGCTGTTCGGCTCGTACAACGACGCGATCGCCACCGCGGTCAGGGAAGTCGGCGCCAAGGCCGGGGAGATGAACCTCAGCCTCGACATCGCCCAGCCCAACAACCTGGTCGGGCTGATCCTCGGCGCCGCCGTGGTGTTCCTGTTCTCCGGCCTCGCCATCAACGCGGTCTCCCGCTCCGCGGGCGCCGTGGTCTACGAGGTGCGCCGCCAGTTCCGCGAGCACCCCGGGATCATGGACTACTCCGAGAAGCCCGAGTACGGGCGTGTCGTGGACATCTGCACCAAGGACGCGCTGCGCGAGCTCGCCACGCCCGGCCTGCTCGCCGTCCTCACCCCGATCGCCGTCGGCTTCAGCCTCGGCGTCGGCGCGCTCGGCTCCTTCCTCGCCGGCGCCATCGGCACGGGCACGCTGATGGCGGTCTTCCTCGCCAACTCCGGCGGCGCGTGGGACAACGCGAAGAAGCTCGTCGAGGACGGTCACCACGGCGGCAAGGGCAGCGAGGCCCACGCCGCGGTCGTCATCGGGGACACGGTCGGCGACCCGTTCAAGGACACCGCCGGTCCCGCGATCAACCCGCTGCTGAAGGTGATGAACCTGGTGGCGCTGCTGATCGCCCCGGCGGTCGTGCAGTTCAGCTACGGCCCGGACACCAGCCCCGTGGTACGGGCGATCGTGGCGGTGCTCGCGATCGGCGTCATCATCGGCGCGGTGTACATCTCCAAGCGCCGCGGCATCGCCGTCGGCGACGAGACCGGGGGCGGAGCCGCCGAGCGGGTGGCCCAGTCGGCCGACCCCGCGACGGTCTCCTGACCCGAGACCGCATCGGTACGGGCGGTGCCGGGCAGGGCCGGGCCGTGCGCCCGAACGGCGGACAGGCGGCGCGGACTGACGCGCCGTCTGTCCGCCTTTGTGTGTCCCCGGATGGCAGCCGTGTATCTTCCGGGCCGAGAGCCTTCGAAGGGACCAATCCGGTGAACAAGAAGCTTGCGGCCGCGTTGTCGGGCGGTGCGGTACTGATGCTCGTCCTGTCCGGCTGCGGCGGGGACGACAGCGATGGGAAGGCCAACGCCTGGGCCAAGAAGGTCTGCGACCAGTGGCAGCCCGAACTCAAGAAGATCGAGGCGGCCAACGCCGACATCAAGCGCGTGGCGACGGAGAGCAGCAAGCCCGAGGAGGTCCAGAAGACCGACTCGGCTGCGTTCGCGACCATGTCCGAGTCGTACAAGACGATGGGGACCGCCCTGCAGCAGGCGGGAAGCCCGCCGGTCAAGAACGGTGCCGCGACCCAGGACGCCGCGGCCAAGGGGTTCGAGTCGACCTCCAAGGGCTACGCCGACCTCAAGGTCAAGATGGACGCGCTGGACCCCAAGGACCAGACGAAGTTCGCCGACGGCCTCAAGGAGGTGGCCGGCGGCCTCGAGGAGGCGACGAAGGGCGGCAAGGACGCACTCGCCCAGCTCAACGCGGGCGGTCTGGACAAGGCCATCAACAGCCAGAAGGGCTGCCAGGTGGCGGCGCCGTCGCCGTCGCCCAAGTAGCGGGGCCGGGCGATGCGATGAGCTGACGCCCGGCGGTCAGGGCGGCCGGGTCCCGTGCGGGGCCGTGGCCGCCCTGTCGCACGTCCCGCCCCGTGGCCCGCCGCGGTGCTCCACCGCGTGGCCCACCCCGGTGGCCCACGCCGACGCCCGCGCGCCGCACGGATTGTCGGCCCCAACCGCCACAATGGTCGGGTGAGTACCACCAGCCTTCCCGCGCCCGACCACGCCGCCGAGATCCGAACCGCCATGCTCGCCGCCGGTTTCACCGCCGACGGTCTGCTCGACCTGCTCGGTGCCCCCGCCTATGCCGCGCTGGCCCGCAGCGAGACGGTTCCCGCCCTGCGCGCCACCCGCGGCGGTGGTGACGGCCCGCTCGCGAGCCTGGTCCGGCTGTTCCTGCTCCAGCAGCCCGTTCCGTACGCGCAGGCCGCGGCCGCCCTGCCCGCCGAGGCGGCCGTGGCCGACGGCTGGCTGCGTCGGGAGGGGGCCGCCGACGGCGAGGACACCGTGCGCGCCACCGTCGACGTGCGCCCGTACGGAGGCCCGGACGGCGAGGACTGGTTCATCGTCTCCGACCTCGGCTGCGCCGTCGGCGGGGCCGGCGGGATCGGCAGCCGCGATGAGGGCGTGGTCCTCGGGGTGGGCGGCGCCTCCACCACCCTGGCCGGGATCACCGTCCCCACCCCGGTGGGCTCCGCGCTGGACCTCGGCACCGGCTCGGGCATCCAGGCGTTGCACGCGGCCCAGCACGCCACGCGGGTCACGGCCACCGACGTCAACCCCCGGGCCCTGGAATTCACCCGTCTGACGCTGGCGCTGTCCGGCGCCCCGGAGGCCGAGCTCCTCACCGGGTCGCTCTTCGAGCCGGTCGGGGACGCCACGTACGACCTGATCGTGTCGAACCCGCCGTTCGTGATCTCGCCCGGCGCCCGGCTCACGTACCGGGACGGCGGCATGGGCGGCGACGACCTGTGCCGGACGCTGGTCCAGGAGGCGGGCGCGCACCTCAACCCCGGCGGGCACGCGCAGTTCCTCGGCAACTGGCAGCACGTGGAGGGCGAGGACTGGCACGACCGGGTCCGTTCCTGGGTGCCGCGCGGCTGCGACGCGTGGATCGTGCAGCGTGACGTGCAGGACGTGACGCAGTACGCGGAACTCTGGCTGCGCGACGCGGGCGACCACCGCGCCGACCCCGCCGAGTACGCGCGGCGGTACGAGGCCTGGCTGGACGAGTTCGAGGCCCGCAAGACCAAGTCCGTCGGCTTCGGGTGGATCACCTTGCGCCGGTCGGACGCGGCCGAACCCTCGATCGTGGTCGAGGAGTGGCCGCACTCGGTGGAGCAGCCGCTCGGCGAGACCGTCCTGGCCCACTTCGCCCGCCAGGACTACCTGCGCGAGCACGACGACGCCTCCCTGCTGGAGGGCTATTTCGTGCTGGCCGGCGAGGTGGTGCAGGAGCAGGTCGGCGCGCCCGGCGCGGAGGACCCGGAGCACGTGGTGCTCCGGCAGAACCGCGGGATGCGGCGTGCGACCAAGGTCGACACGGTCGGGGCGGGTTTCGCCGGAGTGTGTGACGGCTCACTGACGGCGGGCCGGATCCTGGACGCCATCGCGCAACTGGTGCAGGAGGATCCGGTCGTCCTGCGGGACCGCACCCCGGAGGCCATCAGGATGCTGGTGGAGCAGGGCTTCCTGGAGCCCGTGACGGGCCCCGCGCGGTAGTCGGCACCGGGATGTAACCCGGGGTTCGCCGGCCGTACCCGAGCGGCTGGAAGGCTCCTGACCCCGGGATCCGGGGGGATTCCGGGGATGGCCCACCGGGAAGGGGAGCGCGGTATGGACAACGGCCCGGCGGTCTTCGCGGGGACCGTGTTCCTGCTGTTCGGGGGCGCTCTGCTGGCCTGGACAGGGGCGCGTGCACTGCGCCGCGCGCCGGTGGCTGATGGCGTGCGCCCCGCCGTGGCCGTCCCGCTGGCCCTCCTCGCCGCCGGGACGTCGCTGGCGCTCGGGGCGTGGTGCCTCGCACGCCCCTGAGGCGGGGCCGCGACCGGCCAGGATCTCCGGCAGAAGCCGACGTGGGACGGGTTGCGGGAGCGCGGCCAGACGGCCCCCCGGCCACCCGGCCCGGTGATCGGGAAGGGTCCGGCGCGGCATCCGGGCGGCAGAAACGGCACTTGTCGGGTTACCGTTCGAGTGGCCGTTGCGGGCTTGTGCCGTTTGACACGGGGGCGGGTTGTACCGTCACACTCCGCAGCGTCGCCGTACTGCGACCGAGTGCCGACCGGAGAGAAGAGCCAAGTTGTCCCCGACTAGCGAGACCGCAAAGGGCGGCCGCCGACTCGTCATCGTCGAGTCCCCTGCCAAGGCGAAGACGATCAAGGGCTACCTCGGCCCGGGATACGTCGTCGAGGCGAGCGTCGGGCACATTCGCGACCTCCCGAACGGCGCCGCGGAGGTCCCCGACAAGTACACGGGCGAGGTCCGCCGCCTCGGCGTGGACGTCGAACACGACTTCCAGCCGATCTACGTCGTCAATGCCGACAAGAAGTCGCAGGTCAGGAAGCTCAAGGAGCTCCTGGCCGATTCCGACGAACTCTTCCTCGCCACCGATGAGGACCGCGAGGGCGAAGCCATCGCGTGGCACCTGCAGGAAGTCCTCAAGCCCAAGGTCCCCGTCCACCGGATGGTCTTCCACGAGATCACCAAGGACGCGATCCGCGATGCCGTCGCCAACCCGCGCGAGCTCAACCAGCGCATGGTCGACGCACAGGAGACCCGCCGCATCCTCGACCGCCTCTACGGCTACGAGGTCTCGCCGGTCCTGTGGAAGAAGGTCATGCCGCGGCTGTCGGCCGGGCGCGTCCAGTCGGTGGCCACCCGCCTCGTCGTCGAGCGGGAGCGCGAGCGCATCGCCTTCCGCTCCGCCGAGTACTGGGACCTGACCGGGACCTTCTCCACCGGCCGCGCCGGGGACGCCTCGGACCCGTCCACGCTGGTCGCCCGCCTGAACACGGTGGACGGCAAGCGCGTCGCGCAGGGCCGCGACTTCGGCTCGAACGGGCAGCTCAAGAGCGAGGTGCTGCACCTCGACGAGGCGAACGCCCGGGCGCTGGCCGCCGCGCTGGACGGTGCCTCGTTCGCCGTCCGCTCGGTCGAGTCCAAGCCGTACCGCCGCTCCCCGTACGCCCCGTTCCGTACGACGACGCTTCAGCAGGAGGCCTCGCGCAAGCTGGGCTTCGGTGCGAAGGCGACCATGCAGGTGGCGCAGAAGCTGTACGAGAACGGCTTCATCACCTACATGCGTACGGACTCCACCACGCTCTCCGACACCGCGGTGTCGGCGGCGCGGGCGCAGGTCACGCAGCTCTACGGGGCCGACTACCTGCCGGAGAAGCCGCGCGTCTACGCGGGCAAGGTCAAGAACGCGCAGGAGGCGCACGAGGCGATCCGCCCCTCGGGCGATCGTTTCCGCACTCCGGCCGAGACCGGCCTGTCCGGCGACCAGTTCCGCCTCTACGAGCTGATCTGGAAGCGGACCGTCGCCTCCCAGATGAAGGACGCGGTCGGCAACTCGGTGACCGTGAAGATCGGCGGCCGGGCCTCGGACGGACGCGACGCCGAATTCTCCGCCTCCGGCAAGACGATCACCTTCCACGGCTTCATGAAGGCGTACGTCGAGGGCGCGGACGACCCGAACGCCGAGCTCGACGACCGCGAGAAGCGCCTTCCGCAGGTCGCGGAGGGCGACGCGCTCGCCGCCGAGGAGATCACGGCGGACGGCCACTCGACCAAGCCGCCGGCCCGCTACACCGAGGCCTCGCTGGTCAAGGAGCTCGAAGAGCGCGAGATCGGCCGCCCGTCGACGTACGCGTCGATCATCGGCACGATCCTGGACCGCGGCTACGTCTTCAAGAAGGGCACGGCGCTCGTGCCGTCCTTCCTGTCCTTCGCCGTGGTCAACTTGCTGGAGACGCACTTCGGCCGGCTCGTCGACTACGACTTCACCGCGAGGATGGAGGACGACCTCGACCGCATCGCGCGGGGCGAGGCCCAGTCCGTGCCGTGGCTGAAGCGGTTCTACTTCGGCGCCGAGGACGCCTCGGAGGTCGTACCGGCCGACGGTGACGCGCTCGGCGGTCTGAAGGAGCTGGTCACGGACCTGGGCGCGATCGACGCCCGGGAGATCTCCTCCTTCCCCGTGGGCGAGGGCATCGTGCTGCGGGTCGGCCGTTACGGTCCGTACGTCGAGCGGGGCGAGAAGGACGCGGAGGGCCACCAGCGGGCCGACGTCCCGGACGACATGGCTCCGGACGAGCTGACGGTCGCCTACGCGGAGGAGCTGTTCGCCAAGCCGAGCGGCGAGTTCGAGCTCGGCAAGGACCCGGTGAGCGGGAACGAGATCGTCGCGAAGGACGGCCGCTACGGGCCGTACGTGACGGAGATCCTGCCCGAGGGCACGCCGAAGACGGGCAAGAACGCGGTCAAGGCGCGGACGGCCTCGCTCTTCCAGTCGATGAGCCTGGACACGGTCACGCTGGACGACGCGCTGAAGCTGATGTCGCTGCCGCGCGTGGTCGGCGTGGACGCGGAGGGCGTGGAGATCACGGCCCAGAACGGCCGCTACGGCCCGTACCTGAAGAAGGGCACGGACTCGCGGTCGCTGGAGACCGAGGACCAGCTCTTCTCGATCACGCTGGACGAGGCGCTGGCCATCTACGCGCAGCCGAAGCAGCGGGGCCGTGCGGCGGCCAAGCCGCCGCTGAAGGAGCTGGGCACCGACCCGGTCAGCGAGAAGCCGGTGGTGGTCAAGGACGGCCGCTTCGGTCCGTACGTGACGGACGGCGAGACGAACGCGACGCTGCGGCGGGACGACGACGTCGAGACGATCACGCCGGAGCGGGGCTACGAGCTGCTCGCGGAGAAGCGGGCGAAGGGCCCGGCCAAGAAGGTGGCGAAGAAGGCCCCGGCGAAGAAGGCCCCGGCCAAGAAGGCTCCGGCGAAGAAGGCGACGGCGACGAAGACCGCCGCCGCGAAGAAGACGACTGCGGCCAAGAAGACCACTGCCTCGGCCGCCGCCAAGAAGACGACGGCGAAGAAGACGGTGACGAAGAAGATCGCTGAGGCTCCGGCGGACGAGTAACCGCCCCGGCTGCGGTCTCCGGCTCCGTCCGCCCCGCTCCGCCCGCCCCGGGCCCCTGTGCGACCGCACGGGGGCCCGCGGTGTTCCCGGCGTGGCGGGCGGGGCCGGGCAGAGCCGCGGGAGGTGGGTGCGGGGTCACACCGGACCTTGTCCACAGGCCTCCGCAACCGCGAAGCACAGCGGATAGGCTGGGCGGATGACGCGAGCCGAGCAGCCAACGGTCGTGACCGCCCCGGCGAACCCCACCTACGACGAAGCCCTAGCCGCGGATTCCCGCGAGCGTGCGGTGCGCGCACTGCTGCGCACCCCCCGGTTGCGCCGGCTGTGGAGCGCCCAGCTGGTGAGCGGCATCGGTGACGCCCTCGCCCTGCTGGTGCTTGTGCTGCTGGCCCTCCAAGCGGCCGTCTCCGAGGAAACCTTCGGCGGGGGCTACCGCAGCGCGGCTCTGGCCGTCGCCGTCGTCTTCGGGGTCCGGATCCTCGCCACCCTGCTCTTCGGAGCGGTCCTGCTGGGCCCGCTGGCCGGGCTCGTCGCCCCCGGCGGCAAGCTGGACCGCCGCTGGACGATGATCGGCGCCGACGGGGTCCGGCTCGGCCTCTTCGTCGTCGCCCCCCTGTGGCTCGACTGGATTCCGGCCCACGCGCTCACCGCGCTGCTGGCCACCGTCTTCGTCGCCGGCGCCGCCGAGCGGCTGTGGACCCTGGCCAAGGACAGTGCCGCTCCCGCCCTGCTGCCGGCGCCGCCGCCCGAGGGGGCGACCGTGCGGCCGCTTCCGGACCACCTGGACGCGCTGCGGCGGCTGACCCTGCGCACGTCCTTCGCGGCGCTCCCCGTCGCGGCGGCCGCGCTGCTCGCCGCGACCCTGGTCGGCAAGGCGCTCGGCCTCGGCGTGGACTGGTTCGCCGAGAACCAGGCCGCCCTCGGCTCGTACGTGGCCTCCGGCCTCTTCGCGGCCTCGGTCTCGCTGCTGCTGCCGCTGGTACTGCCCGGGGCGAAGACCCCGCGTCCCCGTTCACCGCTGGAGGGCCTGCGCGCCCCCAAGGCCGGTGACCGGCCCGACAAGGGCCGGACCGGCGCCACCCCCCTTCTGGTCCTGGCCTGCGCCGCCGTCGCCGGAGCGGTGTCCAGCGCCGTCGCCGTGGCCGTGCTGCACGCCTTCGACCTGGGCGGCGGCCCGGCCGCGTTCGCGCTGATCGTCCTCGCGCTGGTCGGCGGCACCGCCGCCGGCATCCGCGCGGCCCAGGCCGGCAAGGTGCTGCCCGCCCTGTCGCGGCGCCGCCTGCTGGCCCTGGCCATAGCGGTGGCCGGGACCGCGCTGCTGCTGGCCGGGCTGGTCCCGGACACGGCCACCGTGCTCTTCCTGTCGCTGCTCGCCGGCACCGCCGCGGGCGTCGCGGCCAACACCGGCCACACCCTGCTGGACCAGGAGACCGAGGAGTTCCGCCGGGCGCGCGTCACCGAGCACCTTCAGGCGGTCGTGCGGGTGGCCGTGGCCCTCGGGGCGGTTCTCGCCCCGGTGCTGGCCGCGGTGATCGGCCCGCACCGGCTGACCGGCGCCGAGATCGTCCTCGCGCACGGCGGCGCCGCCTTCACCCTGATGCTGGTCGGCGCGCTGCTGCTGCCGGTCGCCGCCGTCGTCCTCGCCAAGCTCGACGACCGCAGCGGCGTACCCCTGCGGCGCGACCTGCGTGAGGCGCTGCGCGGCGGGGAGCCGGTGCAGGCCGCCTCCGGGACCGGATTCTTCATCGCCCTGGAGGGCGGCGACGGAGCGGGCAAGTCCACCCAGGTGGAGGCGCTGGCCGACTGGATACGGGCCAAGGGCCACGAGGTGGTCGTGACGCGCGAGCCGGGGGCCACCCCGGTCGGCAAGCGGCTCCGCTCGATCCTGCTCGACATCTCCTCCGCGGGGCTGTCGAACCGCGCCGAGGCACTGCTGTACGCCGCCGACCGCGCGGAGCACGTCGACACGGTGGTGCGCCCGGCCCTGGAGCGCGGCGCGGTCGTCATCTCGGACCGCTACATCGACTCCTCGGTGGCCTACCAGGGAGCAGGCCGCGACCTCTCACCGACGGAGATCGCCCGGATCTCGCGCTGGGCCACCGACGGGCTCGTGCCGAACCTGACCGTGCTGCTCGACGTATCGCCGGAGGCGGCGCGGGAGCGGTTCACGGAGGCCCCGGACCGGCTGGAGTCGGAGCCGGCGGAGTTCCACCAGCGGGTGCGGTCCGGGTTCCTGACGCTGGCCGCGGCCGACCCGGGGCGCTACCTGGTGGTCGACGCGGGCCAGGACCCGGACTCGGTGACCACCGTCGTACGGCACCGCCTGGACCGGATGCTCCCGCTCTCCGAGGCCGAGGTGGCCGCCCAGGCGGAGGCCCGGCGCCTCGCCGAGGAGGAGGCCCGGCGCAAGGCCGAGGCTGAGGCGGCGCGCAAGGCGGAGGAAGCCCGGCTGAAGGCCGAGGAAGAGGCCCGGCTGGCCCGCGAGGCCGAGGCGGCACGGATCAAGGCCGAGGCGGAAGCCGCCCGCAAGGCGGAGGAGGCCCGGCTGAAGGCCGAGGAGGAGGCCAGGGCCCGGGCCGAGGCGGAGCGGCTGCGCGCCGAGGCCGAGGAGAAGGCGCGCGCCGCGGAGGCGGAGCGGCTGCGCAGGCAGGCCGAGGAGGAGGCCCGGCTGCGGGCCGAGGCCGAGGAGCGGCGGCTGGAGAAGCAGCGGCGGGCCGAAGAGGCACTGCTGAAGGCCGAGGAGGCGCGTCGGCTGGCGGCGGCCGAGGCGGCCGAGGCCGCGGCGAGGGCGTCGGCTGCCGCGGCGGCGGCGGAAGCCGCGTCGGCGTCGGCGTCGGTGGCCCCTTCGGCGCCGGTTTCGGACGGTCCGCATCCGGACGATGCCGTGACGATCGAGACGCCGGCGCTCAGCCGGGTCGTCCGGCCGGACGACGTGACCCAGACCGTTCCGGTGCCCAAGGCCGATCTGTCGAAGCCGCCGGTCCGCCCGACCGATGAGACGGCCGTACTGCCGCCCGTACGCCCGGACGCCGGTGCCTCCGGCTCGGCCGGTCAGGCCCGGTCCGCCTCGCGGCCCACGGCCCGGCGCCCCGAGGAGAACCCGGCCGACCGTGTTCCGCCGGGCATCTTCCGGGACGGCGGCGGCGACGACCGGACGCGGGAGCTGCCGGCTCTCGGTGACGACGGCCGCCCGCGTCGCCCGCGCCCGGACTGGGCCGAGGAGACCCCGCTGGACGACCTGCCGACGCTGGCGGACGAACTGCTGGGCCGCCGGGACGACGAGTACGGCGACGGCGACGACGAGCGGGGCCCGCGCCGCCGCGGCTGACCCCGGGGGAGCGGACCGGGCCGGACCGGATTGTCAGTGGCGCGGGCCACAATGGGTGCACGGAGAGTGAAAGGTGGTGGGCGGGATGCCCGTATGGGACGACCTGGTGGGACAGGACAAGGTCCAGGCGCAGCTGGCCGCCGCCGCCCGTGATGCCGACGCCCTGGTCACCGCCGTCTCGGACGGGACGCCGCCGCCCGCAGCGAACAAGATGACCCACGCCTGGCTGTTCACCGGACCGCCCGGCTCCGGGCGGTCCACGGCTGCCCGGGCCTTCGCGGCTGCCCTGCAGTGCACCAGCCCCGACCGGGCGCTCGGCGGCCAGCCGGGCTGCGGTTTCTGCGACGGCTGCCACACCACCGTGATCGGCACCCACGCCGATGTGGAGATCGTCCGCACCGATCTGCTGTCCATCGGTGTGAAGGAGACCCGCGAGCTGGTCCGCAGGGCGCAGCTCTCCCCGGCCGTCGGCCGCTGGCAGGTCATCGTCCTGGAGGACGCCGACCGCCTCACCGAAGGCGCGGGAAATGTGCTGCTCAAGGCCGTGGAGGAGCCCGCTCCGCGGACGGTGTGGCTGCTGTGCGCTCCCTCGCTGGAGGACGTGCTGCCCACGATCCGCTCCCGCTGCCGGCACCTGACATTGCGCACCCCGCCCGTTGACGCCGTCGCCGAGGTGCTGGTCCGGCGCGACGGCATCGAGCCCGCCGCGGCGGCGGCCGCCGCCCGCGCGACCCAGGGGCACATCGGCCGGGCCCGCAGGCTCGCCACCGACGAGGCCGCCCGTGCCCGCCGGGCCTCCGTGCTCAGGCTCCCGCTCCGTGTCGACGACGTGGGCGGCTGCCTCAAGGCGGCGCAGGAACTCGTCGACGCCGCCGCCGAGGATGCGAAGCAGGTCGCGGAGGAGGTCGACACGAAGGAGACCGAGGAGCTGCGGGCCGCGCTCGGTGCCGGAGCGGGCGCGGGCAGCCGCATGCCGCGCGGCACGGCAGGCGTGATGAAGGAGCTGGAGGACCGGCAGAAGCGCCGTCGTACCCGCACCCAGCGCGACAGCCTCGACCTGGCGCTGACCGACCTCACCGGCTTCTACCGGGACGTGCTGGCCCTGCAGCTCGGCTCGTCCGTGGCCATCGCCAATGAGGAGATACGACAGGACCTCGACCGGATCGCCCGGGCCTCGGGTCCCGAGCGGACACTGCGCCGGATCGAGGCGATCATCGCCTGCCGGGACGCCCTGGACCGTAATGTGGCGCCCCTCCTCGCGGTCGAGGCGATGACGATGTCGCTTCGCGCGGGCTGACCGCCGTCCGCCCCGCCCCCGCTCTGACCAGCGGGGCGGCCCCGGACCGGCGCGCCCGGTCCACTTCCGGTTGACCGGCTCACCCGTACGGGCGGACCGGCCGGCGGCGGCGGGACACGGCCCGGCCCGTGCCCTGCCCGGCGCGGTCCACGGAAGGTGCCCCGCCGTCCGGCGCCGGACCACCTCTTGGCCCGGGCCGGCAGCACGTAGGCTCCAAGGATGGACACCAGTCGTCTGCTGCGTACCACCGGGATCGTGATCGCGGCCGCCGGGCTGCTGCTCTCCGGATGCAGTTCGGGCGGTTCGGGGGAACCCCGGGCCGTCGCATCCTCCGAGGGAGGCTCCGCTGCGCCGTCCGCCCAGCCGACCCCCGATCAGGCGGCGCTGCGCCCGTACTACGAGCAGAAGCTCACCTGGCGCGACTGCGGTGTGCCCGGGTTCCAGTGCGCCACCATGAAGGCGCCGCTCGACTACGCGAACGCCGGCTCCGGCCAGGACGTCGACATCGCGGTGGCCCGTCGGCCCGCCACGGGCCCGGGCAAGCGGCTCGGCTCCCTGGTGGTCAACCCCGGCGGCCCGGGCGGTTCCGGCATCGGGTACCTGCAGGCGTACGCGGGCATCGGCTATCCGGCGCCCGTCCGTGCCCGGTACGACATGGTCTCCTTCGACCCGCGCGGGGTGGACCGCAGCAGTCCGGTGGAGTGCCTGACCGGCCCGCAGATGGACAAGTACACGCAGGTGGACCAGACGCCGGACGACGCGGCCGAGCGGGCCCGGCTGGTGGCCGCGTTCAAGGAGTTCGCCGCCGGCTGCCAGGCGCGTTCGCAGAAGGTCCTTCCGCACGTCTCCACCGTCGACGCCGCCCGCGACATGGACCTGCTCCGCGCGGTGCTCGGCGACGAGAAGCTCGCGTACGTCGGGGCCTCGTACGGCACCTTCCTCGGGGCGACGTACGCGGACCTCTTCCCGGACCGTGTCGGCCGGCTGGTCCTGGACGGGGCGATGGACCCCAGCCGCCCGGCGTTGGACCTGAACCGGGACCAGACGGAGGGCTTCGAGACGGCGTTCACCGCCTTCGCCAAGGACTGCGCGAAGCGGCCCGGCTGCCCGCTCGGCCAGGGCGATCCCGCAGCGGTGGCGGCCCGCCTGAAGGACTTCTTCCGCAAGGTCGACGCCCAGCCGGTGCCGACCGGGGAGGATGCCCGTCCGCTGGGCGAGTCCCTCGCGACCACCGGGGTGATCGCGGCGCTGTACGACGAGAGCGCGTGGCCGCAGCTGCGCGAGGCGCTCACGGCGGCCATGAACGGCGACGGCGCGGGCCTGCTGAGTCTGGCCGACAGCTACTTCGAGCGCGAGCCGGACGGCAAGTACGCCAACCTGATGGCCGCGAACGCCGCCGTCAACTGCCTGGACCAGCCCCCGGCCTTCACCGGCCCGGAGTCGGTCGAGTCCGCCCTGCCGTCCTTCGAGAAGGCCTCCCCGGTCTTCGGTGCCGGTCTGGCATGGGCCTCGCTGAACTGCACGTACTGGCCGGTGAAGGCCACGGGCGCGGCGCGGCCGCTGACCGCGAAGGGCGCCCCGCCTATCCTGGTGGTCGGCACCACGCGCGACCCGGCGACCCCGTACAAGTGGGCCCAGGCCCTGGCGGGCCAGCTCGACTCGGGCACCCTCCTCACGTACGACGGCGACGGCCACACGGCGTACGGGCGCGGCAGTGACTGCATCGACACCTCGATCAACCAGTACCTGCTGGAGGGGAAGGTCCCGCCGGACGGCAAGAAGTGCTGACCGGCTGACCGGCTGACCGGCTGACCGGCTGACCGGCTGACCCGCCCCTGCCGCGGAGGCGGCATGGCCCCTTCCGGGGGCGAAGCGGCACGCACAGAGCCGGATGCGCCCGATACGCCACATCCGCCCGAGTGTGTGTCTCTTTCTCGTCCCCGGAGAACCTGGTTCAGGGCACCAGCCCACACCCTGTAGACTTAGCGCCGCTGCTGATGAGCACACCTCTTCGGGGGAATGCTTGTCTGACCAGCGGTGCCGCCTTAGCTCAGTTGGCCAGAGCAACGCACTCGTAATGCGTAGGTCTCGGGTTCGAATCCCGAAGGCGGCTCTGTAGAAGCCCCAGGACTCACTCGCCGTGACCTGGGGCTTTTGCTATTTCCGAGGTCAGGTGGCGCGTGCGCCGCCTGGGGCCCGAAACCCCGTGCGTGAGCGATGCGTGAGCGGAGGGGTCGTCAGCCCTTCTTAGCGGTCTTCTCGGCCTTGCCCTTCTTCTTCCCCTTGGCCTTCGACTTCGCGGCTTGCTTGGCCTTCTTGGCGGCCTTGCGGGCCTGCTCTTCCTGCTCGGCCTTGCGCTGGAGGGGGACCAGCTTGGCTGTGGCCTCGGCGGCGCTCTTGCCGACGTGGGGGAGCACGCTCTGGTAGATGTCGCGCGTGATCCGGGTGTCGCTGTGCCCGAGCGTGTCCGACACGATCTTGATGTCGATATCGGCGGCCAGCATGAGCGTGGCCGCGCCGTGCCGGAGGTCGTGCAGCCGGATCGGCGGGAGTCCGGATGCAGCGACGAGCCGCTCGAAGAGATCGGTCACCTTGCCCGGGTGCAGCCAGGAGCCGTCCTCCTGCGTGAAGACGAGCCCGGTGCTCACCCAGGCCGAGCCCCACCCGGCGCGGTCGGCCTCCTGCTGCTTGCGGTGCCGCTCCAGGACGCCGACTGTGTCGTCGTCGAGTGCGACGACACGGAAGCCGCTATCCGTCTTCGGCTCGGACGCCTCGACCTCCCAGCCGTCCTGGACGAGCTGCCCCGTCACGGTGAGGGAGTGCCGGTCGAGATTGGTCTCCGACCACGGCTGTCCGCACGCCTCACCCCGCCGCAGGCCGCGGAACGCGATCAGGTGCCACATCGCGTACAGCCGGTCGTTGGCGACGAAGTCGAGGAAGGCGCCTGTCTGTTCCGGCGTCCAGACCATCACCGGGGAGGGCTTCTCGCCGGCCTGCTCCCACTTGGCGACCCGCTCGTCCGTCCACACCAGCGCCTTCGGCTTACGCACCGGATCGATCTCGACGTGGGCCGCCGGGTTGAACGTGATGATCTGCTGCTCGATCGCATCGTTCAGGGACGCGCGGAGCGTCGCCTTCACGTGCTGGCGCGTCGCCGGACCTGTCACCCGGCGGAAGGCCGGCATCGCGTTGAGCGCAGCCTTCAGCGCCTTCCGGCGAGCACGGTTCTCGCCGCCCCTCCACGGGATCGTCGCCAACTCCTCTACGGCAGCACGTCGCTGGGCGTTCTGCTCCAAGACCTCGGCGTTGCCGTCGGCGATGGCCGTGAGCATCTCGCTCAGGTGGCTGACCCGCAGCCGGTCGAGGCGCCGGTGCCCGATGCGCGGCTTGAGGTGCACGCGGATGTCGGTCTCGTACCGGCTGATGCCCGACTTCCGGATCCGCTTGCCCGCCAGCCAGCGGTCCAGCCACTCGGCGACGGTCAGGCTGCCGGCAAGATCCTGGCCGGCCTTGAGCCGCCGCCGGGTCTCCTCCACCTCGGGCAGGGGCAGTTTCTCGCCGCTGACTTCGGCGAGCATCACGGCGACCAGCTGTATGCCTTGAATGCGACGCCATCCGCTTCGCCGACGGCGACACCACACCCGCCCTCACCCAGCTCGCCGAACGCGGCGACTTCACCTGGGGACAAGCAGCCCAGCGCGCCGAGGAACACCGCGCCCACCCGCACGAGGCCATCCTCCGCACACAGCAGGCTCTGCAACTGATCGCCGCGAACTGGGCCGCCGTCCACGACCTCGCAGCCCGACCCGAACCCCGTACGCCCAGGAGATCCTCGACGGCCTCACCCCAGAAGCACACGCACTCGCCACACACCTGACCGCCAGGGCCGCCTGACACCGCTAACACCTGCGGGGCCAACGCAGAAACGCGTTGGCCCCGAGGCTGTTGCACTGTCCTGGCCGTGATACTCCCTCATCTCGCACCGGGGTCCACGTGCACTGGCCCAGACATCGCTGCTGGCGAGTCAGCAGTGAGCCGCAACGCCTTCGACGGCGATCGTGGCCGCTCAAGTTGAGGCACCGCAGGTCAGAGAGTCGACGCGCCTCGACGTATTTGAGACAGGACAGGAATCGCACGCCTGCCCGATGTCCACCTGCGCAGTTCCCGCGGGCTCGCCGTGCCGGACCGGCAAGGCCAAGGTGGCCATCCAGTACCACACCGCCCGCTTCCGTCTCGTGCCCCAACTCGCCAAGGCACTCGGCATCCCGACCCCTGCCGTACGCAAGCCAGGCTCGGTCTGGACCGAGCGCCCCCGGCCCGCGAGCGCCGGCGCCGAGACGGTCGGACACGTCCGGCTCGGGTGCGCCCGCGCCTCGACTGCCCGGCAGCCCCTGGACGCACAGCTCGACTCCCTCGCCGAGGCCGGGGTGCCCCGGGTCTTCTCGGAGAAGATCTCCACCCGCGCCACCAGGCGCCTCCAGCTGGAGGCGGCTGTCAGACTCGCCGGGGAGATCCGTTCCTCTGGCGTGCGCGTCACCCTCGTCGTCCACGAACACAAACGGCTCGGCCGCGGCATCGAACTCGCCATGCTCGCCGAGGAACTGAAGGCGAGCGACGTCGGCCTGGAAATTCCTCGCCGGGGAGCTGAAGGGCTCGCACAACCCCTCCGGCATTGTGTTCACCGTGCTGGCTGCCATGTCCGGCATGGAGCGCGAGTACATCCGCGACCGCACCCTCGAAGGCCACGAGTCCGCCCGCAAACACGGCAAGACCATCGGCGGCGCCGGCGTCACCGACCCCGCCATGCTCTCCATGGCCCTCCACCTGCGCGACGAGAAGGAGATGAGCCTGCGCGACATCGCCAAGCGGCTCGTCATCACCACGGGCACGAAGAAGGGACAGCACCCCTCACCCGCCACCGTCATGCGGATGTTGCGCGAACACGACGAACAGGCGGCAGCACTGACGAGCGCCTGACCGCTGCGACCCCTGTCGCTACTTTGCACCGTGGGTCAGAGATAGGAGACCGAGGTCAATACCGAAGCGGGGATCACCTCACGCACCCTCGCGTCCTGGCTCACCAGTATTCGCGTCGGCGGTATCGGTCTCAACGGTGTTCACGTGCTGGTCGTGGGCGAGGCCGCGATGTGCGACGACCGCGACATCGCTGAACTGCTCACCCACACCGCCCAGACCGGCACGAAGGACGGCGGCATCGGTAACCGAAACAACGGCACTCGCCCGGCATCGGCGGCAGCTTCGCCGCCATCCACCACATTGTTGGGGCCCTCACCCTCAACGAGAACTTCCGGCAGAAGGACATGGTCGAGCGCCGGGCACTGGAGCTGTGGCGCGACAACAACCGCGTACAGGCCTGTGCACCTTCGCCGGAAGTGGCATCGTGCATGCCCTCGCGGACAAGGACGCCGCCCTCACCGCAAGGCTCACCGTCTGGGCCGACAAGCGCGCCGCGCACAGCGACGACCACACTGCCGTGCAGCAGCTACTCATGCTGGCCGCTACCAACGAAATCGTGGAGGAAGTGAACCTCGGCGCCCGTGCCCTCCGGAAGGCGAGTGGCGATGACCAGTCCGGAACACACCTACGCCCTGCCAGGCGGCGGCGAACTGACGTTGTCCGTTGGGGACCAGGTCCTCCTTCGGACCAACGACTACCGGGGCAAGCGGGCCCGAGGTAAGCACGAGGACGTACTGAACGGCTACTGCGGCATCGTTCGCGCCGTGGACGAGGAGCGCCGGGTCATGGTCGAGTGGAGGGAGAAGAGCGCCGACGCCACCGCGACGTCACCGAGTGTGTGGATTCCGACTACACGCGCAGGGCGGGCTCAGCCTTGGGTACGCCATCACCGGCCACAAGTCCCAAGGCCCTGAGTGCCCAAGAGGCCCTGGTCTACGGCCTTGGCGCACAGGCGAACGCTCCCTATACGAGTGCGATACATCCGCACCGCACGGTTACGCAACTCCTGCGGGTACTTCCTCGGTGCGACCACGGCCACAGTTCCGGTCATGAGTCCCATCTGACCCGCAGTGACCCCCGCATCCTGCGGGACACTCAACCCGCCTGCTCCGTGTCAGCGAAGAAGTAGGGACTCCCAAACGATTGCCGCGCCTGCGAGCGGATCCTGGCAGCACGGTCGACTGCACCATCCCGAGCCGCCGCGAATGCCTCGGCAATTAGGACCATAGACGTCTCGGAAGCGCCTTCGAACGTCACCTCGTTGGTGCCCAGCCGGAACACAGGGCCTGAGAAGCCCGGCATGTCAGTCTGGACGTTGACCCGGATGCCGGCCTCGGCCAGGGCTCCAGAGAGCTTGTTGGTTGTGGCGTGGTCCCCGACATCAACCCAGATCTGGTGGTTATCGGTAAACCCGTTTGTGCAGCGGGCAACGTCAAAGCCCTGCTTCGCCAACTCCGCACCGAACCGCTTGGCATTGACAACGACCTGTCGTGCGTAAGCTGGGCCGAAATGCTGGAACTCGCGTGCGGCCAGACCCAGAGCCAGGGTCGCGGCGAAGTGGTGACTGCTTAGCAAGGTGTACTGCGCGTCCTTGATAAGCCGACTCACATGCGGCAGTCGAGTGAACAGGACGCCCTTGTGCGGCCCGGGAAAGGTCTTGTGCGTTGAGCCACCGAAGGAGGTTGCGCCGAGCTCAAGTGGGTTGGGCACCTGGCCGCCGAGAACGAGCCCGAGGGTGTGACTGGCGTCGACGTGCAGCAAGGTGTGCGGGCTGTGCTCAGCGAGACAGGCGGCAACTGCGGCGACGTCCAGCAGATGCAGGCTGTTCTGCAGGTCGAGGTAAAGCAGGGATACGTTCTGCGAAGTGAGGATCTTCCGCAGGCCATCGACGTCCACGGCGCCTGCCTCAACAGAGACCGTGGCAGGAACAAAGCCAAAACGCTCGATCACATCGACGGTGGCATAGTGGCCTCCGCTCGCGGGGTCAATGCAGACGACCGTGCTGCCCGTGTCGCCGCCCATGCCCGAGATCGCGATGATCATCGCGCTGAGCCCGGAAACCGGGCGGAGGTTGACGAACTGCGCATCGGACAGCGCGCTCAAGCTGCTATGCGCCACATCTGTTTCGATGTCTGCGATGCTTTCCCCGCCCCTGAATTGCCAAAAATCCGGGTCGTGGTCTTCATTAAAGAAGTAGCGATTGTAAAAATCGAGCTGCAGGGGCAACTGCGCCAAAGGAGAAAGACGGTTCTCGCTTGGGACCAGACTCAGTGCATCCCGGCTACGGTTATGGCCATCGCGAAGTCGCCGTGCGAATTCATAGAGTTGACGCCCATGCTGTTCTTGTGAAACTCCGCTGGGTATAGCGCTTTCTTGCACCGGCACCTTACCCCGCATATGAGAGTGAACTAAGACTGATGGGAAGACAGGCATTTTTGCGCCTGCTCAACCTGGACTGCATTGCATAAGCATCCAGGGGATGAACGGGTCGTTCAGCTCGTGCCGATTACCTGAGTGGGCACTGAGTGACCGAACCGTCTCAAGGACTGAAACGGTATCCAAAGGCCAGTCGAGCGTCAAGATCCAACACCGACGCAGCCCCTTGTGCGGGAGGTGACATAAGCGGACATTCTGCGGCGATCTGTCCGCATATTATCCTGTGATGATGCAGGGTCGACTGGTGTTTGGCTTGGGGGCCGTCGCCCTCCCGTCGCACCCCAGCGCTCTACTCATCAGACCATTGCAAGACAGATCTACTACCGGCAACGACGCCAACGAGCTCTCGAAGCTCCCCTGCAGTACCGGCCTGACAGTGACCGAGCTATCACTCCATCAGAGCCGCACCATTCTTCTTTGCTGGGCGCCAGAAGTAGTTGTACGGTCTCAGGGCCAAGCAAGTCAGATATGAGGCGCGGGGGTGATGGTCGGCTCTGGGGCCACCGACTCTCATGCTGACGGGCTCCGATGCCAACATCCCTCTTGTCATGCCGATGAAACGTGCCGATCGATACTCGTGTCACCTCAAGCGAGCGGTGATAGTCGAGGCGACGGAAAGGCGTTCAACAATGGCGAGAGATCAACGGGGAAGTACTGTTCATGCCTGCCAAAATAGAATCCGACGTCGAAGTGATCATAACCTGGCGCGGAAACGCTCACGACTTTAATGGGGTAAATCCAGAAGGAGGGCGTAGCAATCTAAAAGCCGGCGATCGACTGGAATTCACCATATCGAGTCGCACCGGACTATTTCAACCCAAAGCCGTGCCGGGCATTGGCGCTTTTGAGGTTTCCAGCAATCACCTCCTCCTTTCGAATTTCACCACGTGCTCCACTTTTGCGGTCGAGAACCTAGAAGGGGGGGCGGAGCTAATCAAGGTGCGCCCTCGCCGATTGGATATGGTAATCCCTTTTGAAATGTCTCGAATTCTAATTCCGTCCGGTTCGGGCATAGTCGAACTCACTGTGTTCAGTCCGCCGCCAGTCGTTCTCGGACCTGAGCGGGCCGCTAGAGTGGCCGAATCGGATATGTTCAAATTGGATACGGCGAGCAAATACTTTGCTGTTCTCGTTGCGCTCTGTGAGCCGCGATTGCACGGTTCATCTATGGCGGCAGTGCCCTCAGTTCAAGAGGTTGTTGAGAGGTTGAGGAGTACCGAACAGTTCAAAGGTGCAAACCGCAGCAGTATCAATTACCACATCGAATACCTGACCGATCAGAAGCTACCGGTCAGCCATTGGGCCAAGTACGTGGACGGGGGCCGTATGCATGCCAAGCGTGAGGCCCTTGTTGCATTCGCCCTCAGGTTCGACCTGGTCCGCGAGGAACATCTTGCCGTGCTTCCTGACCTCTATAGCCGAAAGCGCAACGCTGAAGTGGCGCCGCCCACCCTGCGGCCGCTTCCTCGACGAATTTCTCGCGCAGCGTTCCTGGTATAGAGAAACAGCATGCGGGTTTGATTTCCGTGGAGCGGCTGTTCGCGCGGAACCCTGCGATGTCAGCGGGCGTGCGGAACCGGGCTGTCGAGTGAGTGAGCCCACAGCCGTTACGAGCGGCGCCTCGCGGATGTCCCTGTGGGCGGTCGCCAGGTCCGGATCGACCTGACCCATCCTGCCCGAAGACGGCCTTTGCCGAGCAGGTGCCGGCGCAGACCGTCCGCTACCCGCGGCGCACGCCGCTGCTGCAGGTGGTCGAGGGGGCCGGGATCCTGCTGGTTGGCCGCGGCGGGGCTCCGATGCTGCGGGTCATCCACATCGCGCTCTCCCGCTGCACTGCGCTTTCCCAGCTGATGCGGGTCTCGCTGCTGCTGGTCACTACCAGGTGCTGGGGTTGTACAACTTCGCGCTCTATGGCGACACCATACGGCACCCACCTCGAAGACGCGACCACCGGTCTCCCACTACCCTCTTGGAAGGCCGCGACGCCGAACGTCTCGGCCGATGGCCACGCGAGCATCCCGGCGTCGAGGTCGCCTGCCGCGACGGCTCTCTTACCTACCGGCAGGGAATTTCTCTCCTCGGCAGTTGCGGAGCCGGAGCCCGCCGAGGTGACACCCGAACCTGCGGCAGCAAAGACTCGCGCCGACCGGCATTCCCAGCGGCTGTTCGAGGTCGTGCACGCCCTCACCGACGCGGGCCGTTCCTTCAGCAGCATGTCCCGCGAACTCGCCCTGGACCGCAGGACAGTACTCAGCGAGCAGATCCAGAAGGAGCTTGTAGCCGGCGGCGTCATCGGTGATATGCCCCTTGGCCACCAACTGGCCGCTGTCGTCGACCAGGGCGACGTCATGTGTCTTCTCCGCCCAGTCGATGCCGTAGTAGATCAAGATCATTCCCTTCCCCGTGCTCGGGTGTTCGTACTGGTCACGAGCTCATGCGGAACCACGCAGCGACCTAATCCAAGGACTCGACACGGGGCCGGTCCGCCACCTCAGTAGCTGTCTAGAGATCTTTAATGGTGGGGGTTCTGGGCCTGCTGACGGTTGATGTTGTGTGCGCTATGCCGGAGGTATGCGGTACCCCGATGGTGGTGGGCTGACGGCCGAGGAACGGGCCAGGAGAGAACAAGTGCGGCTGGCTGCTGCGGAGTTGATCGAGAGGGGGGATCAGCGACGCGGAGGTGGCCCGTCGGTTCGCGTGACGCGGATGTCGGTCAACCGCTGGCGCAGGGCCCTGGCCCCGGGCGGGCGGCAGGCCCCGGCGTCGAAAGGAGCCGGCGGTGCCCGCTGCAGGCTCACCGCGGATCAACTACGCCGGCTGGAGGCGAGCTGGATGCCGGTCCGGCCGCGCACGGCTGGGATGAGGACCAGTGCTGGACGCTGGCGCGGATCGCCGAGGTGATCCACCGCCGGTTCGCGGTCGACTGCACGCTAGCCGGGGTGGATCTGCTGCTGCGCCGGATCGGATGGAGCGTGCAGGTTCCCTCCCGCAGAGCTGCCGAGCGCGACGAGGCGAAGATCGCTCTGTGGCAGGACGAGAGGTGGCCCGTCATAAAAAGACCCCGGCGGACCTCGGCGCCTGGCTCTGCTTCGAGGACGAGGCAGGCCAGGGGCCGAGGCCGCGCACCGGCCGCACCTGGGGGCGCCGGGGCCAGACGCCGATCGTGAAAGTGACCGCCGTGGGCACCAAACGCGTGTCACTCACCGCACTGTTCTGCACCCGACCCGGCCACCGGCCCCGGCTGAGCTACCGCACCCTCCTCGACGAGTGGGCCTACCTACGGCCCTACACCTCGAACGACGAACGGACCGAAGACCTGGCAGACTTCCTCCACACCTACAACCACCACCGCAGTCACACCGCACTCAACGGACACCCGCCCATCAATCGCGTGAACAGCGCTCCGGGTCAATACACCAGGCGGCGGTGCCAGGCCAGCGGTGTTGCCGGGGTGACCAGCCGCATGTCGCGGAGCGATGGGGGCTGTCTGGGGACAACCCCCTGGCGGCAGCGACTCCGATGGCACGATTGTCAGCTGCCCGTCGAAAGCATGAAGCTCTCAGCTGCCTGAACCAGCGATTCGATGACCGTGTCCGGAAAATAGTTCTCGTTGTAATAAACAACGATCTGTGGGGCCGTTCCATCCAGTTCCCACCGGAATTGAAGGGTCTGCGGTCAAGTCATATGGCCCGGCATATAAAATCGGCACAATTTCCGCCTTGGTTCTGACAAGAAGTGATTCCCCAAAGGGCAGAATCTGCTGGTTACCGGGTTCAACGGGCAAGGCAACGCCAGGTTCCACGGAAGGGATCAGGAGACGCCCGGGCTGTGCACGGATGTCGATGGATCTCTCGTCTGAACAGACGGCCGATCTCTGAAAGTTGGCGGCATCACGTGGTGTATCCGCCGATGTGGCGCTTCGTGCGCGGATCGTGCTGTGGTCCGCCGAGGGCCGGCGGCGCAAGGACATCGCCGTTACGAGCTCTTACTGAGTATTTCGCCCTGTTTGGTTGTGAGGTATAAGCATTCGCTGGCCCCGACCTCTTGAGGTCCAAGGAGCTGGCGAGACGAACGGACTGTACCGGGACAAGAGAGGGCTGTTTCGTTCCCGCCTCCTCCAACATGCCGACCTCCCGACGTCTTTGACGGCTAATCACGCCCTCTGCCACGCGGTACATCGGAAACATGGAGCCGCGCGACGGGTGTCCCAGCGGCCTGTCGGACGAACGCTGGGCACTGATCGAACCGGTCCTCTCCGCCTGGCGGTCCCGGCGCCGCCGGGACCACCAGGACATCGGCCGCCCGCCCGAGCACGACCTGCGCCAGGTCAGGAACGCGAGCCTGTCCGTCGCCCGCACCGGAATTGCCTGGCGCTACCTGCCCCACAACTTCGCCTCTGGGCAACGGTGTACGGCTACTTCACCAAGTGGCAGCATGACGGCGTCTTCGAGGAGCTCACCGGGCTGCTGCGGTGCCTGGTTCGGGAGGCCGAGGGGCGGAACGCCGAGCCGTCCGGTTGCGGGCTGGACTCCCAGACCATCAAGCCCTCCACCAACGTACCCCTGAGGGACCAAGGCACGGACGCGGGCACGCGAATCATCGGGCGCAAGCGCCATCTGGGCTGCGACACCCTCGACCTGCTCCTGACCGTGCTGGTCACCACCGCCGGCGTGTCCGACGCTGCGGTCGGCAGCACCCTGCTGTCCCACATCGCCGGTGCCCATCCGCACGTCCTCAAGGCATGAGTGGGCGCCGCCATCAACCACGGCGCCCGCCTGGGCATCGACGTCCATCCCGCCCAACGCCCGTCCGACAGCGGCGGGTTGGCGCGCCACCTCACCGGCGAAGTTACCCCCAACTGGCGCGGAACCTGACCCGGGAGCAGACACGAATCACCGAACCAGACACTCAGTTAGGCGGCCCTGTCTGATGTCAGTACGCGTGCCGCCAGTGGATCGCTAGCATGCAGCTCCGCACGGCTGTCCCGGCTCAGGAATTTGCACCAACCCGGCAGGAGTTGACCGAGCCGAAATAGAGATTGGCTACCACGTATGGAGACGTTCAATCCGACTCGGCCCCCCCGTCGGAGCAAATCCAGTCTTGCGGCTTCTTCTCACGTGGCCATAGCAGCCCGTGAGGAAGCTCAGAACTACCTACTGAGATGGCCGTCTGACTACATAGCGCCCCTGGCCGGGGCGAGGCCGATACGCAGCTCGGCTCATTCCAAATGCGCTCCGTTTCATGGTCTCCCGCAGGGGAGTCGCCAGGCAGGGAGCGGCAGTTGCTAGACACACCCGGTAAATTGGGAACTAACGCTCGCGCAAAGGATCCGATTCATGGCACAACTTTTCGCAAAGCCGCTACTGCCTGAAGTGCACGACCACCTGGAAATGACAGGCCACCTTGGCGACGGCACGCTCTCCGAACGAGCCGGGGCGTTGGTCCGTAGCCTCGCCAGACACGACGAGATGCGTTCCCTGATAGACCACATAGTGTCGGACGATGTTCAACTCGCCGAGATCGCGGCGCGGTCGTATTACCATGCGAACAGCTTTCTCAAGCTCGTTTTGGCGGTCGGCAGCGAGAACGCCTGGAAGCTCCGCCTCCACGTATGGCATCCACAGGCGGAGGAGGATCGCGAGCCGAGGGAGGACATCCACTCGCATCGCTGGGACTTCACGACCGCCCTGCTGCTCGGCGAGTACAACGCCCGTGAGTACATGATCGCCCCCGGCGAGGAGTACCACCACTACAAGTACACCCCGGTTCGGGCGGACCAGTTCTTCTCGCTGGATTCCATGGGGACCGAGCAGCTGGCCCAGGTGTTCGAATCCAACCTCCGGGCCGGCACGGTCTACCACCTCGACCACCGGGTCCTGCACAGCATCGCGCGTTCCCATGACGGGCCTACGGCCACGGTCGTCCTGCAAGGGCCCACTGTGCGGAATTCGACGAATGTCTATCGCACGACCCCGGTCGGCGAGGAGAGCGGAACCAGGGAGCTCGGGAAGGGCGGAGACCGGGAGATCGAGAAGGGCGGAGGCAAGGAGATCTATGTTGAACGGCCTTCCGTCGAGCAATTGCGCGCGGAGCTGATTCAGCTCCGCGACTGGTTGTAACCCCGGGTCCGGTGCGTAGAACCGTGACTCAATACAAATAGACGGCTGAGGCTGCGGCACGCTTCAACAAGCACGGCGTCGACCTGACCGTGTACGGGCAAGCGGATCCCGCTGTGACCACCGTCCACATCCGTGTCGCGGAAGGTCGTCTTCAGGAGTTCTGCAACGTTAAGAGCTCCTATACGATTTACGTCATCAGCGGCCATGGCACCTTCTACCTCAGCGACGAAGCCGTGGAGGTAAACGCCACGGATCTAGTCGTCGTTTCGCTGGGTGGACGAAGTGAACGAACGACATGTTAGGTTTCTGGAAAAGAACCAGATTCCGAATACTCCTCGCCCCTGAAGTCCGCCGCTCGTCCTGGATAAAGCTGGACTCAGGCGGTGGCAGAAAAGAACCTGGGGGAGCCCTAATTGTGAAATCTCCCTCCATCCGCATTACGGGAAGGCCGTACAATGAATCCTCCTGAATTTGAAACAGGTCACGTAGCCGATCTGCCGCACCAGGCCACCTCGCCGTCAGCGGCTGATCTCTTTAACTCGGCAGTCGCGTCTTGGGCGATCGCTGCAGGCTGGGAGATCGGCGCACTTGATGAACTGAGTGAGAAGGGCAAGCTCGAGGCGCGCGACTTCGCCGAGGAGCATGACCTGCACGTCCAGTCGACAAGGGGCATGTTCACCGCGTTGGCCAGCGTCGGCGTTGTCGAGCGTGCAGGCGACACCATTCTCCCCGGCCCGTTGTTCGACGACGTGTTCCGGACCAAGTCCTTCTTCCATTGGCTCACCCGCGGCAGTGCGTCTCTGTTCACGGCGATGCCCACGGTGATGAAGAATGCCAACCGAGTCGGCGAGTTCTACACCCGGGACGCGCCGGCGATCAGCTTCGCCTGCCGGGAAATCAATGCGGAGGTCTTTGACCCGGTCTTCTGGCAGGCGATGGACAGTCTGGATCTCTCCTTCACCAAGGTTGCCGACCTCGGATGCGGCAGCGGTGAACGACTGCGGCAGATCGCTCGGCGCCATCCCGGAGTCCAGGGGGTCGGGCTCGACATCTCCCCCAGTGCGCTGGAGGCCGCCAAGGTCGCCACAGCGGAGGCTGGGCTCGGAGACCGCATCTCCTTCGGTGTCGCGGACGCCCGCGCGCTCGAACCTCGTCCCGAACTCGCCGACGTCGACCTCGTCACCAGCTTCATGATGGCGCACGACTTCTGGCCCCGCGAAGAGTGCATCGCCTCTTTCCGGAAACTTCGCGAGGTGTTTCCGAACGCGCGCCGACTCCTGCTGGCGGACACCGCGCGACTGACCGATCTGCCCGACCATCGATTCCCTATGTTCAACCTGGGTTACGAAGTTGGACACGACCTCATGGGCGTTTATCTGCCTTCCATGGAGGATTGGGAAGACGTTTTCCCCGAGACGGGCTGGCGACTTCTGAAGACTCACCGGATGGACGGCTTGACAAACGGATTCATATTTGAACTCGAATGACACCTGAGCAAGGAGCTGAGAGGCACGTGCAGGAACAATCAACAGAGGCCTCCGACCCGTACTACGAGGCGCGACGGGCCGAAATAGCGGCCCTGGCGGAACGCTGTGGTCCGGACGATCCGATCCCAACGGTCGAGTACACGGAACAGGAACACGAGGTCTGGCAGCTGGTGTGCGGAAAGCTTGCCGCACGCCACCGCTCGGATGCTACGACCGAGTTCCTTGACGCGGCAGAATGTCTCGCAATCCCCCAGGGAGGGGTTCCGCAGCTCCGGGATGTCAGCGGGCGTATTGAATCGCTTTCCGGTTTTCGTTTCAGGTCAGCGCCTGCGCTCGTTCCCTTCCGGCAGTTCTGCAGCGGCCTGGCAGATTCGGCGTTCCACTCCACACAGTATTTGAGGCACCCGAACACCCCCTTCTACACCGCAGATCCGGACATGTTGCACGATGTTGTCGGGCACGGGAACGCTCTAGCGAGCAAGCGGTTCGCCCATTTGTACCGCCTGGCTGGTGAGGCTGCCGCGCGAGTCGAAAGTGAGGCGGCGTTGCAGTTCATTGCCAAGGTGTTCTGGTTCACGCTCGAGTGCGGCCTGATTCGGGAGCGGGGAAAGTCAAAGGCGTACGGTGCGACGATCGTTTCCTCGTACGGAGAGTTGAACCATTTCCGTGACGCTGACATCCGCCCGCTAAAGCTGGAGAGCCTGGCCGACGTCGATTACGATATATCGACTTATCAGAGCATTTTGTTCGAAGCGGACTCGATGAACCAGCTTGAAGACACTGTGGGTAGCTTCTGGGACACCTGCGACGACAATACTATTGAGGCTCTGCTAGCCGAATCCGCTGCAGGGCTCGTGCAAGTTCCGTGATCGTGTGGTGGGTTCGGGTAGCGGCCGGCTGGGGTGCAGCTCCCGTCGACTCCGCCGGGTGGTTGCGCAGCGTGAGCGAAGGCGCTGGTTCTGCCGGTTGCGGAAGCCGAACTCGTTACGTGCTTCGAGTTTGACGAGGCGCTTGTTGCCTTCGGAGGCGGCGTTGGTGACGCCGATGGTCAGGTAGGTCTCGTTGCCGGCCCACCACTGCTCGACGGTCTCGGCGAGGGTGACGAGCTTGGGCAGGTAGGCGTGTTCGGCGACGTGGGCGAGGAAGCGGTAGCGGGCGGCGGAGGTCGCGGAGCGGTCCGGGGTGCCGGGCCGGCGAGTGACGGCAAGGCCCAGGATGTCGCGCAGGAGCTCTTTGCCTTGCCAGGCCGCGTAGATCTGTTTCCCGTAGGTCCCCGTCAACCAGGAGGGGCTCAACCTCGTGGACTCCGATGTAACGAGCGTCGACGTGGAGCGCCCGCGGCCGATGCATGAACTCGTCGGAGAAGCCTGACCACAGCCCGGTGGAGGTATCAACTTCACCTTCGGCTCCCGCCCAGAGCGCATCGGCGCGAACACTGTCCGAGCCAAACGAACCGCCTACGAAAAGCTGCTCACCAGTGGGGCGGCTGCCTCAGAGGTCACCTCGGAGACCGTTTCCGAGGTGACCGTCCAACGTCGCACAGCGCAGTAAGGAGTCATTGTCATGGGGGTCTCGTTCTGGGACGATCCTTATCCGATCTACAAGAGTTTCCAAGAACGCGCTGCCATCTTCTGGGACGATGCCCTGGAAGTCTGGGTCGTAACCGGCCGTGACGCAGCTGGCACCGTGCTGCGCTCTACCGCAATGTCCTCCGACTGGCTCAATATCGAGTCTGCGTCCCGCGAATTCCCCGAGCTGGAGCAGATGCTGCGCGGCTGGTTCCTGCTCAAGGATCCACCGGAGCACACTCGCCTTCGCCGGACCATGCAGTCCTGGTTCAGCCGAGGTCGCGCCGACAGCCTCGCCGAGGAAATCCAGTCGGTCGTGAGCACGCACCTGGACAGGGTCCGGGGGCTCCCTACCGTCGATCTCGCCAGGGACTTCGCCTCTCCCGTCGCCAGTGGCATCCTCGCCCGCGTCCTTGACGTCCCCGACGAAGTGACCGTGAAGGCGGCGGAACACTTGGCCTCGGTCGCCAAGTTCCTCGCCCAGCCGTACAGGAGGGAGTTCGCCGAACAGGCCGCAGACGCGGTCGACCGGCTCAACTCCCTCTACCGGAGCCTCGCCCCAAGTCTTTCCAGGAGCAGCGCCCTGTTCCCCCTCCTCGATGACGACTCCCTGCCGCCGGACACCTATCTGCACACGGCTCACCTGGTCTCCTTCGCGGGGCAGGAGACCACGGCGGGGCTCATCGGGACCGGGCTCCTTCACCTGCTGCACCGGCCGGAGCTCTACAAGGAGGTCGCCGAGGGACAGGCCGACCTTGAGGCAGTCATAGAGGAACTGCTGCGTTTTGACACCCCCGTCCCGCAGGTTCCACGAGTGGCGCTATCCGACGTGGCCGTCGACGGATGCACTATCCGTGCGGGGGACCGCGTCCTGGTGGTGCTCGCCGCCGCCAACCGGGACTGGGCGAATTCGGAAGACGCCGACGTACTCGACTTCGCACGAGAGCAGAAGAACATCGCGTTTGGAGCGGGCATCCATTACTGTCTCGGCGCTCCGATCGCCCGCAAGGGCGCACTCACCGCGATTCGCGATTGGACGACCACCTTCCCGGAGACTCGCCTGTCACCGGAGACCGTTCGGTGGGCGGTCGGCACCGGCAACCGCGGACTCGAATCTGCTGTGGTCCAACTGGCCTGACCTCGCTTCAGTCACCCTGTCAGCCGCCTCGCCGAGCCACATCACCCGCTTCGCATGCAGGCCCCTCGTAGGTGAGCCTTCCGCAAACAGGACTTCATCCCCTCGGACCCGATTGCTGTGCGCAGCCACGCCCAGCGACACCGCTTTCACCGACTCTCCAGAAAGGTAAGGGGATCACGATTCCTCAGCGAGTGAGTGCATTGGTCGGTCCGACTGTCATCAGCTCGGTTCCACAGCTCGTCCTAGACCAGGCGCGTCGACAGCCACACGCGTTGGCCGTGGAGTTCGAGGGGGAGAGCACGACCTACCGGGAGCTCGTTTTGCGGGCGGGGGGAATCGCCGGGGCTCTGACGCGGGACGGGGTCCGGCCCGGTGCGGTGGTTGCGGTCCAGCTGGATCGCGGGAGCAGCGTGCTGGCCGCCCAGCTAGGGATTTGGATCATGGGAGGCATCTCCCTCACCCTCCCGCTCGATATGCCGCACGGCCGTGTCGAGACGATCCTCGCCGACGCCGAGCCGGAAGCTCTGATCCGCGATGAGACCGACTCTGCGAACACGGGGCTCCTGGACGTGCCCCTGGTGATCGACGTGACTGAGTGCGGCCAGGCTGAGCCCGCTCTGTCGGAGATATCCGGCGGCAGCGCCTACCTCATCTACACCTCGGGATCGACCGGCATTCCCAAGGGGGTGCTCGTCGGGCACGATTCCTTCGCCTTGCTCGCACAGTGGCACGTAGAAACCTACGGAGTTACTGCGGCGGACCGGGCCTCGTCGGTAGCGGCCATGTCGTTCGACGCCTTCATTTGGGAGACCTGGCCGTATCTCTCGTGTGGCGCGTCCGTGCACTTCGCACCCGCTGAACTGAAGCTGGCGCCGTGGGAGCTCGGCGATTGGTACAAGGCGCGGTCCATTGACCTGTCGTTTCTGCCGACCCCTCTCGCCGAGATATACCTACGCCACGGTACCCACTTTGGACAGCTCCGCTGTCTACTCACCGGAGGGGACCGGCTGCGCCTGCTGGGCGGTCATCCCCTGCGGCGCTTCGTCAATCACTACGGTCCCACGGAGACGACCGTGGTTGCCACTAGTCATGATGTGGCTTCGAACAGCACCGGCCCCGTCCCAATCGGCCGGGCGATCGGTTCTGCCCGGACCATGGTGTTCGACGGTGAACGGCGGACCGCGCGGGGGGCAGAGGGCGAACTCCTCGTCAGCGGAGGGTGCCTGGCCCTGGGGTACTGGGGGAACCAGAGCGCGACGGAGAGGAGCTTCGTGCGTGTCACAGGGTCTCCGGACAGGTGGTACCGCACGGGTGACCTCGTGCGCGAGAACGAGGAGGGCGACCTGGAGTTCCTCGGCCGTATCGACCGGCAGATCAAGATCCGAGGTGTTCGGGTGGAGCCGGGGGAAATCGAGGGAGTGCTGGGCCGCCATCCTGACGTGGACGACGTCCTCGTCGACTGGGATCAGGACGGCTCGCGTCTCACCGCCTACGTAGTCGGTGGCGAGATCAGGGCCGACGCCCGTTCGTCCTCGCCGCTCGGCGAATTCGCCCGACAGCACCTTCCTGCCGAAATGGTTCCGCAGAACTTCGTCTTTCTGGACAGCCTTCCGTTGACGGCGCACGGGAAGGTCGACCGCGCCACCCTGCTACGAACGCGCTGATTCGATCACCGAGCCGGCTTGCGTCCTATGGCGCGCGGGGGCTCCTCGCTTCTTTCCCTCCGGCTCTCCCCGCCGTCGCGGCGAGGAAGGCATGGACGAGCACCGCCAGGGTGCTGAGGTTGAACTGGCGTCGACGAATTCGCCCTGTACGCGGACGTCTACGGCACACTGCTGGTGGATGCCGACACGCGGCTGCCCATCGAGTTGTGGGCCGGACGCGACGCCGAGCAACTCGCCGCTTGCGCACATCCCCCGGTGTCGAAGTGGCGTGCAGGGACGCCTCATTGGTCTAACAGCAGGGCAGCACCGACGGAGCCCCGGTGCTGCAGGGCCGTGATCGCTTTCACCTCTGGCAGGGGTTGTCGAAACGGGTCTCGGACGTCGCTGCGGCCCACTGTGGCTGCCTGTCCGCCGCAGTACCTGAACCCGAACCGGCCCCACCACTGCCGACAGAACGGTCCGAGGGGGCCGATACTCCCGCTCGCCGCCATGGCCCGCGAAATGGGACTGAACCGACGCACCGTGGCCAAGTGCGCCCGCGCTGCCTCCTGACAGGAGTGCGTACGGCGCACTCCGTCCCGCCGGTCCACGAGCCTGACCCGTATCTGGAGTGCTCGCGTGAACGCTGGGAGGAGGGCGAGCACACCGCGACGGTGCTGTACCAGGAGATCGTTGCCAAGGGCTACGGCGGCCACTGTCAGCGAGTCAAGATGGCCATCGCGCCGGCTGCGTCGCGGGCTGCCGATCGACACACCGCGCGAGCGCCCACCCTCGCCCCGTCAGGTCGCCCGGTGGATCACCACCACACCGTCCTGGCGTGGTCCGCACGCCACCGAGGCACTCCGCCGACTGTGCGCGCACTGCCCAGAGTCGGACCGAACGCATGGCCTGGTACGGCAATTCGTCGCCGTGCTCGACGCCCGCGATGCCACATTGCTGCCGGACTGGCTCGAGCATCTCGCGGTCTGCCACCTCCCGGCCTTGGCCGGCCTGACCAAGGCCATCCGAGAGGACCAGGCCGCCGTCGTGCGGGGCATCACCACCCCTCTCAACTCGGCGTTATTGATCCGAAACGGTTCGGGTTCTGGGTCGTCGTAGTGGTGTGAGCGATCTGGTGGGGGACGCGCGGCATCTGTCGCCGTCGGCACAGGAAGCGTTACGGCTGCGGGCGGTGGCCGCGCTGGTGGAGGGCCGGGACCGCGAGGAGGTTGCGGCGGTGTTCAGGGTCTCGTTGAAGGCGGTGGACGGCTGGTGGGCGAAGTGGCTGACCGGCGGCCGTGACGCTCTGACCGCCCGGCCGCGGGGCAAACGCGTGGGTGAGCATCAGGTGCTGACCGAGGCCGAGCAGGAAGCCCTGCGCCAGGCGGTACTCGATCACCGCCCCTGCGCACTGGGGCTTTCAGGGGAGTTGTGGACGCGTGGTCAGGTCGGCGCTCTGATCGCGAAGCTGTACCGGGTCCGGCTGACCGAGCCGGGAGTGGGCAAGTACCTGAAGCGGTGGGGGCTGTCCTTCCAGCGCCCTGACAAGCGGGCCGTGGAACAGGACCCGGAGGCGGTGCGGGCCTGGCTGGAGGAGACCTGGCCGGCGATCCGGGCGAAGGCGAAGGCCGAGGGCGGCGTGGTGCTCTTCGCAGACCAGGTCGGCATCCGCTCCGACCAGGTCACCGGCCGGACCTGGGGCGAGAGGGGACGCACCCCGATCGTGCGCCGCACGGGCAACCGGTTCTCGGTGAATGCGATGTCCGCGATCAGCACCAAGGGCCGCATGCACTTCATGGTGTTCACCGAGACACGCCGACCTCAAGCACAACCTGCCAAGAGGCCACCGGGCCCGCAACCAGGCCGAACTCGCCACGGAGACCCGACGTTTCTTCCGCCGACGGCAACGCCAACCCCCCATTGTCCGCGGCTACTTCCACGGCCCCCACGTCCGCTACACCACCGAAGAGAACCCTTTGAGTTTCTGATCAATAAGTGTGGGGGATTCAGCTCCAACCAGCTCCGCGGCGCAGTGGCGAACCAGTATATGAGTTGCCACGAATGTCTTGCGGCCACGAAGCATCCTGCAGGGGCCAGCTTGCCGTCTCTCAGCAGTGGTCAACTGTGTGTCCTTCCAGTTGAGTTGCGTGAAGATTTCTTCGGTCAGAACGATGCCGGCGACGCTTGATACCTCTTCTGGGTCACGACGGCTTACGAGGAGCCGCATTCCTAGCCGTGGGAGTAGGGAGCGACTTGAGATCTCGCTTGCCGTTGTGATTGGTCGGGATGACATCCACCTCGACGATGTAGCGAGGGAGCATGTAGGCAGGAAGATCGGCAGCAAGCACTTCGCGCAAGCGGGCCTCCGAGTAGTTGGAGTCCGGCACCACGTAGACAACCAGGGCCAGGCTGCCCACCCCCTTCGCCACGGTGGTGGCAGCACAGTCGGAGACGCCAGGGCAGGCAACGGCCAGGTGCTCGATCTCGCCAAGCTCAATGCGATAACCGTGGACCTTCACCTGAGAGTCGATGCGGCCGAGGTACTCGATCGTGCCGTCGTCCAGCCAGCGGGCAAGGTCACCCGTGCGGTACATTCGGCCGTCGGCCTCGAAACAGTTTGGGACGAACACAGCATCGGTGAGTTCCGGAGCGTTGAGGTATCCCCGAGCCAGACCGGTTCCCGCAATGCACAATTCGCCCGGGGTCCCAATCGGTGCCATATCGCCGGACTTTGTCCGAATGTAGAGACGGATGTTATCGATCGGCCTGCCGATCGGAATGGATTTGGTTGAGTCAAGGCCAGTACATGGCTGGTAGGTGACGTCGACAGCCGCTTCTGTCGGACCATATAGATTGAGCAGCTCGACAGAGGGTCCGAACCGGCGCGTGAACGCTTCGACGTGACTGACCGCAAGCGCCTCGCCACTGGCGTACATGCGTCGTACCGACGACAGATCGGCGGTCTCGTTGGTGAGCATGAAGAACTGCAGAACAGCGTGCAGCATGGATGGCACAAAATGGACCATGGTGACACCGAACTCGGCAATGCGCTGAGCTATCCGCTGCGGGTCTTTTTCGTCACCATTGGGCAGCGTGACTACCGAGGCGCCGGCCAGTGACCACAAGAAGATCTCTTGGACCGACACATCGAAGGTGAACGGCGTCTTCTGCAATATGACGTCGTCCGGAGTCAGTGGGTAGGCACGCTGTATCCAGCACAGTCGATTGACGATCGCCCGGTGCTCCACCATCACGCCCTTGGGGCGGCCCGTGGAGCCGGAGGTATAGATGACGTACGCGAGATCCTCGGGCCCACTGGCAGCCGGCAGGTCGGCGGCATCTGCGGCTTCGATCTCAGGGTCGGCCACGTTGATGAGCTGACATCCGACCGGGACGTGTGCTGTTTCGTCGGTGACGACCACTACCGAAGTACCGCTGTGGTCGAGGATGTACTCGATGCGGTTGGTTGGCAGCGTAGGGTCCACCGGCAGGTAGGCACCTCCCGCCTTGAGCACGGCGTATACAGCGACAAGCATGCTGGGGGAGCGTGGAACGCAGATACCGATAACATTGCCGGGCCCGATTCCGCGTGCGCGGAGCACTCGGGCGAGGCGGTTGGATGCCGCATTCAATTGACCGTAGGTCATGCCATTGTCTGCCACAGCTACGGCATTCGGGACGGCAGCGGCCTGTTCCTCCAGGAAGCGGTGCAGGGTGTGGTCAGCCGGAAAGTCAGCGGCCGTGGCGTTAAAGCTTCGGGTTATCAGGGCTTGCTCGGAGCTGCTCGCCGCAAGCAGTGAGGCAACCGGCTGGGTCGGATCCTTGAGCAGTAGGCCCACGAGCTCCACGAAGGACTCCGCGAGGCGCTGCGCCGTCGCTTGCGAGAAGAGTCGGGTCTCGTAATAAAGATCGACTCGGGCTGAGGTGCTCGTGCCCAGGTGCAGGTCGAAGAAGAGCGGGCAGCCGCGGGAATCAGCATCCTCGGCGGTCTGGTCGCCCGCGATGGAAAGCATCAGATCGGTGGGCTGAATGCCCTCTGCGTCGAGCAGTGCGTGCAGCGGGATGTCCAGCCGGGTGAGCACCTCACGCAGATCGGTGTCCACGGCGCGGAGCAGGTCGCTACCAGTTGCTCCCTCCGCCATGGTTGCGGATAGGGGAACGATGCGATCACGGTCTGGTCGGGTGTCATCGGGCACCGAGAGGAAGATCGTGACCGACTCGCGGTCTGTAGCCCTGGCGGCCAGCAAGACGAGTACCGCACTGCCGAGCACCCGGATCGGCAAGGGTCCGTCGGAGGCCGGAGCGTGCGTGGTGGCAGCGAGAGAATCCGGGATGGGAACGGTGGCAACTGAGCGCCCGCCGGTGTTGTCCCGCAGATGGTCGCGGACCAGCACTGTGGGCTCGGCCCAGGCAGTCTGGCGCTGCTGCCAGAACGCCATCTGCTCAGGGAATTCCTGCAGGGCAAGCTGGAGTTCAGAGGCGTCGCTCACGAGGCTTCCTATGAGGGGAATCGGCGGTCGGTGGAGTCGGCGGACTCCATGACCGGCTGGGATGAGGGGCAGATCAGGCCAACGGAAGCGGCTACTGCCAGGACCAGTTGAGAGGGCTCACCGTCGCGGCAGACCCATCGCTCGCCTCGGCCTGCACCGTCGGGGCCGCTGCCCCAAGATCCTCGTTTGCAGACGACTGAGTGACGGCCAGGGCGGGCAGCGCAAACAGAGCAGCAAGGAGACCTGCCTGGCTGACAGTCGTGACGTATCGCTTCATTCTCAACCTCACGGTCAGGGAGCCGCGTCGAAGCTGCATTGCAGGAAGCGGCGAAATCGGAATTACATCGCATCATTGGGACGGGTAGCTTCCGTAGCGGCACTTGCCTCGGTCGCGTTCCACGGTCCTTGCTGCTGACTGGGGCCACGTCTCCATTCGCAGGGTGGCACTTGTGGGTCATGGCCGTCAAATGCCATGACCTAGGCATCAGGACGGGCGCATCGAGAGTTCCCCCGAGGGCGCAAAGGAAGTTGACGGTACGTCAGATGATTCTCGTGAGAGGAACATCGACCATGGCTGTTCCCAGGAAATACGAGCCCTTCGAGGATCCCGCCGACGCACCGGAGGTTGATCAATTTAAACTGTCCATATAGAAAGCGCCACGCTCACGGCGCCAGCCGAGCCGGCACAGCACCCCCGCCCGGTGGGAACTCCAGGTGTTGACCTCCGCAGTGCCCCAGAGCAGTTCCAGGGCCTCGCCGATCTCATCGCCCGCGACCGACGCCAGCGGCCGGGCCTCGCCGAGCCGTTCAGCGTTGCCCACCCTGATCCCGTAGTTGCGGACCGTGTGCGGGTTGCCGAGCGAGTCGAGAAGCACGCGTACCGCCGCGCGAACGGTCAACGCCTTGCCGGCCAACAGTCGTACGACGGTGGGCACCGCTTCCTCCTTGCCACAGATAACAGAGCCGCTTCACGTAACGGCCGGAGAACGTCACCGCAGGTGACGGATCAAGCTACCCCAGATATTGGGGCGTTATCTGTGGGATGGCTTCAAGTCCCCCCGCGCTCGACGTCCCGATCACCCATGAGCACACCGGAAACGGCGCAGGCGTAAAACGGAAGCGTGAGACCATAAGGGGGCACTTCAGCCCGATGAGCGCACCTCCCGAGCCACCGGCGCGCCTAGGCAGCCCTGGCCGATGTCAGTACGCGTGCCGCCAGTGGATCGCTAGCATGTAGTTCCGTAGTAGGAAATGAGCTGCCGCGGCCCAGGACTTTGTACCACCTGGCAGGAGATGACCGAGCCGCAATAGAGATTGGCTGCCACTTATGGAGGCGTTCAATCCGACCTGGCCCCCGTCGGAGCAAATTCAGTCCTGAGGATTCTTCTCAAGTTTCTTGATGCTGGTCTGAACTAGACGGACCTTAGCCAGGGTCTCTTCGGCGGTTGCGGTCCAAGTGAACGGGTTGGCCTCAGAGTTCCAGGTGTCAATGTAGTTGCGGATCTGCGTGATCAGCACGTTGACGCTGGCGAAGGTGCCGCGGCGGATCGACTGACGGGTCAGGATTCCAAACCAGGTCTCGATCTGATTGATCCAGGAAGACCCGACGGGGGTGAATTGGAGGCGGACGTTCGGATGACCGGCCAGCCATGTCTTCACCTCCGGCGTGGTGTGGGTGGAGAGAATGTCCAGGACGACATGGATCTCCTTCCCGGCGTGCGGCTTCACGGCTTTCTTCAGGAAGGCCAGGAAATCCTTGCCATTACGGCTCGGCTTGCACTCGCCGACGACTTCGCCAGTGCCGACGTTGAGGGCGGCGAAGAGGTCCGTGGTGCCGTGCCGGACGTAGTCGTGGGTGCACTTCTTGGTGATCGCAAAGGCGCCGGACAGCACCGGCTGGGTCTGGTCCAACGCCTGGATCCGCGTTTTTTCGTCGTTCGAGGGCACGACCGCGCCGCCCGGCGGAGCGAGGTAGAGGCCGACCACGTCGGCGACCTTGTCCGCGAACGCGGGGTCCTTGGAAATCTTGAAGGTCCCGTTACGGTGCGGCTTGAGTTGCTCCTCGCGCCAGATCGACGCGATGTAGTGCGAGGACAGGCTGACGTTCTCAGTCCGCTTCACGTACTTCGCCAGCTCGCGCGTCGACCAGTGCGAAAGGCCGGTATCGGCCGGCGGCGTCATGCGCGGCAGAACAATCACCCGGGCCCGCACCTGCGGCGGTGCTTGTTCCCGGGCACCACCGGGACGGTTGCTTTCCAAACCGGCCAGCCCGCGCTGGGCATAACGGGTCTTCCAGCGGTCCACGGTCGGCAGCGACGCCCCGAGCAGCTCGGTAATCTCCTTGCACTGACGCCCCTCGCCCGACCGCAGCACGATCCGGGCCCGCATGGCCATATCCGCAAGCACATCTCGACTGTTCGCCAACTCCCGCAACTCAGCGTCCTGTTCCTCGGCGAGCTCCATGCCAGCAGCAACGAGGCTACGGGAGATCGAGTAACGCTGACGGAATCACGAATCACTAGCGGACCTGCCCGTGAGGAGGCCGACGCGCCGCTCGGCTCATTCCAAATGTGCTCCATTTCGCGGCCTGCCGCGGGGGAGCCAGCAGGCGCGGAACGGAGCCACTAGAAATACTCGGCAGCGTATGGGGAACCAACGCTCGCACAAAGGATCTGATTCATGGCACAACTTTTCACAAAGACGCTACTGCCCGAGGTGCGCGACCACCTGGAAATGACGGGCCGCCTTGGCGATGGCACGCACTCCAAGCGAGCCGGGGCAGAATCATGACTCAATACAAATATACGGCTGAGGCTGCGGCACATTTCAACAAGCACGGCATCGACCTGACCGTGTACGGGCAAGTAGATCCGTCTATGACCGTCGCCCACGTCTCTGTCGCGGAAGGTCACTTTCAGGAGTTCTACAGCCTTAAGAGCACCTATACGTATTACATCATCAGCGGCTATGGCACCTTCTATCTCAACGACGAAGCCGTGGAGGTGAAGGCCACGGACCTGGTCGTCGTTCCACCGGTGACACGTATTTACTATTTCGGAACCATGGAGATGACGCTCACTGTCTCCCCGGCGTTCGACGAAACGCACGAACGACACGTTAGATTTCTAGAAAAGAACCAGATTCCGAACACTTCCCGCCCCTGAAACCCTCACTTCCTCCCTGGATGGGCGACACCGTGGAACCCACATCCCTTATCAAGCTCGCAACCTGGAACATAGGGGGCGGGATTCTCGGCGCATCCCATCAGCGCGGCGGAATCCCCTCGCCGGACTACTACGCTTCGGTGCTGCGGCAGCATGCTCCCGATGTGGTCTGCCTCCAGGAGGCTCACGACTACCTCGGGCGTCGCGAGAGCCAACCGCACTACCTGGCGCGTCAAGCGGGGTATCCGCACGTGGTGTCGTTCCCCACCAGCGCCTCGCACCTAGCAGGAGACGCCAGCCTCACGCTGGCAGTCCTGTCTCGGTTCCCGATCGGGAACGCGGTGTACAGACAATTCCCCAACCCCGGCCGGACTGGCACCGGCCCAGGCGGAGAAGCGTGGACGCTGGCAGACAAGGGATACATGATCACCACGGTCGACGTGGGTGGCCGTCAGGTTGGACTGATTAACGGCCACTGTTTTCCGCTGCGGTACTTCGGCGCACGTGCCACAGACCCGGAATTCGCTGGCGTATGGGACATGCTCGCGCGGGACATGCTGGCCCTGAAGGAGTCCGGTCCGGCCGTGGTCGCCGTCGACCTGAACCATGACCCGATCGAGGACGTGCTGAATGAGACCCTCGGGCGAGACGGGTACATCAATGCGTTCGCGAATACCGTCACAGCCGCCAAAGGAGCCAAACAGGACTATATCCTCTACGCGCAGGGTATGGGCCTGCTGTCGGCTACTGTGATAGCCACCGAATCCGATCACGCGTACCGTCAGGTGAGTCTTTCCGTCGAGCGTCCTACCTCCAAATGGACTCGTTCGCTTTAATGAGGTCGACGGAGCTGCACCGGAGGTTATAGAACAATTCGCCTGCGGTATTGACCGGAGCGACCTCGCTGCTGGCCGTCAGCGAGTGGGCCGCCGATGCTCCGCCTGCGGTCCTGGACCGTCTTGGTGCCTGCCGCTGCCCGTGGACCGGCATCCGGCCGGTGCCGTGCGAGACGACGACTCTTCGGATTCTGGCCCGTCTGGATGCTGACGCCTCGGACCGTGCGGTGGGTGCCTGGCTGTCCGGTCGTCGCCCCACGTGCGCGAACACTCGGCGATCTGTGGCCGTCGACGGAAAGAGCCTGCGCGGCGCCGCCCGGGCGGACGGCAGGAAGATTCACCTGCTGGCCGCGCTCGACCATGCGAGCGGGCTGGTCCTGGCCCAGCTGGATGTCGGCGAGAAGACCAATGAGATCACCTGCTTCAAGCCCTTGCTGGCCACCCTCGCCGACCTGGCCGGCACCGTCGTGACCAGCGACGCGATGTACACCCAGCGCGAGCATGCGAAATACCTCGCCGACCGCGACACGCAATACATCGTGATCGTGAAGGGCAACCAGAAGAAGCTCCGCAAACAGCTCAAAACGCTTCGCTGGGACCGGATCCCGCTCCAGGGCCGCACCCGCGAGAGCGGCCACGGCCGCGGCGAGATCCGCCGGACAAGCTCTGCACCGTGAACAACCTGCTCTCCCCCGGCGCCTGCCAGGCCGTCCAGCTCAAGTGGCGCCGCACCAACCGCAGGACCGGAAAGACCAGCATCAAGACCGTCTACGCGGCCACCAGCCTCACCGCCGAACAGACCAGCCCCCACGAGCTGGCGGCAATGATCCGCTCGCACCGGCAGATCGAGGCCCTGCATCACGTGCGCGACACCCCCTTCGCCGAGGACGCCTCACCACTGCGGACCGGCAACGCACCCCGCACCATGGCGACCTGGAGGAACCTCGCCATCGGAGCCCTCCGCCTCGTCGGCACCCGCAACATCACTGCCGCGCTCCACGTCAACTCCCGCGATCCGAAACGGACCCTCACCCTGCTCGGGATCACATGATCCCGAACCGGACATCACGCGACTACGCCGAAGCCCTGCAGCTACACCGACCTGCTGCGACAGGCCGGAGGTGATGGTCTTCCACCTTCACTCGAACCACAGCGCCTCACGGCGCAATCAAGATCCCCGACTGTGAGGATAAGGGCGGTACCGCTCGGAGGGTCTGACCCCAGGGCTTCGGCGTAGTCGCGGCTTGAGTGGGTTTTCCCGATGTGTGCCGGCGGTGGCCCGGACGCAGGACAGGCACGAGCTTCCAAGATCATGTGGGTGTCGAGTCCAGTGATCCCTACGGAAGTCCGTGCCTGCCGTCGTATCCTCTCCCATCCCGCCCGTCCTTGACCAACTCCGTGACCAGCCCGACGCCGCGGAACACGAACTGCCCGGGCTGCTGACCCGGTTGGCCGCCGTCCCCGATCCTCGCAAGCCCCGCGGTGTGCGCCACGGCCTGGTGTATGTGCTGGCGCTGGCCGCCTGCGCCGTGCTGACCGGCGCGACCTCGCTCCTGGCCATCAGCGAGTGGGCTGCCGATGCGCCATCGGCGGTCCTGGACCGCATCGGCGCGCGTCGCTGCCCGTTGACCGGCATCCGGCCGGTGCCGTGCGAGACAACGATCCGCCGCACCCTGGCCCGCCTTGATGCCGATGCGCTTGACCGGGCGGTCGGCGCCTGGCTGGCCGATCGCCGCACTCAGCCCGGCCCGAAGACTCGCCGGGCAGTGGCGGTGGACGGCAAGAGCCTGCGCGGCGCCGCCAGAGCCGACGGCCGAAAGATCCACTTGCTGGCCGCACTCGACCACACCAGCCGTCTGGTCCTCGCCCAGCTGGACGTCGGAGACAAGACGAACGAGATCACGTGCTTCCAGCCCCTTCTGGACAACCTCGCCGACCTGGCCGACACGGTCGTAACAGCGACGCCATGCACACCCAACGCGAGCACGCCGAGTACCTCGCCAGTCGAGGCGCCCACTACATCGTGATCGTCAAAGAGAATCAGAAGAAGCTCCGCAAGCAGCTCAAAGCCCTTCCCTGGCAGCGGATTCCGCTCCAGAGCCTCATCCGCGAGAGCGGTCACGGCCGTGGCGAGATCCGCCGCATCAAGGTTTGCACCGTGAACAACCTGCTCTTCCCCGGCGCCCGCCAGGCCGTCCAGCTCAAGCGGCGCCGCCTGCACCGCAAGAGCGGCAAGGTCAGCATCAAGACCGTCTACGCGGTCACCAGCCTGAGCGCCGAGCAGGCCACTCCCGCCCAGCTCGCCAACATGATCCGCTCGCACTGGCAGATCGAGGCCCTGCACCACGTGCGGGACACCACCTTCGCCGAGGACGCCTCGCAGCTTCGGACCGGCAATGCGCCCCGCACCATGGCGACCTGGCGCAACCTTGCCATCGGCGCCCTGCGCATCGCCGGCACCCAGAACGTCGCCGCCGCACTCCGGGCAAACTCCCGCGACCCGAAACGCCCGCTCGCCCTACTCGGCCTCACATGATCACGAACCGGACATCACGCGACTACGCCGAAGCCCTGGGTCTGACCCGATCAGAGTCGCTCACTGGCGGTCATGCCTGACATATTTGACCACCAACCCGCTCACCAAACGTAGTTGGGGCGAACGCACTCAAGTCGCCTTCATGCCGAAGCCCTGGGTCAGCTGTCCGTCGAAAGCACGAAGTTCTCAGCTGCCTGAATCAGCGATTCGACGGCCTCGTCCGGAAAATAGTTCTCATTATAATAGACAGAGAGCCGCGGGGCCATTCCGTCCATTTCCCACATAAATTGAAGGGTTCGCGGCCAAGTCACCTCGCCTGGCACATAAAGCGGGACGATTTCCGCCTTCGTTCCGACAAGAAGTGACTCCCCGAAGGACATCGTCCGCTTGTCGAGGGTCACGCTCACCCCAGCTTGCCGGTCCACGGACACCAGTTCCTCATTCCAGAGCCTTCCTGCGGACCGGAGCGGGAGGTTGTACTCGAACACGTCGAGGGTATGAGAAAAGACTTCGCGAACCGTTTCCAGCGGACGGCGCGCCCCCGCGGTCAGCTGCAGGGGGACCATCTGGACGAACAGGCCGGCGATATCGGCTGTACCCGGCAGAACGCGTCCGTGAAAAGGAGTGGTGGCCCCCACGGTCGGGGCGCCGCTCACCTCTTGCAAACTTGCCAGCACAGCGGAGGCCACCGTTACGAACGGTGTCGCCCGGGCACGTTTCGCGAGGTCGAGCACTCTCGCCTTCGCGTCCGCCGGCAACGCGTGATGCACCGCCGTGAGCCTGGATTCTCCCTTCGCTTCACAGGCGATCGGAAAGGGGGGAGGAAACGTTCCGAACCGATCGGTCTGGGAACGCCAGAACGCTCTGCGCTCCTCACCCCATGCAGTGGACAGCTCGTGGCGCTCGAGCAACGCAAAGTCGTGATATGCGTTCTTCTCGACCTTGTCGGGGGCGCTCGCCCCTTGAATGGCGCGCTCATAGAACTCGCCGAAATCCGCCATGAGACGATTCCACGTCTTCTCATCGACGATGATGTGGTCCAGCACGATCGCGAGGAGGTGCCTGCGCTCGTCGCGCTGCACGATCGCGATGCGCGACAACCCCACGCCGGCGAGGTCGAATGGGGTCGTGATCTGGCGCACCGTCTTGAGTGCCTCCGTGTCTGTATCGGCGGTGTAGAACTCCACCTCCCCCAACACGTCGTCGTACGTGCATGCTTCGTCCGGCGAGACATAGGCCCGCCGCAGCACGTCATGGCTCAGACAGACACCCCGCCACGCCTCACGAACGGCGGCGATGTCCAGCTCCCCGGTGAGCCACAGCACGCAATAGACAAGATTGTGCCTCTCCGCAAACTCCCCCGAGAGCCGGGCCATCTCGGCGAGCGATGTCGGACCCCGCGTGACCTCAGTCCGGCCCACAGTCATTTCCTTACCTCCGTATCAGCCCAGAAGGGCGACAGCGTTACCGAAATGCGCAGCGTGGGGGCTCGCTCGGTGATCGGCCCCCACGGCTGCTAGATACACCTCGGAGAAGCTGATCGGGTCATTTCTCCACCCCCATGGATCAGGTTGTCAGGATTGCCGTGCGGGAAAGCACGAGAACACTTCGCTGAGCCGATGGCGCCAGCGGGTACCGAGGTCCTGGACCCCGTACCCGGCCCCCTCGTCCACCGTGAGTTCGAGCCCGATCTCGTGCTCACGGACCGTCGCAGCAGCGGTGAACGCCGACATCGGCTGGTTGTGGCCGAATCGCGGCGAGACCTCGACAGCCTCGATGCCTGCGATGTTCACGCTGCTCTCCGTCGCGACCTCGTAGGCGAACATCCCCGCTGCGACCGAGCCGGAGAAGGCAGATCCGAGCCCTGCGAGCGAGACGAACGGCACATCCGCATGGTCGATCTCCAGAAACCAGTCGTCGAGGAAGTCGTCCATCGCCTCGAGAGGGCTGCGTGGTCCGGTCAGGTCGAGCGAGATGACAGTGTTCAGGAAACACCCGGCGACGTCGGAGAACGCCTCGTTCCGCCTTCCCCACGGGTAAGCGACGATGGTTGCCTCGGCCCCTGTGACGTCGCGCAGAGCGCGGTGGAGCGAGAAGAGGACGTACGGGAAACGGGAGCCACGGATGGCACTCGGGCTGGCGACGCTCGGGAGGCCGACGATGATTTCGGAGGGCATCTTCGCCGCCCCCCGGGGGAGCTCTCCGTGGAAGTTCTTCAGACGGTCCGCCCAGAAGGCGATTCCGGGTCCGCCTGCCGTGGCGCTCTCGGACTCGGCCCTGTCCAGGACAGCGGCCTCGAAGCGCTCCCATTGCCCGCCATCAGGAGGCTCCGGGGCGGCCAACTGCCGGATCATGATGAGCTGCGACTGGCCGTCGACCAGTGCGTGGTCGAAGACCAGCAGCAGATAGTCGGCGTCGTGGGAGCGTATGAGACGTGCCTCCATCGCGGCACCGTCCAGAGAGGCTTCGAATTCATCGACGACCGTCATGGAAAGCCTCACGGCGGCCTCTTCGTCCTCCGCCTGCACTTCGGCGAAGTCATACGTGGCCGAATACCGCTCCTGGTATACCTCGGCACGGGAAAATCCTATGCGATAGGACAGCGTAGGATTCCGGAGCATGATCGAGTGCAGGACCAGATTCAGATCGGCGGCTGACAGGACCGAGGGCGGCATACGAAAGAGCTTGTGTATAGACATTCGCTGACCGGTGCGTTCCGCCATTAGGGCGAAGCCGAGTTGCGTGCTCAGCAACGGGAGCCTGTCCGCCATGTGCGCCCCTTTCGACAGCGACAACGGCCGCTGCCGACCGCATGAGAATCTAGTTCAGATTACTGACGCAGGGGCCTCTGAAGTCCTGACAGATAGCAGGAGCAGGGATGCGGCATGAAGGCGACTTGGGTGCGTGAGTGTCTATGTCCCAGGGCTGTTTCAAAGTCTGGGTGGGGGTGTGAAGGTGCAGGTCATGGTGTGACGTGTGCCGGCTGACCCGTCTCGTACGCAACGAAGCTCCGTTGTGCGAAGGGGACTTCGGAAGGTCACCTCCGCAACGGAGCCTCGTTGCATCTGGGCGTGCGCTCACCCGGCATCGTCACACTTTCGTGACCTGCGCACTCGCAAGGTCACCAGGACCTTGCAACTGCCCTGCCTGACACCCGTGTTGACCGACCGGCCGGTGAAAGCCACCGGCTCGACCGCGTCCCGCTTGAACTCCTCCGAATACCGCCGTGCAGCCACCCGGACGCCTTCCCCTCGGACCCCACGATCCGATCCTCAAGGAATTCCATGAATGGGGGCAAATCCCAAGGCGGCATGATCTGAAAGAGCGTTTTGTCCCGGCGGGGGTGTTTGGTAATTCGCGGGTTGGGGTCGCGCGAGGAGGCGTGTGAAGATCCGCTCGTGGAGTGCGATGTGT
>NZ_JBHJTK010000012.1:0-168116 GCF_042267665.1 Streptomyces sp. NPDC056224
GCCACCAGGCAGCGGGGGCGGAGCCGTTTCCGGACGCCGAGCCGAACGACCGATCGGTTGTTACTTGTTCGTAACTTGCCTGTACCTAGCGGTAACAAGGGGGCGCGTGTCACCTTTCCGATGCCACCGGCCGGCGGTACCCCCACTTTTCCAGCCATGCGTCGCAGCTGTTCCTGGCTTCGGCATGGCCTACCGCAGGAGTTCCGCAGTGATCGGATTCCGCAACGTCAGCAAGGACCGGGCCCGGCGTCGTGTGCGACGACTGGCAGGGGCCGGGTTGGTCCTGCCCCTCGCCGTCAGCGCGCTGGTGGCCGGTGGGGCCGGGACCTCGGTGGCCAGTTCCGGGAGCGGGCCCACCGCCGTGGTGTCCATGGGCGACAGTTACATATCCGGCGAGGCCGGGCGCTGGAAGGGCAACAGCCTGACCAACAGCGGGAGCCGGTACGGAACCGACCGGGGATGGGTCACCGGTAGCACCTACGATCCCGCCAAGGTGTACGGGACCACGGCGGGCGGATGCCACCGCTCCGACTCCGCCGAGGTGCGCAGCGCCGGCGCGATCGCCGACGTCGCCGTGAACCTGGCCTGTTCCGGGGCGACCTCCGAGAACGTGTTCCGCGCCGCCGGCGGCGGGGTCTCCTTCAAGGGCGAGGCCCCGCAGGCCGATCAGCTCGCCGCCGTGGCCGCGAGCCACGACGTCAAGGTCATCGCGCTGTCCATCGGCGGGAACGACCTCGGCTTCGCCGACATCATCAAGGACTGCGCCCTCGACTTCGTCCTCTGGAACTCCTACTGCTACGACGACCAGCAGTACGGCGTGGACCAGAAGATCGACCAGGTCATGGCCAACGTCGGGAAGTCGGTGGACGAGGTACGGGCCGTGATGCGCGCGGCCGGGTACGCCGACTCCTCCTACCGGATCGTGCTGCAGTCCTACCCCTCGCCGATCCCGCGGAGCGCCGAGAACCGGTACCCGCAGAGCGACTGGAGCCGCCTCAACAGCGGCGGCTGTCCCTTCTGGAACCGGGACTCGGACTGGGCGCGTGACTCGCTCGTGCCGCAGATCGCGGGCCGCATCAAGGGCGTCGCCGCCGCCAAGGGCGTGCAGTTCCTGGACCTGCGGGACATGCTCCAGGGCCGCGAGGTGTGCGCCAAGGCCAGCAAGCAGGTGACCTCCACGGTCCCGGCCTCGGCGAAGACCAGCGAGTGGGCGCGCTGGATCGACAACAACGAGACGCAGGGCCTGATCCAGGAGTCCATGCACCCGAACTACTTCGGGCAGCTGGCCGCGGGACGCTGCCTCGCCCTGGCCGTCGCCCAGCCCGCGAACTCGGGCGTCAGCTGCAAGAACACGGCCGGAGCCGATCAGAGCGGGATGTACCTGACCTCCGCGCCGTAGCGGCGAAAAGCGGGTGATCGAAGCGGTACGGGCTGCCATGCTCTCGGGCATGGCAGCCCGTACCGCACGACCCTCCCTGTACATCTCCGTCGACATCGAGGCCGACGGGCCCATTCCCGGGCCGTACTCGATGATCAGCTTCGAGGCCTCCGTCGCCGGTCGGCAGGACGGCGGTTCGTATACGGCCGCGGACCCCGAAGAGCTCACCTTCTACCGCGAGTTGCGGCCGATCAGTGATGCGTTCGTGCCCGAGGCCCTCGCGGTGAGCGGGCTGGACCGGGACCTGCTGGTCCGGGGCGGCTGCGATCCGGAGGCGGCGATGGCGGAGTTCCGCGCCTGGGTGCGCGAGGTCTCGGCCGGCGCGCAGCCCGTGATGTGCGGCTACCGTTCCTAGCGATGTCGGCCTCCCTTGGCCGAGTCGCTGCATACCGGGCTATCCGGTTGTCTCCCCGAACGGTCTTGGGAGACGGGGAACAGCGCGAGCTGGTCGCTTCGGTCCCGGCAGGTCTTGGTGCCCTGGTGGGGCGTGCCTGTGGTCCTTGGCGGGCTCGTGTTCCCGCGCGCCCTGGGGCGGGGGACGGTCTGGCCGGTAGCTCTCCGCGCGACGATCCTCTGGTCGTGTGCGGTCACACCTGGCCGACGCCGTAGCCCGTAGCCGAGGGCGCGCCTGCCGATCGCCACAGCGGCCGCGTGGTGGCCGGTGACGGTGGTCTTGGATTGCTGCTGTAGGGGGCGTTGCCAGTGCTGGCCGCCCCATCGGGAGGTGTAGGCGGGGTCGACCGCAACGACGACAAGCCCGGCGTGGTGGGCCATGCCGCGCAGCCGATCGCGGAAGCGCGCGGTGGGGAGTCCGGCGACGATGCGGCGGAACGTCTTGCCGCGTTGGCCACGACCCATGGTTTCCCGGCCGGTTGCGCGGGCGTCGGCGAAGCCGAGGTTCTCTATCGCCAGACCGGCGCAGCCATTCGTCTCGGCTAGGTTGATCAGTTCGGTGATTGCGGCCCGGAGCTGGCCATCGCGCTGGGATGTAGGGCCGCTCAGATCGGTGTGCACGGCGACGGGCTCACCGACTGGATTGCCGTGCGCGTCTACGACGCAGACGGCGAGGTGGTCGGCGTTGAGATCTACGGCGAGTAGGCGGACCCCTTTGGCGGCCAGCTCGACGGGTGTGGGCAGCACCGTCTTCGGGGTGGACCAGGAGGCGTCGAGGTACCAGCGGCCGCGTACGGCATCGTGGACGATGTCGTAACGCACCGAAGTATTGATGGTGACCCGGTCCAGCCACTCCTCGCGGCGGTGGTTGAACGTGACGGTGCAGGCGAGCCGGTAGCGGCCACGCGGCGCGTTCGCCAAGTACCGCAGAGGTTCGGGCAAGACGATTGTGACCGTGCCGTCGGCCGGGTCCACGCTGATCGTGTAGTTCCCGTACGGCGCGCCCGACTCGCCATCGGCGGTCAGGAACATGCGCTGCGCGTCCCACCGCTCCCGCCACTCGGCCTCCGTGAGACCAGCGTTGGCGAGATTGTGCCGCACCTTCGCCAGACGGCAGCCACCCACTACAACTGCCGGGTGCCCGGCCTCAATTCGCCGCTCCACCTCAGCCAGCCGGGCGGTGAGCACCTGCAACCGGCACTGCATCTCCGCACGCTCAGCCCGGCTCGGATAGCCACGAACATCACCCACGCGCGCACCGCACGGCACCGCCAGCCGCCTACCGATCTTCGCGACGACTCTACGCAGTCCCGCTCGTTCATCGAACAGGCAGCGCAAGCTGAGCTGGAACTGATCCTCCGACACACGAGTGATCGCCCCCGCCCACCGCGACGACGACACCCCTGTCAGGGCGCGTTTACGCTCCCGCCGCCGGTTCTGCTTCACAGGCACTCTGCCGATGCGGAGACGCTCAGCCAGATCCGCACGAGCATGATGACCGAGGTGCTCGCCGACGACCCGCAGGATCTCGGCATCGCCGATGGACAGGCGCAGACGATCCCGGATACGCGCACCTGCGGGAGCCGACACGGTGAACGGATCAGCCAGCGTCCGCAGTTCACTCTTCCGTCGGCCCCCACCACGCGCCACCAGCCACCCCCTCTCCCATAGCGGCCCTGCATGGCCTCTACCAACATTGGCGACTCCGCCAAGGCAACGCCCCTGCGACGCTCCCCGTTCACCCCTATGAGGTACCCGGTGGCCAACCACAGCCGACAACCGAAACACAATGGTTGGCTACCGCTCCCTCGACTGGCTATTTCTGTACTGGTACTTGATGCTCTTCGGCGAGGCAGCCATTTCGGGCACTCCGGATGCCTGGACATGAAGATGTGGCGGTGCGCACGCCACACCCGCAGTGGGTGGCGTGCGCACCGCCGTACACGGTTCGGTTCAGTGCACCGGGACCGGATCGGGGGTACTCACCCCGCGCCGGGCGCCGAGGTGGTTGAAGGCGAGGTTGAGCAGGATCGCCACCACACAGCCGGTGCTGATGCCGGAGTCGAGGACGACCAGCAGGTCCTTCGGGAAGGCGTGGTAGAACTCCGGCGCGGCGATGGGGATCAGGCCGATGCCCATCGAGGCGGCGACGATCAGGGCGTTCTCGCCCTTCTCCATGGCCGCGCCGGCCAGCGTCTGGATGCCGCTCGCCGCGACCGAACCGAAGAGCACGATGCCGGCGCCGCCGAGGACCGGCAGGGGGACGACGCCGATGACGGAGGCCGCCATCGGGCACAGGCCCAGCAGGACCAGGATGCCGCCGCCGGCGGCGACGACGAAGCGGCTGCGCACCTTGGTCATGGCGACCAGGCCGATGTTCTGGGCGAAGGCGCTGCACATGAAACCGTTGAAGAGCGGGCTGATCGCGCTGCCGAGCGTGTCGGCGCGCAGGCCGCCCTCGATGGTCCTCGCGTCCGCCGGGCGGCCGACGATCTTGCCGAGGGCCAGGATGTCGGCCGTGGACTCGGTCATGCAGACGAGCATGACGATGCACATCGAGACGATGGCGGCGGCCTGGAACTGCGGGGCGCCGAAGTGGAACGGGGTCGGGAAGCCGATCACGGAGGCGTTCTTGACGGCGTCGAAGCTGGTCATGCCCAGGGGGAGGGCGATCAGCGTGCCGGCCACCAGGCCGAGCAGGATGGATATCTGCTGGAGGAAACCGCGCAGGAACCTCCGCATCAGCAGGACGACGACCAGGGTGACGGCCGCCATCCCGATGTTCTCCATCGAGCCGTAGCCGGCAGCGGTGCGGTTCCCGCCCTGCGACCAGTTGAAGGCGACGGGCAGGAGCGAGACACCGATCAGGGTGATGACCGTACCCGTCACGACCGGCGGGAAGAAGCGGACGAGTTTGCCGAAGTAGGGGGCGGCGAAGAAGCCGGCGACTCCGGCAACGACGATCGCGCCGAAGATGACCGGGATGGCGTCCGCTCCCTCCCCCTTGCCGATCGCGATCATCGGGGTCACACCGGCGAAGGAAACACCGTTGACGAAGGGGAGTCTGGCACCGATCTTCCAGAAACCGAGGGTCTGGAGGAGGGTCGCGAGCCCCGCGGTGAACAGGGAGGCACCCATCAGGAAGGCGGTCTCGGTGGCGGAGAGGCCGACGGCGGGGCCGACGATCATGGGCGGGGCCACGACACCCGCGTACATGGCGGCTACGTGCTGGAGGCCGCTCGTGAACATTTTCAGCGGAGGCAGGGTCTCGTCGACCGGGTGCTTCTCCTCCGGTACTGCGACTGCATCTTTTCGAAACCTGGGCGTCATGGCCACGGCTTCCTCCGGTCGGTTAAAACACGTCGGCAGGGACGTGGGTGTCATGGAGGTGGTGCGAAAGCTGTGCGAGTCGAGCCTGTGTTCAGTTGTGGGTGCGCGGAGGCAGGGGTGCGCGGAGGCACGTGCCCGCGGAAGTACGGGTGCGCGGAAACGATTCGCCCGAGTCGGTTCCGCGATGGTCGAGCCAGTGGCACGAGTCACCGCTCCCGGGGGCGCCCGCAAAGACCGGGCGCTTCCCGGGAACGGCTGCCGCCGACCCCGCTCGGGTCCGCGGCCGCCGGCCGGGGGCCGTCCCCCCCGGCCGGACTCATTTGGGGGTACCTCCCAGCGGTGGCTGGGGGAGGATCAGGCCTGCGCGACGATCCGCGCGAGGCGCTGGGCCTCTTCCCGCGTGGACGCGGCGATGGCGTCCTCGTCGGCGAAGAGCAGTCGGTTGTGCTCGACGATCTGCTTGCCGTTGACCAGCGAGAGCGTCACCGGGGCGGCCGCACCGAAGACCAGCGCGGTGACCGGGTCGGCGATGGAGGAGTGGGCCAGCGTGCTCAGGTTCCACATCACCAGGTCGGCGCACTTGCCGACCTCCAGCGAGCCGATGCTGTCGGCGCGGCCGAGGACCTGGGCGCCACCGTACGTACCCAGCCGCAGGGCCTGACGCGCGTTCAGGGCGCGCTCGCGGTGGACCGGGTTCAGACGGTTGATCAGCAGCGCGTTGCGCAGCTCGGTGTGCAGCTCACCGGACTCGTTGGAGGCGGTGCCGTCCACGCCGAGGCCGACCGGGACACCGGCGGCGAGCATGTCCGGGACGCGGGCGATGCCGGCGGCCAGGCGGGCGTTGGAGGACGGGCAGTGCGCCACGCCGGTCTTGGTACGGGCGAACGCGGCGATGTCGGAGTCGTTCATGTGGACGCTGTGCGCCATCCACACGTCCTCGCCGAGCCAGCCGGTCGACTCGAAGTAGTCGGTCGGGCCCATGCCGAACAGTTCCTTGCAGAACTGCTCCTCCTCCACGGTCTCCGAGCCGTGCGTGTGCATGCGCACGCCCAGGCGGCGAGCCAGCTCGGCACCCTGCTTCAGCAGCTCGGTCGAAACCGAGAAGGGGGAGCACGGGGCGACGGCGACCTGGGTCATCGCGTCGAAGGAGGGGTCGTGGTGCTTCTTGACGGTCGCCTCGGTGTCAGCGAGCGCGCCTTCGAGGGTCTCGACGGCATGGTCCGGCGGCAGGCCGCCGTCCTTCTCGCTGCGGTCCATCGAGCCGCGGGCGAGGGTGAAGCGGACACCCATCTCGGACGCGGCGCGGATGATCGAGCCGGAGAGGTCGCCGGAGCCCTTGGGGAAGACGTAGTGGTGGTCCATGGCGGTGGTGACGCCGCCCTTGGCCATCATCGCCAGGGAGCCCTGGGCCGCCGCGTAGGTCATCTGCTCGTCGATGCGCGCCCAGGTCGGATACAGCGCGACGAGCCAGTTGAAGAGGTTGTGGTCGGTGGCCAGGCCACGCGTGATCCACTGGTAGAAGTGGTGGTGCGTGTTGACCAGACCCGGCGTCACGAGGTGCCCGGTGCCGTCGATGCGGCGGACCACGTTCTCGAGGTTCTCGGGGGCCCGGCCCGCACCGATCGACTCGATCTTGTTGCCGGCGACGACCACGTGCCCCGAGGCGTACTCGGTGTCGTTCGCGTCGACGGTCGCGATCGCACAGTTCTCGATGACGATGCGCTCGACCGCGCTGTCAGGGGCTGCCGATGCTGCCATGGGACTTCCTCGTGCTTTCAGTGGCGGTGCGGGCACGGCAAGGCCCGGGAGATTTGAGTGCCGGAGCCGGGGGCCTTGACAGCTGACAGTACTGCCGCCCCGTGTGATGCGTCCGGGTGCCGATTCACAAGCGGATGCATGGCGCGCCGTCCCGGGGCCACTGCGGGGCCCCGGGACGCGCGTGCCGCATCAGAGGTTGGTCATGTCCACGGGGATACGGGCGTCGACGCCGTCCCGGAGAACAGTGGCCTCGATCAGACCGTACGGACGGTCCGCGGCGAAGTACACCTCGTTGTCGTTCTTGAGGCCGAACGGCTCAAGGTCCACGAGGAAGTGGTGCTTGTTCGGGAGCGAGAAGCGGACCTCGTCGATCTCCGAACGGTGGTTGATGATGCGCGAACCCATCTGGTACAGGGTCTGCTGCAGCGAGAGGGAGTAGGTCTCCGCGAAGGCCTGGAGCATGTGCTTCCTGGTCTCGGCGTAGGACTTCTCCCAGTTGGGCATCCGCTGCTCGTCGTCCGACCAGTTGAAGCGCCAGCGGGCCGACACCTGGGTGGCCAGGATGCGGTCGTAGGCCTCCTTCAGCGTCGTGTACTTGTCCTTCACGTAACCCCAGAACTCGGAGTTCGTGGAGTTCATGACGACCAGGTCCTTGAGGCCGGAGATGACCTCCCAGTTCCGGCCGTCGTACGTGATCTGGGTGACGCGGGTCTCCATGCCCTGGCGGACGAAGGAGTGGTTCACCTCGTCGGAGCCGATGAACTTGGAGTTCGCGTCCGAGGTGGCGATCCGGTCCCAGGCGTACTCCTCGATCCGGATGCGCGCCCGCTGGATCGGCTCCTGGCTGTTCACGAACCAGCGCGCCAGGTGGATGCCGAACTGCTCGGCGGACTCGATGCCGTGCTCCTTGGCGAACGCGTACACCGTGTTCTTGGTGGTGTCCGTCGGCAGGACGTTGGCGTTCGATCCGGAGTAGTGGACGTCGTCCATGTCGCCGGAAAGGGCGACCGAGACGTTCAGGTCCTTGATGTGGTGCGTGTCGCCGTCCCGCGTGATCTTGACGACGCGGTTCTCTGCTTTGCCGTACTGGTTCTGGCCCAGGATCGTGGCCATGCTAGCTCCCTCGGTAAACGGAGTAGCCGAACGGGTTGAGCAGCAGCGGTACGTGGTAGTGCTCGCCGGGAGTGACCGCGAACGTGATCGTCACTTCCGGAAAAAACGCACCGCTGTCCCTTACGCGGGGGGCGTCCTGCTGCGCCTCGGCTTGCTTCTCGGAACTGTGCTTGTCATGGAAGTACGACTCGGTCTCGAAGTCGAGACGTACGTGGGTGGTGCCCTCCGGCAGCGCCGGCAGGTCCTTGCAGCGCCCGTCCGCGTCGGTGGCGGAGTCGCCCAGGGCGGCCCACTCGCCGGCCGGACCCGTACGGGCCGAAAGCGAGACGGCGACGCCCTCGGCGGGCTTGCCGATGCTGGTGTCCAGGATGTGCGTGGACACCGACGCGGTGGTCTCGGTGCTCATGTTCACTCTCCCTCTGCGAGTTCTGCGAGGCGGGTCAGACGGATCTTGTTGATCTTGACGAGCTCGCCGCGGGCGATTTCCCGCTCCCGCTCCGGCGAGTTGCCGATCCGGACCTTGACCGCGTCCCGCATGAACTCACCGGTCGCGCCGGTGGCGCAGATGAGGAAGACGTGGCCGAACTTCTCCTGGTACGCCAGGTTCAGTTCGAGGAGCTCGTTCCTGAGCTCTTCCGATGCGCCGGCCATGCCGCGCTGCTCGCGGGCGGAGGTCGGGTCTCCCGGCTTCGGCCGGCCGATCGGCGCGTGGCCTCCCATCGCCTCGCCGAGGTCCTGCGCGGTGAGCTCCGCCATGGCGGACTCGTTCGCCGCGAACAGGGATTCGACGCTGGTGAAGGGGCGCTGGGCGAGCAGCCTGCTCCCCCATGCCGAGCTGGCGCACACCTCGTGGAGCTCGGCGGCGGCCGCGCTGTCGTCCAAGGCGTTGAACCGGGTGAGACCCGGGGTCGGACTCGAAGTCACGGTAGGCCTCCGTGGCCTGTTGTTGCTTTGACGGGCTGCGCATAGCTAACGCCCTCGACAACACGGCGTCAACACTTTGTTGAAACTTCCCGTACACAAAAGCCGCCGCCCGGGTGAATTGGGCGGCGGCTCGTCACTGCGGGTCAGATCGCGTTCACTCTCGGCTTCACTTCTGGGTGCCCTTGTCGGCCTTCGCCTGAGCACCGGCGTCCCTGTTCAGGTAGTTGTAGACCGTGAAGCGGCTCACGCCCAGGGCACCCGCGACCGTTTCCACACCGTGCCGCACGGAGAAGGCGCCCCGCGCCTCCAGTATCCGCACGACGTCCTGCTTGGACTTGCGGTCGAGCTGGGACAACGGTACGCCGTGCCGGCGCTCCAGGGCCGCAAGGATGCGGTCCAGCGAGTCCGAGAGCTGGGGCAGGCGCACGGCCAGCAGGTCCTGCCCCTCCCACCTGAGCACGACGTCGTCGGGCTGCGCCTGGGCGGGATCCATCAGCTCGCCGCCCATGGCGTCGACGAGCGGCTTGACCGCGGCGACGAACGGGTGGTCGCGGGGCTCGGTCATGGCGTCTCCTCGCCGATCACGTTGACCTGGAGCGACACGCGGGTCGCCCCGGCCTCCAGGGAGTCGCGCAGCAGCGCGGCCACCGCGGCCAGCACCCGGCCGGCCTCCCCCTCGGCGGTGTTTCCGAACGGACCGACGTCCACGGCGTCCAGCTCGGCCTTCTGGATGACCTCCCGGGCCGCCACGGCGTGGGCAGGAGCCTCTTCGAGGTCGAAGGGCTCGGTCGTGAACTCCACTCTCAATCGCACGCGGTCAAGCTACCTGGCACTCGGGACTTTCCGGGAGCCCGCACTTGACAGCCCCGCGAACCTCCATGCAGTCTTCCATCAAGCAGAAACTAACTTCCGCAATACGGAAGGAGCGCACACCCCTCATGGGATACACGGACCAGCGCTTCGATGTGAACCTTTCGATCCTCTTCACGGAACTCCCGCTTCTGGAGCGCCCCGCGGCCGCCGCCGCGGCGGGCTTCACGGCGGTCGAGCTGTGGTGGCCCTGGATCGAGACGCCCACCCCCGCACAGGCGGAGCTCGACGCCCTCAAGAAGGCTCTTGAGGACGCGGGCACCCAGCTGGTGGGCCTGAACTTCTACGCCGGCCGGCTGCCGGGTCCGGACCGCGGCGCGGTATCGGTTCCCGGTGAGGAGTCGGACCGCTTCAACGCCAACATCAACGTGGCTGCGGACTTCGCCGCCTCGGTCGGCTGCAAGGCGCTGAACGCCCTCTACGGCAACCGCGTCGAAGGCGTGGACCCGGCCGTCCAGGACGAGCTGGCCCTGAAGAACCTGGTCGTGGCGGCGCAGGCCGCGGACCGGGTGGGGGCGATCCTCCTGATCGAGACCCTCAACAAGCCCGAGTCGCCGCTCTACCCCCTGGTGAGCGCACCGGCCGGCATCGAGGTGGTGGACAAGGTGAACGAGGCCACCGGCCTCGGCAACGCCAAGTTCCTCCTCGACCTGTACCACCTGGCGATGAACGACGAGGACCTCTCCGAGGTCATCGGAAAGTACGCCGCCAAGACCGGGCACGTCCAGATCGCGGACAAGCCCGGACGCGGTGCCCCCGGCACCGGCGAGCTGCCCCTCGAAGAGCTGCTCGACCAGCTGAAGAAGGCCGGATACGAGGGCTACGTGGGCCTCGAGTACAAGGCGGCCGACGCTGCCGCGTCCTTCGCGTGGCTCCCGGCCGAGGCCCGCGCCGCCGAGTAGGCGGACAAAGTCCGGGCGATCAGCCAGGCACCTCACGAACTCTTCGTACAAAGCATGTAGAGAAGGACCCTCCTCATGAGCACCCTCCCCAAGATCGCCTGGATCGGTCTCGGAATCATGGGCTCCCCCATGGCCGAGAACCTCCTGAAGGCCGGCTACCCGGTCACCGGCTTCACCCTGGAGCAGGACAAGCTGGACCGCCTGGCCGCCGCCGGCGGCACCGCGGCGGGCTCGATCGCCGAGGCCGTCAAGGACGCCGACGTCATCATCACGATGGTGCCCGCCTCCCCGCAGGTCGAGGCCATCTCCTACGGCGAGAACGGCATCCTCGAGAACGCGAGGTCCGGCGCGCTGATCATCGACATGTCCTCGATCACCCCGCAGACCTCGATCGACCTCGCGTCGAACGCCGCCGCCAAGGGGATCCGCGTCATCGACGCCCCGGTGTCCGGCGGCGAGGCCGGCGCCATCGAGGCAGTCCTGTCGATCATGGTGGGCGGCGAGCAGGCCGACTTCGACGAGGCCCTGCCGATCCTCGAAGCGCTCGGCAAGGTCATCGTGCTCTGCGGTCCGCACGGCTCCGGCCAGACGGTGAAGGCCGCCAACCAGCTCATCGTCGCCGTGAACATCCAGGCGTGCGCCGAGGCCGTCGTCTTCCTCGAGAAGTCGGGCGTGAACCTCCAGGCCGCCCTGGACGTCCTGAACGGCGGTCTGGCCGGCTCCACGGTCCTGACCCGCAAGAAGGACAACTTCCTGAACCGCGACTTCAAGCCCGGTTTCCGGATCGACCTGCACCACAAGGACATGGGCATCGTCACCGACGCCGCCCGCAACGTCGGCGCGGCCCTCCCGGTCGGCACGGTCGTCGCCCAGCTGGTCGCCTCGCTGCGCGCCCAGGGTGACGGCGGCCTGGACCACTCCGCCCTGCTCCGCGCCGTCGAGCGCCTCTCCGGCGCCCGGATCTGAGCCCGGATCCGAGCTTGGTTCCGAGCCCGGCTCCGGGCTTGGACCAGAGCCCTCCCCTCGCGGGGACCTGAGTTTCCGGATGGTGCCGGTGCTGACACCTGTCCTGTCGCGCCCAAGCGCCGGCACCGTCCGGATCACCTCTCCTCAACTTCGTTCAACAAACTGTTGACGTTTAGTTCTTGCCGAAATTAGGCTGTTTCGCATGACGGAAGACGCTTTCCGTCAGCAGTTACCCGTACGGAAGGTCACCATGTCGAAGCGCACGCTGACGACCGAGTCCGGCGCCCCGGTCGCCGACAACCAGAACTCCGCCACCGCCGGCGTCGGTGGCCCGCTCCTGGTCCAGGACCAGCAGCTCCTCGAGAAGCTCGCCCGGTTCAACCGTGAGCGCATCCCGGAGCGCGTGGTGCACGCCCGCGGCTCGGCCGCGTACGGCCACTTCGAGGTGACCGACGACGTCACCGCGTACACCAGCGCCGCGTTCCTGAACCAGGTCGGCAAGAAGACCGAGACCTTCCTGCGGTTCTCCACCGTGGCCGACTCGCTCGGCGGCGCGGACGCGGTCCGCGACCCGCGGGGCTTCGCGCTGAAGTTCTACACCGAAGAGGGCAACTACGACCTCGTCGGCAACAACACCCCGGTGTTCTTCATCAAGGACCCGATCAAGTTCCCCGACTTCATCCACTCCCAGAAGCGCGACCCCTTCACGGGCAAGCAGGAGCCGGACAACGTCTGGGACTTCTGGGCGCACGCCCCCGAGGCGACGCACCAGATCACCTGGCTGATGGGGGACCGCGGCATCCCCGCGTCGTACCGCCACATGAACGGCTACGGCTCCCACACCTACCAGTGGACGAACGAGCAGGGCGAGGCCTTCTTCGTCAAGTACCACTTCAAGACGAACCAGGGCATCCGCTGCCTGTCGGGCGAGCAGGCCGCCGAGCTCGTCGGCAAGGACGCGAACTCGCACCAGACCGACCTGCTGCAGGCGATCGAGCGCGGCGTGAACCCGAGCTGGACCCTCTACGTCCAGATCATGCCCGCCGCCGAGGTTGCGGACTACCGCTTCAACCCGTTCGACCTCACCAAGGTGTGGCCGCACAGCGACTACCCGCTGCAGCGCGTGGGCCGCCTGGTCCTCGACCGCAACCCTGACAACGTCTTCGCCGAGGTCGAGCAGTCCGCTTTCTCCCCGAACAACTTCGTCCCCGGCATCACCGCCTCGCCGGACAAGATGCTCCAGGGCCGTCTCTTCGCGTACGCCGACGCCCAGCGCTACCGCCTCGGTGTGAACCACACCCAGCTGCCGGTCAACGCCCCGAAGGCGACGAAGGCCGAGAACTACGGCCGCGACGGTGTCATGGCGCTGCGCAACGGTTCGCGCCACGACAAGAACTACGAGCCCAACTCGTACCAGGGTCCGGCGGAGACCGGTCTCGCACTCGGCGCCCCGAAGGCCGTCTCCGGCTACACGGGCACCCACGAGGCCCCCGCCCACACCAAGGACGACGACTTCTTCCAGGCCGGCGAGCTCTACCGCCTGATGTCGGAGGCCGAGAAGCGGCGTCTGGTGGCGAACATCGCCGGCGGCCTGTCCCAGGTCACCCTGGAGGACGTCATCGAGAAGAACCTGGCTCACTTCCACGCCGCCGACGCCGACTACGGCAAGCGCGTCGAGGAGGCCGTTCGCGCCCTGCGCGACGCCTGAGCCGCACAGCTGTACCGGGGGCCTGACGGGAGGTCAGGCCCCGGGTGCTGAGCCCGACCCGCGGACCCGGATGAGGGGTGGTGCGCGGTGAGGGCAGACTGCGCCAGTCCATGCGGCTGGCGCCGCGTGAGGACCGTGGCGGGCGTGCGAGCCAGTGCGGTGGTCATGGGTTCCGAGGCCCGTCTCTTGACCTGAGGGAGACGACGCCGGAGTTCCCGTCGCCCGACCGCCACGGTCCCAGCCGTTCCCTCTCTATATACGGGGCCACGCACGGGGTCCCCCGTACACGGAGGTGCACACACCTCCCCACAGTCTCCGCCCGGCGGTGCGAACGTCCTGTCGCGCCAGCCTCGCTCCGTCGGGCGGTAACAACCAGAGCGCCGAGTCACGGACGGTCCCGTGACCCGGCGCTTTGCCGTATCCGCCGCCCCTCCTCCGCCTCCTGCGCCTCCTGCGCGGTACCCGGCCCGGGAGCAGCCGGGTGTACGCGCACTCCCGGGGCGGACGGAGCGCGACTGAAGATCCGGTCAGGGTGTCGGGTGGCAGCTATCGTGAGACCTGACTGAAAGCTCAGTCAAGGGGTGGAACGAAAGGTGCGGACAAGAGTGGCCGACCGCCAGGCATTGATCTTGGAAGCAGCCGTCCGCGTCATCGCGCGCAGCGGCGTCAGGGGCCTGCGCGTCGAGGAGCTGGCGGCCGAGGCCGGGGTCTCCACCGCGCTGATCTACTACCACTTCAAAGACCGGGCCGGCCTGATCCGGCGCACGCTGGCCTTCGTCAGCGACCGCGCCACCGGCTACACCGACGAGGCCCTGAAGGACACCGAGGACGCTCGCGCCGCGCTGCTCCAGCTGCTGCTGAGCGAGCTCCAGGACGTCCCGCGGGTCCGCGAGAACAGCACCGCGTGGGGCGAGCTGCGGGCCAGCGCCGTCTTCGACGCCGACCTGCGCGAAACCCTCGCCGAGTCCACCCGCGCCTGGTCCCAGGACACGGCGGACGCCGTCTCGGACGCCCAGGCGGCCGGCCTCGCCGACCTGCACGTGACGCCGCTCGACGCCGCCGAGCGACTGACCGCCCTGGTGGAGGGACTGAGCGAGCGCTGGCTGAGCGGCTCCCTCACCCTGGAGCGCGCCCGCGAGCTGCTGACCGGCGCGGTGGACGCGGAGCTCGGCCCGCGCCCCGAATAGCCGCCCAACGGCCCACGGACAGCCCCCGAGCAGCCCCCGGACGGCCCGCGGACGACTCGCCGACGACTCACGGACGGCCCACGGACGGCCCACGGACGGCCCACGCCGAACGGCCCCTGCCCCTCCTCGCGGAGGGGCAGGGGCCGTCGTGCACTGCGGACGGATCAGACCTTGAGGGCCTTGATCGCGGTCGGGGCGTGGCCCGGCTCGGTCGCGAGCTCCTCGAACTCGGTGACGTCGCTCATGTCGACCGTCTTGCTCATCGAAATGTTGGTGACGCGCTCCAGGATGGCCTCGACGACCACCGGGACGCTGTACTCGGCGGCCAGCTTCTTGGCCTGCTCGAAGGCGGCGCCCAGCTCGTCCGGGTCGGTGACGCGGATCGCCTTGACGCCCAGGCCCTCGGCGACCTTGACGTGGTCCACGCCGTAGACGCCGAGCTCCGGGGTGTTGATGTTCTCGAATTCGAGGTTGACCTCGAAGTTGATGCCCAGGCCGCCCTGAGCCTGACGGATCAGGCCCAGGTAGGCGTTGTTCACCAGGACGTGGACGTAGGGGACCTTGTGCTGCGCGGCGACCGCGAGCTCCTCGATCATGAACTGGAAGTCGTAGTCGCCGGAGAGGGCGACGATCGGGGTCTCCGGGTCCGCGGTGGCTGCACCGATCGCGGCCGGAATGGTCCAGCCGAGCGGGCCGGCCTGGCCGCAGTTGATCCAGTTGCGCGGCCTGTAGACGTGCAGCATCTGCGCACCGGCGATCTGGGACAGGCCGATGGTGGTGACGTAGCGGGTCTCCGGGCCGAACGCCTTGTTCATCTCCTCGTAGACGCGCTGCGGCTTCATGGGGATGTTGTCGAAGTGCGTGCGGCGCTGCAGGGTGGCCTTGCGCTCCTGGGCGGACTCGGCCCAGGCGGAGAAGTCCGGCAGCGTGCCTTCGGCCTTGAGGTCGTTGGCGACCTCGATGAAGAGCTCCAGCGCGGCCTTGGCGTCGGAGGCGATGCCGAAGTCCGGGGCGAAGATCTTGCCGATCTGGGTGGGCTCGATGTCGACGTGGACGAACTTGCGGCCCTTGGTGTAGGCATCGAGGTTGTAACCGGTGTGACGGTTGGCCCAGCGGTTGCCGATGCCGAGGACGAAGTCCGACTCGAGGAAGGTCGCGTTGCCGTAGCGGTGCGAGGTCTGGACACCGACCATGCCGGCGCTCAGCTCGTGGTCGTCCGGGATGGTGCCCCAGCCCATGAGGGTGGAGATGACCGGAATGCCGGTCAGCTCGGCGAACTCGACCAGCAGGTCGGAGGCGTCGGCGTTGATGATGCCGCCACCGGCGACGATCAGCGGACGCTCGGACTCCAGCAGGAACCGCAGGGCCTTCTCGGCCTGGGCGCGGGTGGCGCGCGGCTTGTAGACCGGCAGCGGCTCGTAGGTCTCCGGGTCGAACTCGATCTCCGTGAGCTGGACGTCGATCGGCAGGTCGATCAGGACCGGGCCGGGACGGCCGGAGCGCATCAGGTGGAAGGCCTCCTGGAACACGCCCGGAACCTGGGCGGCCTCCAGGACCGTGGTGGCCTTCTTGGTGACCGGCTTGGCGATCGAGGCGATGTCGACGGCCTGGAAGTCCTCCTTGTGGAGCTTCGAGACCGGAGCCTGACCGGTGATGCACAGGATCGGGATCGAGTCGGCGATCGCGGAGTACAGGCCGGTGATCATGTCGGTGCCGGCCGGGCCCGAGGTACCGATGCAGACACCGATGTTGCCCGCCTTGGCGCGCGTGTAGCCCTCGGCCATGTGCGAAGCACCCTCGACGTGGCGGGCCAGCGTGTGCTTGATGCCGCCCACGTTCTTGAGCTCGCGGTAGAACGGGTTGATCGCAGCACCGGGCACGCCGAACGCTTGCTCGACACCCTCGAGCTTGAGGATCTCCACTGCAGCGGCGGCGGCTGTCATACGGGGCATCAGGTTCTCCTGCGGGTCTGGCGGTCAGGCTTTTCCGTAATCCGGAAGTATTGTTCTGCTATACGGAACAAGCTAAGCGGCGGCTCCCCTGTCGTCAAGGCGCTTCGACACCCCCGATGCCACCAAAAGCGCCGTCCCGCTCGGTGTGTTGCACAAATGACCGAGCCCGTGGAGGGAATCCGGGGGAAAAGGCGGGCACGCTCGCCCCGGTGGTGGCGGGTGGTGGAGCATGTACCTACGCACAGCGACGGAGGGGGTCCAGGTCTCATGGCGGAAGCGGTACCGGTGCGCTGCCCGGCGTGCCTGCGCGAGAACGGCTACACCGCCCCGGTCTTCCCCTGCGCCTGCGGGAGCCCGGTCGATCCGCCGCTGGACCTGACGGCGCCGCCGGAGCCGCTGACCCATCGGACCTGGTCGGAGAGCTGGGTGGCGGTGCGCTGCGCGTCGTGCGGGCGGGAGAGCGAGTGGCCGCGGCCCGAGCTGGGGTGCGGATCGTGCGGGACGGTGGTGCGGATCGCGGTGCACCCCGTGCACCGCGCCCGTCCCGGGCACCCGGCGGAGCGGGGCGAGTACCGGGGCGGCGGCGCCGGGGACGCGCCCTCCGGGGCTGCCGATCCGGCCCGGCCGGGCGCAGAGCGGCGGGATCCGCGTCCGGCGCACATACCGCTGCCGCCGACGGCCCCGGTGCCGCGCCCCGCGTTCCGTCCGGTGACCATCCGGACGGCCCGCGACGCGGTGGCCACCGCCGCGCTCTACCTGCGCTGGCTCGGCTTCCAGGACGTACGGCAGCCCGACGGACGGCCGATCCCCTCGGCGGCCGTGGACCTGCGGGCTCCGGGGCTGGTCGCACAGGTGGACCCGACCACCGCGCCGGCCGGGGTGCGGGCGGTCGAGTGCGTCTGGCTGAACGGACTTACAGCTTCCGCGACCGGCGTCTACTTCGCGCTCGCCGGGTACACGCAGGACGCCCGCGCCCGCGCGGACGACCTGGGGATACCGCTGTTCGTCATGGACCTCACGGGCATGCCCCAGCCGGTCAACGACCCGGCGGACGAGCTGATCGGTACGGGCGCTTAGCGGTCGTACCGCCGCCCCGGAGCCGGTTGCGGGCATCGCCTACGCTCGGAGGCGATGCCCGCTTCCTGCCAGGAGAGCCCGATGAGCCTTTACGACATCCCGCTGACCAGCCTGTCCGACGAGCCCACCAGCCTCGCCGCCTACAAGGGCAAGGCGATCCTGCTGGTGAACACCGCCTCCCAGTGCGGGCTCACCCCCCAGTACTCGGGGCTGGCCCGCCTGCAGTTCGCGTACGAGGAGAAGGGCTTCACCGTCATCGGGGTGCCCTGCAACCAGTTCGGCGAGCAGGAGCCCGGCACCGCCGAGGACATCCAGACCTTCTGCGCGGCCGGTTTCGGCGTCACCTTCCCGATGCTGGAGAAGTCCGAGGTCAACGGCGAGAACCGGCACCCCCTCTACCAGGAGCTGGTGAAGGTCCCGGACGCCGGGGGCGAGGCGGGGGACATCCAGTGGAATTTCGAGAAGTTCCTGATCTCCCCCGCCGGTGAGGTCGTGGCGCGCTTCCGCCCGCGTACCGAGCCCGAGTCCCCCGAGGTCGTCGCCGCGATCGAGGCGAACCTGCCCGCGTAGGTTCCGCCGCCGGCGCTCAGCCGAGTCCGGCCGGGGTTCAGCCGAGGCTCAGGTCGGACTCGTCGTACTCCTGGGCGGAGCCGGCCGCGGTGAGCTCCCGCAGCTCCACCCGGCGGATCTTGCCGGACACGGTCTTCGGGAGTTCACCGAACTCGATGCGGCGGATCCTCTTGTACGGGGACAGCACCGCACGCGAGTGCTCGAACAGCGCCCGGGCCGTCTCCGGCCCGGGCTCCCAGCCCGCGGCGAGGGTGACGTAGGCCTTCGGTACGGCGAGGCGCAGCGCGTCCGGGGCCGGCACCACGGCGGCCTCGGCCACGGCCTCGTGTTCCAGCAGCGCACTCTCCAGCTCGAACGGGCTGATCTTGTAGTCGGAGGCCTTGAAGACGTCGTCGGAGCGCCCGACGTAGGTGAGGTACCCGTCGGCGTCCCGCGAGGCGATGTCGCCGGTGCGGTAGAGCCCGTCCGCCATGGCCTCGGCGGTGCGCCCGGGGTCGTCGCGGTAGCCGGTGGTCACGCCGGCGGGCTTGGTGCGCAGGTCCACGCAGAGCTCGCCCTCGTCCGCGGACTCCTTGCCGGTGACGGGGTCCAGGAGGACGATCTCGTAACCCGGCGCGGGGCGGCCCATGGAGCCGGGCTTGACGGGGACCCCGGGGAAGTTGCCGACCTGCAGGGTGGTCTCGGTCTGGCCGAACCCGTCGCGGATGGTGACGCCCCAGGCCTCGCGGACCTTCTCGATGACCTCCGGGTTGAGCGGCTCGCCTGCGGCGACGGCCTCGCGCGGGGGACGGGCCAGCCGGGTGAGGTCGGACTGGATCAGCATCCGCCACACGGTGGGCGGGGCGCAGAAGGTGGTCACGCCGTGCCGGTCCATCTCGTCCAACAGCCGCTCGGCGTCGAAGCGGGCGTAGTTGTGGACGAAGACGGTGGCGCCGGCGTTCCAGGGGGCGAAGAGGTTGGACCAGGCGTGCTTGGCCCAGCCGGGCGAGGCGATGTTGAGGTGCACGTCGCCGGGGCGCAGCCCGAGCCAGTACATGGTGGAGAGGTGCCCGATGGGGTATGACGCGTGCGTGTGCTCCACGAGCTTGGGGCGGGCGGTGGTGCCGGAGGTGAAGTACAGCATCAGCGGGTCGGTGGCGAGGGTCTCGCCGTCGGGGGTGAAGGCGCCTTCGGTCGCGTACATGTCCTCCAGCCGCCGCCACCCGGTGGGGACCTCGGGCCCGGCCGCGATGCGGGTGTAGGCACCCGGTACCCCGTCGAACTTGGCGGTGTCCGCCGCGCGCGCGATGACGTGGCGTACGTGTCCCCGCTCGATGCGGTCGCGCAGGTCGGCCGGGCCGAGCAGCGGCGTGGCGGGGATGACGACGGCACGCAGCTTCATCGCGCCGAGCACGACCTCCCACAGTTCGCGCTGGTTGCCGAGCATGACCAGGACCCGGTCGCCCGCGGCGACTCCCTGCTCGCGCAGCCAGACGGCCGCCGCGTCGGACCGTACGGACAGTTCCGCGAAGGAGAGGGCCTGGCTGGAGCCGTCCTCCTCGACGATGCGCAGGGCGTCGGCGCCGTTCCCGGCGGCGATGTGGTCGAACCAGTCCAGGGCCCAGTTGAAGCGGTGGGGCCGGGGCCAGGTGAATCCCGCGTGGGCGCTCGCGTAGTCCCCGCGGCGTTCCAGCAGGAAGTCCCGCGCGGCCAGGAACTGGGCGGTGGCGCTGTTCGGCGTACTGTCGGCTTGCGCACTTTCGGTCGTCATGCCAGGCATCGTGCCGCGTGCGCCGCCCGGACCACCAGAGCGACGTCAGCCGTGGATTGACGCGAAGCGTACGGAGACCTTCCCGGGGTCCTCGGGTCCGCTCATGGCGGCGGCCATCAGCTCGGCTTCGGCGACGATCTCCTCCTTGCGCGCGGGGGGCGCCTTCTCGAACAGCTCGACGGTGACCGCGTTCCCCTCCCGTTTCCAGAGGCCGGCGAGGAAGCCGTCGACGAGCAGGGTGCAGTGGGCCTGGTTCCCCGTCCAGGTGCGTCCCTTGATCTCGGCGGGGACCACGCGGGAGCGGTCGGCGTGGGAGAGGAGGAGGTTGTCGAATTCGGGGAGGAGGCGGGGCGGCGCCGGGGTGTCGGCGTCGGGCCGGGGTGCGTCGGGCAGGTCGAAGAGCTCGACGCCCGTCGCGGAAGACGGCCAGGCCGGGGCGCAGCCGCTCGAAGGCCTCCCGCAGACGGGTGAGCCCCGCCCAGACCTGCATGTCCTTGACGGAGGCGGGTCCGAAGGCGGCGAGGTAGCGCAGGACGACGTCGTCCACGGGCTGTGCCTCCCCGGCGGGCCGCCCGAGCCAGTTCTCCACGGTGGTGAGGCGCACCCCGCCGCTGCGCCCCCACACTCCGCGGGGCGTGACCTGGACCAGCGGGAGCCTGCAGCGGGCGGCGACGGACAGGGACTGCGGGTCGGCGTCGGGCCATTCCTTGAGCAGTTCCCCGCGGATCTCCCCCATGGTGCGCGGCTCGCCCTCGACGAACGCGCGGGCGAGCTCGGCGAGCCGTTCGAGGTCCACCCCGGCGAGCCCCTTGCGGAAGTAGTTCACCTCGCGGTCCCGGGCGGGCTGGACGAGGGGTCTGAGGGTCAGGGCGTCGTGGGCGGTGTGCGTGTGGATGGTGGAGCGCATGGTGACCATCCGGACGGCCTCCCGGGACTCCATCAGGCCCGCCAGCTCGGCGGGCCGGAAACCGTCGAGGCGTGCGTGGAGCTGGAAGTAGGGGGGCTTGACGTTCTGCGCCTGGAGTCCGAGCAGGTGGGCGACGGCGTCCCGCGCGGACATCTCGGCGCGGCTCAGCAGCAACTGGCGGGCGAGCGTGGCACGGTTCAGTGCGCGGGTACCGAGTACGGGATGCGTTGTCCTGGAGGCCATGAAGGCAAGCTAACTCGCCTTGCGGACATCTTCTGTCCGCAAGGCGGCGGCGGTTCCCCCGAGCGCAGGCCGCCGAAGGCCCGGGCGCCAGGCCCGGGCCAAGCCCTGAGCCAAGCCCTGAGCCAAGCCCTGAGCCCGTTTGTCCCGTATATCCTGCCTCTTGCCCGTAAACGGACGTTCGACCCTTCAACCCTTCGACCGTTCGACCCTTCGACCGGGAGCAGACCTGCTATGTCGGAGCGCCCAGACCGCCACCTCCCGCCGTCCGCCGGCAAGCGCGCGGGCTGGCGTCGCCCCTCCTCCCCAACTGGCACGCCCCCGGCGGGACCCCCTGCCGCTCCGCAGCCCGCTCCACCGGCCCCCGCTCCCCCGAACCACCGCAGCGTCGTCGACTCCGCCGTCTACCGCGACGGCCGCCGCATCGCCTCCCCCACCACCCTGGCGGACACCTTCCGGCGGCTGCGCGAGGAGCCGGACGGCATGGCCTGGATCGGCCTGCACCGCCCCACCGAGCCCGAACTGCATTCCCTGGCAGCCGAGTTCAACCTCCACGAACTCGCCGTCGAGGACGCCCTGGAGGCCCATCAGCGCCCGAAGCTGGAGCGCTACGGCGACACCCTGTTCGTCGTACTGCGCGCCGCCCGCTACCTGGACGCGCAGGAGGTGGTGGAATTCGGCGAGCTCCACATCTTCGTCGGCCCGGACTTCCTGATCACGGTCCGCCACGGCGGCGCCCCGGACCTCTCGTCGGTCCGCCGCCGCATGGAGGAGACCCCGGAGCTCCTCTCCCTCGGCCCCGAGGCCGCCCTGTACGCCATCCTCGACGCGGTGGTCGACGGTTACGCCCCGGTGGTCGAGGGCGTCCAGACCGACATCGACGAGATCGAGACGGAGGTCTTCCGCGGCGACCCGGCGGTTTCGCGCCGCATCTACGAACTCTCCCGCGAAATGGTCGAGTTCCAACGCGCCACCCGCCCCCTGATCGGCATGCTCCACGGACTGATGGCGGGCTTCGCCAAATACGGCACGGACGAGGAACTCCAGCGCTACCTCCGCGACGTGGCCGACCACGTCACCCACACCAGCGAACGCGTCGACGGCTTCCGCCAGGCCCTCACGGAAATCCTCACGGTGAACGCCACCCTGGTCTCCCAACAGCAGAACGCCGAAATGCGCGCCCTGGCCGAAGCGGGCTTCGAGCAGAACGAGGAGATCAAGAAGATCTCCTCCTGGGCTGCCATCTTGTTTGCACCCACACTCGTGGGAACCATCTACGGCATGAACTTCGAGGACATGCCGGAACTCCAGTGGGCAGCGGGCTACCCCTTCGCGATCCTGCTGATGGCAGTGGTCTGCGTCAGCCTGTACGTCATCTTCAAGAAGCGCGACTGGCTGTAGACCACACATCAACACAGTTGATCAACTTAGCTCTTGCGAATACCTGAAAGTGGCCCGCAGGGCCCCCTGGGGAGAATCTGGGGAGAATCCGCAGCCCGCCCGTGCCGGGCGCTCCCCCACACCTTGGCGCTGTCCCTCCCGCACCGCCGACCACCCTTGACGGCACTCGGTTGCGGAGGGTAACGACAACGGGTGGCACAGCAGATGCTGTGCCACCCGTTGTCGCGACCAGGCCTGTCCTGTCTCCCCCGACGACTACAAGCCGGCAGTGGTCCAACGACCTTGCCCGTGGGGCGTCGATGTCCGACCCCCTGTCTAGCCTGTCTCCGTGAAGCCCACCGATGACCGCCAGTTCCCCGCCGCGCTCGCCACCGCGATGGCCGTTCGATTCGACTACGCCGACGGGAAGACCGGGGTCGACTTCGAACCCTTCCCTGCCTTCCTGTCCGCTGCCGAGACCACCGACTGGTTCCAGGCATGGACCGGGAACAGCGAACTGGACGGCAACGACTTCCGCGTGTTCGGACAAGACGGCACGGGCGGGTATGCGGCGATCTGGCTCATCCGCCCGAGCCGCCCTCTGGCCGAGCAGCCCATCGTCTTCCTCGGCTCCGAGGGCGAGACCGGTGTCGTAGCACGCGACCTGGGCGCCTTCCTGTGGCTACTGGCCGACGGCTTCGGCCCCTGGGAAGCCGCCACGTCCTACGAGCCGGACTGGAAGGCGCAGCCCAATCCGGAGCTGGCAGCCATCGCCGAAGGATTCGCACCGCACCAGCGCCGGTCGGCGGCAGCCGTGATCGAGCTGGCGACCCGGGAGTTCCCCGACTTCGACGACACCATCATGGGACCTCTGCCGCTGAACCCAGCGTCGTCACCTGCACGACCAGCCGGAATCACGGGAATGACGGAACGCTCAAGTCACCGCGCCCCTCTATCGCGTTCGAGCATCGCTGTAGCCTCTGGCCATGAAGCACGGGGAAGGCGGGGACGCGCTCGTTCTGGAGGCCCGCGAGATGCTGGCCGCCGGACAGGGCGAGGAGGAGGTCTTCGCCGAACTGGCCGCGCGCACCGGCGACTGGGATGCCTGCGCGTTGGCCCTATGTCTGGCCCTGGGAGTGTCCCGGCCGGACGCCGAAGCTCGAATCCACGAGGCACGGCCCCTCTTCGACGAGTTCGAGGCGGGAGAGGAAGATATCGTCGCCATGCTCCTCGCCTGTGGGCACGTGTTCGTCGTGGACCAAGTGCTGGACGGTCGCGGCGAGCGGATCCGCGAACTGCTGTGGACTGCCGCCTCCGCCCGCGGAGGCTTTGCTGGCGGCATGATCCCCTGGTTTCGCACCGGGGAGCTCACGAAGATCTTCCTGCTCTTCGCACGGACCATGTTCCGGAACGGGCGGGGCTCACCTCCCGAGTTCTGGGCGGCCATGGTTACGGCCGGGGAACTCCTGGCAACCGAGGACGGCCCGGACCAGGCGGAAGTGACGGCTGGACTGGAACATTGCCGGGCGCAGGCGACCGCTGTTGGTACGGGCCCTCAGATGCTGCCGTGAGAGAAAACGAGGTCCTCAGGTATGTACTCGGGCGCCGTGCCGAGTAGTGCGTCGATGGCCGCGCGACCCTTACCGCCGGCCTCCGGCATGAAGTGGGCGTAGTGGTCGAGGGTGATGGTCGGACTTGAGTGACCGAGCCACCGGGCGAGCGTGACGATGGACTCGCCCGCTTCGAGGAGGACCGACGCGTAAGTGTGCCGGAGCACGTGGAAGCCGTCCTTGCGCGAAGCCTTCCACCGCGCGCCCTTCTCCCGTACGGGAATGACTCCAGCCGCGGCGAGGGCTGGCTTCCAGGCCTCGTCGTTGAAGATGTTGGCGCGGATGGCGTTGCCGTACGTCGTCGTGAGGACGAGCGGGAAGCTCTGCTTCTCCCGGTCGGGCTCCGGTCCGCCCCAGGGGAGCTCGACGTCGACCGCCGGATGGTCGAGGAAGTACGCGGCCAGTTCCGTGGCCACCGACCGGGGCATGTCGACGATGCGCGTCTTGCCGCCCTTGGGCAGGGCGAAGTAGAGGCGCCCGGAGAGAAGTTGCACCTGCCTGCGCACTCGGATCACGCCGCGTTCGAAGTCGATGTCCCTCGGCGACAGCCCGAACACCTCTCCCTGGCGCAGCCCACACCCCAGCGCGACGACAACCGCGATCCGGTAGCGAGGATTGATCACGTCCCGCACCCTCTGTGCCGTTGCCAGCGGCCACGCGTCACGATCCTCGTCGGGGGCCTTCGGCCAACGCACCGTCTTGGCCCGCATCGGGTTGCGAACAAGGCGCTTGTCGTCGATCGCGGTCTCGAAGATGTTCGACAGCGAGGTGAGGATCTGCCGGGCGTACCGCGGAGAGCACTCGCCTCCGAGCGTGGCTATGTAGCCGCGCAGGACGGTCGCCGACACGTCGCGCAGCGCCACAGCACCGAGGTGCGGAAGGATGTGGAGTCGTACACGCTCGTCAACTCGCTTGACCGTGCCGGGCGCGCCGCGAACGCCGGCACGCCAGTGGCGCGTGACGAAGTCCGTCAAGGTGATGGAGCCGTCGCGCGGGTCGACGAACTCGCCTCGTTCACTGTCGGTGCCGGACCGCCGGAGCCACCCCTTGGCGTCCTCCAGCACGTCGAACGACATGTCCCGGACGCCGGGGATTCCAGCGACACGATATCGGGACCCCTTTCCGTAACGGGTCGTACGCTCACGCTTCCCTGTGACGGGATCCTTCTTCTTTTTGATCCAACGGTCTTCGATATAGCCAGCCAAAGAATTCCTCGGGGTAAGGGTTGGGCGTAGGGCGGGCGGTAAGGTCGGGTAGATCGGTCAGGTCGTGGCCGGATACCCGGCGCGGCGCTGCGGGACGGCATTCACCGGGCTTAGGGAGGTATTACTGCGGGAGTCTGCCTGCTCCTGTTCCCGGATCCACTCGTCAAGCGTTTCGATCCGGTACATCACACGTCCGCTCCGCCCCATCCGAAAACTCGGCGGACCTTGGCGACGGTGCCGCCACACGTAAAGGGTGCAGGGCGACAGCCCCAGGTATTCGGCAGCTTCACGGACGTTCAGAAACCCCCTCCCCAGCGGCGACACACGGGGAGGCATAGGGGCATTCGCCAGCAATTCACTGTCACAAGCAACACTTCGCACGTATCGAACCTTCGGGGTCTTCCGTCGGCAACCTGCGGCGACGGACATCGGGCATGACGAGCCCGCCCCCGCTTGCTGTCAGGCAGGTGGAGCGGACTACTTCTATGGTCTGGAGAATCCCCGGTTTGGCTGACCGGGGATCGTCGGGTATAAGCCGGGGCGGCGTCACAGCGCACCCACCCCGGACCCCTACGTCGCGGGCTGGAGCAAGGCGAGTGGGGAGACACCAAGGGCGGCCGCAATGGCGACGAGGTCATCCACGTCGCAGCGTCGGCGGGTGCGTTCGATGCGGGACAGCATGGTGTTGGTCATGGGGTGGCCGAGCTCGGTGACACGGGCAGCGAGCTCGCGCTGGGCGAATCCGCGCGAGGTGCGCAGGCGCTCGATGGCGCCGGCGGTCCGTTCTCCGGCGGGACCGATTTCCGTAGCTCTTCGGGGCATGCGTCTGTTGTAGCTCGGGTTCCCGGGTTCTCGTAATCGCGGAAGCCCAGACATGGGACTTTGGGGCCCGTTTCGCGGAGAACGAACTGGCGATTCCCGCATAGACAGCCATTGCGGAACTACGACCCATCTCGGACCACAGAGGTACGCTCACCATCAGTTGCTCCGGGCGGCGGAAACATAGATCGCCTCGCCTACCCCGGTCAATTGCTTTCGGGGTGCGATCTTCGCCGCTCTCCCTAGGCCGTCGACTTTTTGGTCAACCGGGGATTCGCCCTTACTGTGAAGACGTTCGCGATCAGCGATGCGCTCTGACGCTTTTCGAGTGCGGATTCGCTGGAGTTGCGCGGGCTGGGTGTGGCTGTCTTGGCCAAGCACCCCTGACAAAGGAATCGGCTCCCGGCGTTGCAGCGCCGAGAGCCGATGGGAGCCCCTTGTCCAAACCGCCCACTCCTGAACGGATCTGAGGAACGTCTATGCCCAACAGTACGGCCGAAGCAGCCGTCCGCACACCCGCGCCCACCCCGGCGTCGCCGTCCCCGCAGCAGGCGAAGGCGGGGCGATAGGCATGGCACGCATCCGCACCATCAAGCCGGAAGCCTTCAGCTCCGAATCGCTGGCCGCCGTCAGCATCACCGCGGAGCGGACGTTCTTCGGTCTGCTCACCCAGGCCGACGACCACGGCCGGTTCCGTGACCAGTCCGCCGTCATCGCGGGCCTCTTGTGGTCCCTGCGCCCCGAACACGGCCCGATCGAGGTCGAGGACGACCTCACCCAACTCGCCGGCAATGAACTCATCTGCCGGTACGAGGGCGAGGACGGCAAGCGGTACCTGCACATCGTGACCTTCTCCAAGCACCAGAAGGTCAACCGCCCCAGCGGTGTCCGGCACCCGAACTGCCCCTACCACGACGGCGGCCGGGTACCCCTGACTTCACCGCTGGCGAAGGGAGGGCTCCGTGAGGCGTCCCTGCCCCATCAGGCAACCGTCCCGGAGCTCGCACCCGCACCTCATGCCGCTTCGATGATCCCCGTATCCGCAGGTCAGGACGGATTCAGTGAGCCCTCCGTGCAGCATCAGGGGGAGGTGCGTAGGCCTGCGCCGAGCCCTCACGGTCCGGATCTAGGACCTAGGATCATGGATCTAGGATCTCCGTTGGGAGGCGCGAGCGCCCCCACCACACCCCAGACCGCAACGGCCCAGCAACTGGTCGCCGAGTACGCCGCCGCGTGCGGGAAGCGCCCTCCGGAGAGGGTCCTGGGCCATGTCGGCCGGGAGATCAGCAAGTTGCTGCACGAAGGCATCGACCCGGACCACATCCGAGCCGGGGTCGACCGCATGCGCCTCAAGAGCCTCTACCCGAGCCTGCTGTCCAGCCTGGTCAACGAGGCCATGAACCCGCCCCAGGCCACTGCTGGCGCCCGCAGGGCCCCTCAGCCGTACACCAACCCCGGTGACGCCGAAGCCGCTTACGGAGGCCAGCTGTGACCACCGCGACCCGCGAACCCCAGCGTGCTGGCGCCCTGGCAGCCCGTCTCCATGCCATCCTCGCCGCCAAGGGCATCGACCCCGACGCCGCCCCCGCCGGGCCCACCGTGGAGCCCGTGACCGCCCTGGAACTCGCCGACCGCCGCATCCCGCCCCGCTACCGCGAGGCACTCGCCACCCAACCCGAAGTCATGGGCTGGGTGGAGGCGGTCACCGGCGCCGGGCGGAACGGGCCGGCCGGTACCCGGGGCATCGCCTACGGCCCCTCGCTGCTGATCGCCGGGCCCACGGGCATCGGGAAGACCCATCAGGCCTACGGAGCCGTCCGCTCATTGCTGGCCGCCGGAGTCCGTCTGCGCTGGCAGGCAGTCACCTCCGCCGACCTCTACGCCCAGCTCCGGCCCCGTCCCCACCACGACCCCGAGCGGGAGATCCAGGAGCTCGGCCGGTGCCCGCTGCTGATCCTGGACGACCTCGGCGCTGCCAAGCAGTCCGAGTGGACCGAGGAGCTGACGTACCGGCTGATCAACCGCCGCTACACCGAAATGCTCCCGACCCTGATCACCACCAACCTGCCGATCGCGGAACTCCGCAACGCAGTCGGGGACCGAGTCGCCTCCCGCCTGGCAGAGATGACCACCCGCGTCATCCTCACCGGCTCGGACCGCCGACGCGCCCAGCCGTCAGGCTCCTGACCACCACGGTCCCCACCCAGCTCGGTCCCGTCATCGAGGGGACTGAACCGCTGACCGAGCCATTCGGGGACCGTCCCCATCTCTGCCCCACCCCGGTCCCGTCTCGATCGCGGTCCCCGATCGCGGTCCCCGTCGCCAGCCCGGTCCCCCGTCCCGCCTGACGGGAGTCTCCCCCGGAGGGGACCGGCGGCAGTCGATCGGGGACCGTCCCGGTTCACGGCGCGGCAGTGGGGACCGTCGCCTGATTGCGCTGCGCGCGCCGGGCCCCACGGGGACCGGTCCCCAACTCTGTTTCCGCAGGTCAATCCCCTGAAATCTTCCGCCTCGGTGGGGACCGTCCCCACGGTCCCCACAATCCGGGACCGCCCTGAGACCTTGCGGGGACCGCGAGTTCGCCACATCGGGGACCGTCCCCACCCACCGGTTACGGGGACCGAGACGGGACCGGTCCCCCCACCCATGCCACTGGGGACCGGGCACCTCCCGGAACGGGACCGTCCCCGCCCAGTCCCCGGACAGTCCCCGGACAGCACCGGCAGCGTCGCGCGTCACGAGCAAGCGGTCCCCACAGGCGCCGGCCCGACCCATCAGCCCTTCAAATCCCGAGCCTCTACCTCTTCAAGGACACACATGCACAACCCACCGCACGACCGTCCCAACCACGACGAGCACGTGCCCTCGCTTCCAGCCTCAGAGGGAGCAAGTTGGAGGTTCGGACACTCCCCCGTCGGGGGTGCATCCGAACCAGAGCCCGCCCCGGGGGTGGCGGGCCGCGTCCCGCGCCAGGGGGCACGGGACGGGAAGGCTGCGGCCGAGGGCGGACCGCAGCCTGACAGGCCCCGGGGCAAGCCCCGCATCCGCGCCAGCAAGCAGCGCCGAGCCATCAGCGTCCGCCTCAGCGAACCCGAGCACGAGCTCGCCTCCGCCGGCGCCGCTGCCGTCGGCATGCGACTGGCCGGCTTCCTCGCCCACAGCGGACTCACCGCCGCCCGCGACCTGCACCGCACCTCCGCCGTCATCGCCACCACCCAAGACGTCCTCACCACCCTGTTCGCCCTGCGCCGTCAGCTCGGCATCGCCAACAACAACCTCAACCAGGCAGTCAAAGCACTGCACCTGGGCATCGCCCCCGAAGGACTCGACGACACCATCGCCACCGTCCTCCGCGCCGCCGAGGACATCCAGCGCGTCACCACCCGCATGACCAACCCCGAAGGAACCTGGGCCGCTTGATCCCCTCCATCCATCCGCAGGGCGGGAGCACCGCCGGCCTGATCGCCTACCTCTACGGCCCCGGGCGCAGCGAAGAGCACACCGACCCGCACCTGGTCGCCTCATTCGACGGCCTCGCCCCCGACCCCGGCCGCAACCCCTACGCCACCGAGGAGGACCTCCAGCAGCTCCTCGACGAACCCCTCCACCTCCTGCCCGCGGACACCCGCCCGGACAAGCACGTCTGGCACGCCTCCGTCCGCGCCGCCCCCGGCGACCGGACGCTCACGGACGCCGAGTGGGCGGAGATCGCCCGTCGCGTCATCGCCGCCACCGGCATCGACCCCGGCGACGGAGCCGGCTGCCGCTGGGCCGCCGTCCGCCACGCCGACGACCACATCCACCTCATCGCCACCCTCGTACGCGAAGACGGCCGCAAACCCGACCACCACCGCTCCGGCAAGCGCGCCCAGACCGAATGCCGCCGCATCGAAGCCGACTACGACCTCCACCGCGTGGCTCCCGGCGACGGCACCGCCGCCAAGCGCCCCACCAGCGCCGAACAGCACAAAGCCAAGCGCCGGGGCCGGGACCGTGCCGCCCGTGAGGAACTGCGCGAGACCGTCCGCCGCGCCGCCGCGGGCACCGCCTCGGAGACGGAGTTCTTCGACCGCCTCGCCTCCGCCGGCCTCCTCATCCGCCGCCGCATCGCCCCCTCCGGTGACACCCTCGGCTACACCGTCGCCCTGCCCGAGGATCGCAACAAGGACGGGGCACCCGTCCACTACTCCGGGTCGAAACTCGCCCCCGACCTCTCCCTGCCCCGCCTCCGCGAACGCTGGACCGACGCGCCGACCCAGCCGACGACCGCCCAGGCGAGCGCTCCCGCGTCCACCCGGCGCCGTGCCACCGGTGCTCTCTGGCAAGCCGTCCTCCTCATCGATCACGGCGACGACGGGACCGTGGCCGCCCAGATCGCAGCCGCCGGCGAAGTCCTCGACGCCCTCGCCAAGACCTCCGCCGCCCACACCCGCACCCAGCTGAGGCAAGCAGCTACGGCCTTCGAGCGGGCAACCCGCTCCCACATACGCGCCGAACGCGGCCACGACCGCGCCCTACGCCAAGCTGCCCGCGACCTCGTCCACAGCGGTCCGGCCCTTGGCCGAGGCGAAGAGAGCGCCACGGGCGCGATGCTGATCGACATGGCGTTCTTCCTCGCCGTGGCAGCGGCCGCCTGGCACGCCAAGAGGAACCACGCCCAGCAGGCTGTCGCCGCCCTCCAGGCAGCCGAACACCTCCGCGCCGCCTACCGGACAGCCGCAGCCCAGCCCATGGCGGTCCTGCAGCAGCAAGGCCAACGCCTGGCCCCGCATGTCCAGCAGCGGCAGGCCCGCCTCGTCCACCAGGCACTGCCTGAACTGGCCGAACGCGTCCTGGCTGAGCCCGGCTGGCCCGCCTTGGCCGCCACTCTCGCCGATGCCGAGAGCATCGGACACGACCCAACCGCCCTGCTCGCCGAAGCCACGCGCCGCCGAGAGCTCGACACCGCAACATCGATCAGCGATGTCCTCGTCTGGCGCCTGCGCCGCAGTGCCCACCTACCCGCCGCCCCCGACACCCGGCCCGCCCGAGGCAACCGGCGCACCCCGCCTGCGCCTCCGGCCGCGCAACTGACGACCAAGGCAGCGAGCGACCTAACCCGAGGGCGCTGACCAAAGAAGAGCCGCTGAAGGTAGCCGACGATCCCCGGTCAGCCAAACCGGGGATTCTCCAGATCCTTGATACATCGCCCTTCCCGCACCCCTTCGAGGAGCACCCGTATGCCCGAAACCGAAATCCGACCCCACATCGTCGCGCTGCTCTGCGACGCGGACTGGAAGTACCGACCCGACACCAACACCTGGTCCCACCGTGACGGCCACCCCTTCACCAAGGAAGAGCAGACCACGGCCTTCCAGGCCGTCCGCGCCGAGGTCGAAGAGGCCTCCGAACAGTTCAAGCGCTACCGGGACTACGTGCGCAAGTGGGAGGACGCGCCCGAAGCCCTGCAGCAGTTCCTCGCCCCGTTCATGGAACAGCTCACTACGAAGACCCTCGGCAACGCCGTCGAGCTCATGACCGAGGACGAGAGGGCCGAATTCGATCGGCGGCTTCGCTTCGTGATCGAGCCCCCTCGCCCCTTCACCCCGTACACCTTCTGAGAATGTGACCGGGGCCAACGCAAAGCAGCGTTGGCCCCGGTGGCATGTTCACATGGTCGACCGCTAGCCCGCGGCCCCGGCCCCGGCCCCGGCCCCGGCCCCGAGGGTGTCAGCACCAACGGCGCCCCGCAGGACATGAGCGATCTCCTCGGGCTTGAGGTCGATGCCGTCAAGCCCCTCCACGGTCAGCGGGATCTCCTCCAACGCGTATTCGCCGCGTCCCACGGCGCCGAACTCGGAGCCGGTCCGGTCCTCGAAGGACCACGTCGCGATGCGGGCGAGGTAGAAGAGCTGACGCTCGTCGTCGGACTCCATCGTGTGCAGGAGGCGGATGATGTCGGCCTTCCCCGCGATCTCCTCATGGATCTCCCGGTGGAGTGCGGCCTCCCGGGACTCATCGCTCTCCTCGACCCCGCCGCCGGGCAGCACCCAGTACACGGGAGCTCCGGGCTTGGTGCGGCGGATGACCAGCATCATGTCGTCAGCGGTGACGAGGACGGCACGGACTCGTTCGATCATGTGGGGCTATCTCCTTGGTCGTTGGCGATTTCAGTGCAGCAGCCAGCCCCTGTCGGCGGGGTGGGTTGACCAGCGGTAAACGACGTTCATCCACGCGGGGGACGTAACGCGCCCGTTGCGGTAGAGCTCGCCCAGCGATGGGCCGCGGCGGTCGAACACGCCGAACACAGAAGCAGTTGTGCAAAATCTTCGACGTCAACTAAAGTCAGGGACGCACTGGAATGCTTCGATGCGTAGTCCGACCCTAGGAGTCGTCCGCATGAGTGTGCCTCCGTCGCCGTGGGCGACCGACGTGTTCGGCGATCAGGCCGCAGCTGTACGCCTCGGCGTCGGACAGGGCCTTCGCAACATGCAGGCCAACGCACAGGCCGCACAGGACCAAACAGCATCCCGCACCACCCGCACCTACGGCAGCAGCCGGTATGAGAACCAGTACGAACGACTGCAGGACGAACTCAAGGACCTGCCCGGCGCCCGCGCGGTACAGCCCTTCGGGTTCTCCTATGAGCTGATGCTCATCGGCAACGGGCTGCTCTACCCGTTCCGGTACTCCAAGACCAAGTCCGACGTGGGCAGCGCGCGAATCCCCAGCGAGTCGCGGCTGGTACGGGAGCTCTTCACCTTCGCGCCGGCGCCGAAGCACACCCAGGACCCGTTCGACCTCGACTTCGGGCCGGCTGTCCCGACCGCCGAACCGCGCGGCGCTTTGGCGACCGTCCCACAGGGCACCCAGTTGATCCTGGTGCCCTTCGCCTGCAACGCCTCCGAGCTGCTCGAGGCGTACTGGGGCATCGCGGCGCTCGGGGTGAACCGCCGGCTGGAATGGACCACCGATCCCGAGCCGCTCCACCTGCCGCAGTCGGTCACCTCGTACACGCCGCGACCGATCAGCATTCCGCACCCGATCACGGCGCACACCAGCTTCGCCGGCGGAACCGAACCCACCCTTACGCTGTCCTCTCGAACCGCCTCGGACCGGGCCCTGCACGTACCCGCTCAGACCGAGGCAGAACCCGTCGAGGACCAGACCAGCGAAGACGATGCGACTCACTAAGCAAGACCTGATTCCCGGTACGGAAGAGCGAGGCGCCACGCCGCGTGCCATCTCCGACGGCTTCGATCCCACCCGGCTGACACAAGCCCGTCGGCTGGCGGAGATGACGAAGAAGGACGTGGCGGCACAGCTCGGGGTGACGCCTGCCGCGGTGGGTCAGTACGAGACGGGGGTCTCGAAGCCACGGCCTGACTTGATCCCCCGTCTCGCGGAGATCCTCGGGGTTCCGGTGACGTTCTTCCTGCTGGGAAGGCCGGCCAACCGGCTCGACGCCTCCATGGCGCACTTCCGAAGCCTGCGCAGCACGCCGAAGTCCCAGCGAGAGCGTGCTCTCGCCTTCGCCGAGCAGGTCTGGGAGCTCACGTACGCCCTGGAACAGCGGATCCAGTTGCCACTTGTCGACCTGCCCGGCTTCGCTGGTGGGGAGGTCCACCCCGGCGAGGAGCTGTCCGCCGATCCCGTGTCCGCCGCCCGTGAGCTCCGCAGGCGATGGGGTCTCGGCGACGGCCCTGTCACACACCTGGTGAGGCGGATGGAGTCCCACGGGATCGTGGTGGTGATGCCGCCTGCCAGTGATCCTTCCGCCGCGAGCGTGGACGCGTTCTCCACCCGGGCCGCACGGCCGCTCGTCGTTCTGACCGCCAACCGGGCGGACGACATCTACCGGCACCGGTTCACCGCCGCCCATGAACTGGGCCACCTCGTGCTTCACGGCGACGCCACCGGTGACAGCCGTCAGGAGAAGGAGGCTGACGCCTTCGCGGCCGAGTTCCTGACCCCTCAGTCCAGCGTCCTGCCACTGTTGCCCAGGAGGATGGATATCGCAAAGCTGGCAGAGCTGAGAGGAGTCTGGGGGGTCTCCCTCCAGTCGCTCGTCTACCGATGCCGTGAGCTGGGACTGATTTCCGACGCCACCGCAAGCAGGACGTACCAGCGCCTGCGCGCTCTCGACGGCCAGCCCGGCTTCACGCCGGAATCGGTCTCGAACTTCTCCGGTGAGCAGCCCTCACTGCTCGGTCAGGCCTTCGACCTGGCGGCCAAGGAAACGAATCTCTCCGTTTCCGAGCTGGCGCATGAACTGGCGTGGACCAACAGGCGAGTTCGAGATCTGCTGGGTGTCCAGGAGCAAAGGCCAGTGCTCCGCCTCGTCCAGTAATGCCGATGCCTTCGAGTACCTGCACGGTCCACGCTGACCGTGAGGTAGCTCAAGGACGTTCGCCCTCCGCGCGGATTGCTGGGGCCAGGAGTTCGACCGCCTCCGGCCAGGGGAAGCGGTCGGCGCCTCCGCCGGACTTGGGAGGGTGAGGCTGGTAGCTGCTGACCAGGACGCCCATCTCGCGGAGCTCGGCCAGGCTTCTCTGGTACGCCCGGTGGGAAGCGAGGGCGCTGTTCACGTACGGAAGGACCACGGTCGGGATTCCCATGCCGCTGGCCTCGCACAGGATCCCGAGGGCGAGGTTGTCCGCGAAACCGGCCGCCCACTTGTTGACCGTGTTGAAGGTGGCCGGTGCGACGGCGATGGCGTCGGCCGGCGGGAACGGCCTTGCCTCGCCGGGTGAACGCCACGCCGAGCGAATTGGATACCCGGTCTGGTCCTCGACAGCCGCGGCGTCCAGGAAGCCCAGCCCCTGGGGTGTGGCGACCACTCCCACATCCCAGCCCCGCTCCTGTGCAGCGGTAATCAGTCTGCCGACATCGCCGGCGACCCCGGCCGCGCACACGACGACGTACAGGAAGGGCTTGGGCTGCGGCTCGGTCACGCGGGTACTCCCAGTCGGCGGCTGAAGTGGTGGAGCTCTGGCAGCGTACGCCGACGGTCTCGGGCCGCCATGTCGGCGACCAGGTCGCGGATGCCAAACCCGTCCGTGCTCGTATCGGGCAGCGGACGGGTCAGCCGAGTACAACGTCCAGATACTGCTGCACTGGTTCGAAGAGCCCTTGTGGCACGTACTCCGGGATCTGGGCGCGGGTGATCCAAGCGACCTCCGCGACTTCCCGCGCAGCCGCCACGTGTGCATTGCCGCTGACCACGTCGCAGGCCGTGTACGACATCATGCGACCGCTGGCAGGGTGGACTCGCTCACCGAGCAGCCCGCGCGAGACCACCTCCAAACCCGTCTCCTCCTTCGTCTCCCGGACTGCGGCGTCCTCGCGCGACTCCCCCGGCTCGACCTTGCCGGCCGGGAACTGCCACGACAGGTTCCCCTCCGCGATTCGCCGACGCACCAACAGCACCCGGCCCTCGCGCACGACGACGGCAGCGGCAACGGGCCGCTGAGGCGCCTCTCCCAAGGACATGCCGATTCCCCCTCAATCTCCCTGGCCACGAAGGTGAGCCAGGGCGTCGACAACCGGGAGGTCGTACTGGTCCTTGTCGTCTTCCCAGCGTGACATCACGGAGATCGCGGCCTCAGCCATGTCCGTCGGCAGGCCGACCGAACGAAGGGTGTCGGCGATGTCTTCCATCTCAGGTACCCAGCGCCAGGCCCGTGCCGCCACGCTGGGCAAGTACCCCGGGTCGGAAAGGATGTTGGACGCCATGACCTGGGCCTCCGCGGTGAGCTCATCGCCGACCCCGTGGGCATCGGCGAGGGCGTGCGCGACGCCGGCGAGGGTCCGAGCCGCCTTCTGGTAGCTGGCGAAGGCCATCTTCAGAGCGGAGGCCGATCCGATACCGCCACTCGCCGCCTGGCGTGTGTGCAGGGCGGTGTCCTTGAACAGGGTCTCCACGAGGGCGATGGCCGACTCGTCCCCGGCGAGGTAGAGACGAGCAACCCGCTGTGCACCGGGAGGAGGGCCAAAGATCGCGCCATCGAGCACGACTGCCCCAGGGGCGATCTCCTCGGCGATGCGATGCATGCGCTGCGGATTGATCGCGTTGGCGTCCACGTAAACGCCGGCGAAGCCTTGAGCGGCGACCGATTCGGCCACGTCCTCGGCTGCCTGCGGAGGACACACGGCCAGAACCACCGCACTGCGCTCCAGGGCCTCGGTCAGGGAATTCACCGCTACCCCTCCCGCCTGCAGTGCCCGCGCGCGGGTGATTTCGCTTCGTCCCTCGGGCACCCACAGCACCTCGTGGCCTGCTGCGGCGGCCTGGGCAGCGACGGCGGAGCCCATGGCGCCGGGGTGCAAGACGGTCACGGTGGTCACGGGCGGCCTCCTGGCTGGAGCTCGGCGATGCTGCGTTCTCGACGCAATGATCGACTCTTCGGGCTCGACATGGGCAGTCGAGTTCGCTCAGGCTCCGGACTGGGCAGAGAGTCGGTCATCGGAAGTACTCGATGGCACTGGACAGACCAGTCACCGCGACCGGAACGAGACGGTCATGCGCCTGCCAGTCGGCTGACGCGATGACTTCCTCATACGCATCGAGAGGCCGGCCTTCCACGGCAATGCGGTGCACTCCATTGGGCTGATAGCCGAACTTCCGCGAGACGCCTCGGGAGGAAGCATTGTCCGCGAAGGCAGTGGAGGTGACCCGGGATGCGTCGAGGCCGTCGAATGCGAGGGCCAGGGCTGCGGCACGCATCTGGGTGCCGTAGCCCTGACCCTGGAAGCGGCGGCCGAGCCAGAAGCCCGTGCGGGCCTCGCCTGTCGTGGCGAAGTCGCGGGCGGATAGGTTCTGCTGGCCGATGACCTGGCCGTCGTGGAAGACGGCCAGGAGAAGGCGCCAATCGTCGCGGCTCCAGTCGCCTCGCGCCCACCAATGGTTCTGTACGACGTTCCTGGCGCGCTCAGCCGGCGGGGCGGAGGCCCAGGGCTGCGGGAAGAACACGGCGCCGTCGGGCACGACGCCTTCCGCGGCGACCTGGGCGAGCTCGTCGAGCTCCGCGTCCGAGGGAAGACGTAGAACGAGGTCGGGGGTGGAGAGTTCCAGTTCGGTGATGGGCCAGTGGCGCATGGGCAGGCTCCGGGGTCAGGGCCCGTCGAGTCCGAAGATCGTGCCGAACGGATCGACGAGCTGGCAGATGCGTCGGCCGGGTTCCACGTCGAGGGGACCTCGGTGATGGATGCAGCCGGCGTCCAGGAGGCGCTTGCGTTCGGTGTCGAGGTCTTCAACGGGCCAGTACGGGACGGTGCTTCCACCGTGGGGGTTGGCCTTGGGGGACGCCTGGTGGAAACCGAACTCGAGTCCGTCGAGGTCCAGCCAGGCGTAGACGGCGTTGCCGTTGATGTCGAGCTTGACCTCGGATACGAAGATGTCGCCCCACCAACGGGCGGCGGCTTCGGGGTCGTCGACGAAGACCATGACGGTGCGGATACCGCGCAGCACTTGGGGTTCTCCTATGCGTCGGGAAGTTGGCACGGTACCGCTGTGTCGGTCACTCGTGGGCGCCGTGCAGGGAACGCAGGCTGGTGGCGGAGGCGAACGCCGTGAGGGCGCGTACGAGGCTGTGGTCGTTCCACTGCGCGCCGAGTTCGTTGACGTGGTGCAGGTAGGCGTGGCGCACCCAGCGGGGCGCCAGCTTGGGCTCATCTCCTGCGATGAAGGCAAGCGTGATGAGGTCGGCCAGCCCCGTGATGTCGGGGCGGAGGGTTTCGGCATCGATGAGGGCCAGGCACCCGTCGTCGCGGCGGCGTACGTGTTCCGGTTTGAGGTCGAGGTGTCCGAGGGGCACGTGGTCGGAGCCATGGGCATCGCTGACGAGCTGGAGGAGTCGGCGCCAGTCGTCGGCATGGCTGATCCATTGCGGCGCTGGTGCGCTGACGGCGGCGCCAGTTCGCCACCTTGCCATGGCCTCGCCGACCACCGGATGCCAGCGGGCGGAGGCCGTGTGGATCGTAGCGACCGCCCGAATCAGCTCGTCGAACGCGTCTGTACTGGTGAGGGTGACGGCCTGGCCGACGTAGTCGACGAGCAAGGTGCGGGAGGTGTCGCAGACGCGGTGCAGGTCCGGCAGGACGCGCTCGCCAGCCAGCAGTTCGTACGCGAGGACTTCGCCTTGGTAGGCGCCTTCGTCCGCGTGCCGCTTGAGGATCCGGCGGGGTGGTGTCCCGAGGGCAAAGACTGCGGTGCGGTAGTGGGCGGTGAGGCAGTACACCGGGCCCGGCTCGCCTGCGTGGCGCCGGTCGAGGATGGCGTGGGCCTCGCGCTCGGCAGCGGCCCGGTCGGTGGTGAGAGGGGTGGCCAGCCACCCGTCGGGTCGTGTGCGGGCGGCGCCGTCCAGCGGCCCGACGGGGGCGGTGGTCATGCCGAGGTCTCCTGTTGGACCCCGAGCGCGGCGAGGCTGTGGGCGTAGCAGCGGGCGGCGAGGTCGGGCCGCTGGTGCTCGCCGTAAATCGCGAAGAGCGCGTAGACCGGGGAGTCGAGGTTCTCGCCGATGTGCCAGCCCTGGTACGAGCCGCCGACGACGTCCCAGATTTGGGCGCGGCCTAGGAAGACGGCGGCCAGGTCCTGGAAGTAGATCTCGATACCGAAGGGGTAGGCGGCCATGGCCTCCTCGCGACTGGTCGTCTCCACCTTGTCCCACGTGGGTCCGGTGATGTTCCACGCGTAGGTGTCGATGTCGCCGGGGCGGCCGGGCGGGTCGAGGAGGCGGAGTACGGCGCGGTGGGGCCCGAGGGGGCCGTGGAGGTAGTCGTGGATGCTGGTGGCGAGGGCACCGGTGCGGGTGGCAATGAGCTCGCGGGCCAGCCGGGGCAGCTCCTCGGCCACCAGGGTCTCGGCGCTCTCCCAATCCTCCTTGTCCAGGGGCGGGGTGACCGGGGTCGGCTCGACTCGCTGCGGGGAGTCGAGGAACGACGCGAGCGCGTCAAGGGCGGTCTTCTCCGTCACCGGGTCGGGGGTGACCCAGGGGACGCGGGAAGTGGTGAGGGAGCCGTCGCCGGCCGGGACGGTCAGGCGGTCGCCGGGACGGGGGCCGTGCACGCGGAAGAGGTGCTGGAGCTCGTTTGCGGTGGCGGCCAGGGCCTTGTGATCGGCGTAGAGGAAGGGGCCGTGGGGACTGCGCGGCGCGGTGAAGCCGTTGCCGCACAGGGCCACGTCGCGAACACCGTCCAGGGACTTGAGGTAGTCGATGAGCAGGCCGTTGAGGATCTGGACGCCGGTGGTGCGGTTGCGGGGGCCGTCCATGCCGGGCAGCAGATTGTTGTCGGCGCCGAGCGCGCCGTACGGGACGGTCTGGGCATTGTTCGAGACGACCGCGAGCCGGGGCGGCGCGAGTACGCCCTGGGCCAGCTGCTCGATGTAGAGGTCGGAGACGTCCGCGTCGACGCCGATGAAGACGTCGTTCCCGGTGGTGCCGGACAGGCGGACCAGGGGTTGGGAGACGCGCTTCTCCCAGAAGAGGGTGCGGGCGCCGGCGGGGTAGAGGGTGATCTCGATGTCGCCGACGTTCAGCGGCTGTGTGTGGTCCAGGCGGTGAATGGTGAAGCCCAGGGCCTCGATGGCGTCGGTGACGGCGGCCGGGGTGGTGGTGCCGGTGTAGATCGGCACGGTGCGGGCGAGGAGGTCGAGGGAGGGCAGGTGGAAGTGGTCCAGGTGCTCATGGCTGAGGATCACGGCGTTCGGGGCGGGCATGCCCTGGGTGTCCACGGTGCGGGGAGGCCAGATCGCGAACTCCAGGCTCCCTGCTCCGAAGGCGGGCGCGAGGATCGGGTCGAGGAGGACGGAGGAGAGGCCGTCGGTGATGTGCCAGGTCTGGTGGCCAAGGAAGGTCAGTTCCAGGCCGACGGGGGCTGCTGCCATGACGAACTCCTTTGCACGGTTGGGAAGGGTCACGAGGGTGGCGCGGAGAGGGACAGCGGACGTCCCCCTCCGCGCCGATTCGCGGACCGGCAGGATCTACCGGTGGTAGGTGGTCGGGGCGTTGTTGGTGGTGCCCGTGGCGGCGAACGCCGTCACGCGCTGCTGCAGCCGGCGGACCGCCTCTGCGGTAACGGCCGTACTCGGCTTCGTCTGGGGCTTGGGTCGGTTCATGACGTGCCTCCATCACTTCGGTTTCTCGGCGGTGCGGACGCAGCCGCCGTTCCCCGTCGCCACAAGCGGCGGGTGGTCAGTGTTCGGTGGCCGACAGGAGACAGCCCACGATGGCGCCGCAGAGGATCGCGTAGACGATCACGGCGATCCGCTGTCTCACTGCCTCGCCACCACGTTCACGTCCTGCGGCACCCGGCCGGCGGCGGCAACGCCGCGCTTCCGGTGCACCTGGTGCTCGATCAGCAGTACGCGGCAGACACGAGCAAGGGCCCGCATGTGGATCCAGGCCCCGAGCCGTCCCTCACCGGGCTCCCGCGCCAGCAGCCGCTCGGCATCCGTACGGGCTTGGGTGCCACCGCCCGGCTCGCCGAGCAGCAGTCGGACGTGGCCCGACAGCAGGGTCGTGGCCGCCCGTACCTCGCCACCCGGTATGCCATACGTGTCGGGCGTGAGGACACGGGCACACAGGGCACGAATGATGTCCGTCTGCACGCGAGCCTGCGGGGCGGGGGTGGTCGTCATCCCGAGTGCCCCGCAGCAGCCTCGCGCATCCCGATCGCCCGGTCCAGCTGTGCGTACAGAACCTCCAGCTGGGTGGGGTCGAGGATCAGGGTCGTGGTTTCGGTGGTGCCGTCAGAGCGGTGCAGCTCGATCGGCAGGGTGGCCTGGTGGTCGTCGTGGTGGTACGTGATGTCGCGCCGGACCGGAGTTGCGTGGGTGATCACGGGGGCTCTCCCGGGGCTGTCTGAGCGGGGGCAGGGGTTCAGTCAACTCCGCCACCAGGGCCCCTAACAGGGCATTCCTGTAGGCACGTTGTAGGCACGAACTAGGCAGAATCCCGCTAGGATTCCGGGCGCCCGACTCGACCAGCGGACGGCGGGATGATGGCGAACGAGGCCCTGCGCAGGTTCAGAAACGAGCGCCGGTGGACTCAGGCACAGGCAGCGGAGCAGGTCTGTGCCCAAGTCCGAGCGACCACCGGCCGCGACCCCGAGCTCGATGCGAACTGGATCTCCCGGCTGGAACGCGGTGCGATCACCTGGCCCTCCGGCGACTACCGGGCAGCTCTGTGCGCGGTGTTCCAAGTCGACAACGAGGCAGTGCTGGGTTTGCATCCGAAGGGGGCGACCCCACACTCAGGAACACCACACACGCTCGGCACTTCCGCAGCGCCCACAGACGATGCGGGCAGCATCATCGCGGACGCGGAGCTCTCAGCCCGGCTCGCTCGACACGCTGCCGCCACCAACGTCAACGCCCTGGTCCTGGAGCAGCTCGACGCCGACCTAGAACGCCTCGCAAGGGACTTCGTCAGCCGGCCGCTGACCCTGCTGATCCCTGAGATCCGCACCCTGCGCACCGAGGTGTTCCGCTTGGTCGAAGGCCGCCAGCACCCACACCAGACCCGACATCTGTACGTCGTCGCCGGATGGCTTTCCGGCCTCGCGGCACACGTCTCCCTCGACCTCGGCCACCAGCCTTCGGCCGCCACCCATGCCCGGACCGTGGTGCAGTGCGCCGAGATCGCGGAACACCCGAGGCTGCGAGCCTGGGCCCGCTCCTTCCAGTCACTGGCCTCGTACTGGACAGGCGACTACCGGCGGGCCGCAGACCTTGCGAGGTCCGGATACGAGGATGGCCGGGGCCTGGGCTCCGGGACGATCACGGCACGACTGCTGAGCCTGGAAGCCCGGGCTCTCGCGGCCGGCGGAGACAGGCGCAGCGCGCTGCGCTCCCTCGCCCTTGCCCACGAGGCCCGTGCCATCGCCGACCTGGATGAGCTGCCGGGGGTGTTCGCCTTCCCCGAGGCCAAGCAATGGGCCTATACCGGCACCACGCTGCTGGCCGTCGGCGGTGACGAACAGGTACAGCGCGCGATCACGGCCTCCACCCGCGCGGTGGAGCTCTACCAGACAGGGCCTGAAGACGACCGCTCCCCCGGAGACCTGCACGCCGCGCACCTGGACCTGGCCACCGCGTACCTCGCGAACGGCCAGGTGGACGTGGCAGGTGCGGAACTCGACACGGTCCTCGTAGCGGAGCAGTACACGGCGAGCATCACCATCAGGCTCCGCAAACTGGACACGCTCATCGCCAGCGGGCCGTACCGTGACTCGCGGCCGGTAGTCGATCTCCGTGAACACATCCACGAGGTCACCTCCCGACCCACGATCGTCAGCACACCCACGGAGCCGCGATGAGCACCCAGCCCACGAACGAGCCCTCGGTCACCGACCGGCACCTCCTCTCCACTCAGGCGTACGGCACCGGCCAGCACTTGGCAGCCCGCCAGTCCCTCTACCAGTGGCAGACCCCGCGGCACGACTTGCCCGGCCTCGTCGTGGAGGAACTGGCAGGCGTACGCGGCGCGGTGGCTGACGTGGGCTGCGGAAACGGCAAGTTCGTGCAGCGGATACGCACCCAGCGGCCGGACCTGACTGTTCTCCCCATGGACGTCTCCCCCGGCATCCTGGCAGGCATCGCTGGCGCCGTGGCCGCGGACGTCCAGCAGCTCCCCATCGCGAACGGGTCCTTGGGCGCCGCCCTGGCCATGCACATGCTGTACCACGTGGAGGACCAGGCACGCGCCGTCCGGGAGTTGGGCCGAGTCCTGGCCAAGGGCGGCATCGCCATCGCATCCACCAACAGCCGCACCGACAAACGTGAACTGGAAGACCTCTGGCGACGAGCCGCCGGCGAGGTCCTCGGCATCCCAGAGGGTCCGGCACGCGTCCAGCTCTCTGCCCGCTTCACCCTGGAGGACGCCCCCGCAGTCCTCGGCGCCGTCTTCGAGGACGTACGGACGATCCCCCTCCCAGGAGTGATCGAAGTGACCGACTCGGCGCCCGTGGTCGCCCACCTGGCCTCGTACGAGGCATGGGCCGATCAGATGGGTGTCCCCTTCAAGGAGACGGTAGAGCGCGCCCGAGAACGAGTGGAAGAGACCATCCAAGCAGAAGGCGCATTCCGCGTCACCTGCCTGGGAGGCATCCTCGTCTGCCGATGACGAACACACAGGGGTGCCGCAGGCCACCCCTGGTCGGGCAACGGCACTGGTAGGCCAACACCATCAGCGCTCGCGGCGGGCCTCGGGGTGCCCCTTCGGCTCCCAGGGAACTACTCGTACGTGTCCTTTCGGAGGGTGCGGTGTCGATGGTCTCCCTGGCCGGCTCCGCTCACCGCGGTAAGCGACGGGAGCGCAGCGCCGTTGTTCCACAGGCCGAGATGATCGCGGTGGACAGCGACGACGCCGTTCTGCACCGCGCAGCGTTCGGCGGGGGCGCTGAAGTACGTGGTGGTGACGAAGACGGCGACCTCGGCTTTGAAGTGCACCTGGGAGCCGAGGAGGTTGCGGACCTCTCCGTTGGACACCTTCCGCTTCGGGTTGTACCGCTTGCACTGGATCACCATTGTGCGGCCGTCGGGCAGCCGTCCACGTACGTCGGCGCCGTCGTCGCCCGTGCGGCCGACGCGGCGGACTTCCGTACAGCCGTCCCGTCGGCAGAGGTCGGCCACGAAGTCCTCGAACTGCGTGCCGTCCATCACGTCGACCTCGGCGAGCGTCCGATGGCCCGCGCTGATCCCATTCTCGTGGCGCCACCTTTGGTCATTGCCCCGCACGAGACGGTCCGTCCTCCACAGCCACCAACCGCCACCACTGACTACGCCGAGAGCCACCGCCCCTACTAGGTAAGGCCAGATCACCGCCCAGAACGTCAGGGTCAGTACCAGGACGACGACGCCGCCCCACGCACCTGTCTTGAGCCGTGCCTCCCGACGCTTCTGCGATGCCGACCGGCGCCTTTTGCGTGCTGCCACCCAGTTCCTCCCCGTCTCCGAGCAGCAGTTTGGGCAAGGCGACGTTTGTCGGTAAGGGCGCCCGTCAGCCATGGCTCGTTCCCTGCGGCCCGCCCCGAAGCAGCTGCGGCCAGCAACGCGGTAACGAGGAAGACGGTTGCCAGCACAGCAAACAGCTGGGACTGGCCGCCAAGGGGGGCAAGTTCGGCGCCGACCCAGGGCACCACCAGGGCTGCTGCGATATGTGCCAGTGCGCCGATGAGCCCGGAGAGGGATGGTGCCCTAGAGGTTGGTGATGGCGGCGGCCTAGAGGCGGGACGGCCACGGTCCAATGATGCAGGCCCCCACATGGCCGCGGGCCTGCATCATCCGACGGATCTCAGCGACGCACTCACAGGGATCAAGGTGATTCGGCCCATACGGAGCCGATATCGCGCCATTCTCCCGAGACAGGTTGTTCCAACTGCCCCTCATCCCGATCCTGGAACGTTCGTCACCAGCTGGGAGGAGAAAAGTGAACGTACCGCGACGTCACGCGAAGGACCCCGACGTCATCGGTCAGACTGCCAGTCTGATCGGCTTCCTCAAGGAGGTCGTGCAGAGCAGCAACCAACGACTTCGTGATGACCGCCGCTCAAGGGAGCGGTTATGGCTGGTCGCCATGCCCCCCTCGGTACGAAGCCCGTCCGACCGACCCGACGGGCTGCTGTTCACGCTTGACCACGTTCCGCAGACATCGCCGCCCTCACTCCCGGATCTGCTGGATGGATGGGTGTCCACGGAACGCTGCCAGGACGCGGGCGGCGGTGACCCGCCGCTTGAGGCTGAAGGACCGGGGCAGGAACTCGTGCGAGCTGCGGACGGCAGCCAGTCCTGGGAACCGGCGGCGGAGCAGACCGTCCGCCGAGAGGATGCCGACGAGGTACTCCGAGCCTACGGTCCCTGGCTGACGCGCTGGCGGAAGTGGGCGGAGAGGGAGCGCGCGGAGCGAGCCCTTCGGGAGCTGTACGACCAGGTCTACGGGTGGCACCAGAAGCTGACCCAGCAGGATGATCAGCTAGAACTCGTGCTCGCCACAGGGCTCTTGACTTGGAGCGATCCACGTGGCGACGCCATTCACCGTCACCTGCTCACCCACCGCGTGGAGACCTTGGTAGACCGGAAGACCGCCAGGCTCACAGTGCGGCTCATGGCCGAGGGAGCCGTGCGGCTGGAGGATCAATCATTCCTCGACACCGATGACGGCTGGGCGCCCGAACGCTCGGCCGCGCTCACCGAGGAGATCGCGGCCCAGTCACTGCACCTGCTTGGATCGGAGGCCTTGGAGCAGTTGGCCCAGTGGCAGGAGCGGGTGCTGCAACGGCCCGTGTCCTTCAGTGCCGAGTGGCAGCCACCCTACGAGCCCGAGGCAGGCGCGCGTCTCACGTACGCTCCCGCACTTGTGCTGCGTCCACGGGACCGCAATGCTCTGCTGGCCTTTTACGACCGGATCGCGGACAGCGTGTCCTCCGAGGCACACGCACCTCTGGGTCTCGCCCAGCTGGTACTGCCACTGAACTCCGAAGAGCGCGTGAACTGGGACGGCCGCGAGATTCCCCCCCTGTTCGGGGACGACCCGTTCTTCCCAGGAAAGACCAACGAACGTCAACGCAGTGTCCTGCGGCGGCTGGAGCACGACACGGGCGTGGTGGTCCAAGGCCCACCCGGCACCGGCAAGACCCACACGATCGCCAATCTGGTCTCCGCGCTGCTGGCGCAGGGGCAGAGGGTCTTGGTGACCAGTGCCCGCGACCAGGCCCTGACGGTCCTGCGGGACAAACTTCCCCCCGCCGTACGGGACCTGTGCGTCCTCCTGCTGAGCTCGGCACGGCAGGACGGGGCGGATGAGCTGGAACGCACGGTCAACGCTCTCACCGATCAGGTCGCCGCCAGTGACCCCGAGCAACTGCAGGACGAGATCCATCGGCTCTCCACCCGCCGTGAGGAGGTGCGGGGAAGGATCAGCACGCTCACCGAACAGGTGATCGCACTGCGGGAGGCCGAGGTCTACCGGCACCCGGAGATCGCACCGGGATACGCCGGCACTCTCGCCGCAATTGTGCAGCGTGTGCAAGAAAACGCCGGACATCACTCCTGGATCGGTCTTGTGCCGGCTAACGGCCCGACCCCGTCTGTCCCTCCGCTGTCCCCCGCGCAAGCGGCGGAACTGCTGAGCCTGCTGCGCGACGGGGCGGCTGAGCCACGCGCCGGTGGCACTCTGCCAGACCCCGACGGCCTCCCCTCCCCCGAAGCCTTGGCCCAGGCACTCTCAGCCAGCCGCGTCACCGACGAGGGCCTGTCCTCCGGGGCGGTCCGCATCCGCGGCGATCTTGCCAGGCTCGACAGCTCTGTCACCGATGAGCTGACCTCTCTCGTGGATTCCTGCCGTACGGCTCTGCACTACCTGGGTCTGTCTCCGCAGGCCACACAATGGGATGAGGACAAGTGGGCCACCAAGGCCCTCACCGACCGACTCTCCCGTGAGAATCTCGCGCTGTGGCGTCGCGTGTCCGGACTTGCCGATCAACTCGTGGACATCTCCGAGCGGCTGAACGAACAGGGGATGACGCGCGTCACCGTGCCCGGGCAGCTCTCCACGGAACAAGGGGATGCGATGCTCACGGCGGGTTCTGCGCTGCGCGAGCACCTCGTCTCGGGTGGGAAGCTGCGAGTCCGCGGCAGCTTCCGTGCCTCGCGGGCGCAGAAGGCCGCGCAGGACCTCCTCGACTCGTGCACTGTGAACGGTCACTCACCCGAATCCCTGGAGGATCTCGACGCCGCCCTTGCTCACCTCCGCGCCCGCTCCGCCGTTGCCACGCTTGCGGAGCGGTGGGGCCAAGTGCAGGTGTCCGTATCCGAAGGGCCGCTGGAAGTTCGGCTCGCATCGCTGACGGAGGCGTACGCACGCCTGGAACATGTCGACACGTTCGGCGCTGGCCGCGAGCGCATCGACGAGCTGCTCGTACATCACGGGGTGCACATCGCCCTCACTTCCAGGTCGGCATGGCAGGACTTCACCGGCGCCCTCTCTGCGGTCTCCGGCCGACGAGCGGCAGACGAGGCTACGGCCCAGTTGCTTGCTTGGGAGGAACAACTGCGCACACCGGTGGACGGCTCCCACCCCACCACCGAAGCTGTGGCCGCCGCCCAAGCCGTTCGGGAGCAGGACATCGACCGATACGCCAAGGAACTTGAGGCGCTGCGCGAGGCTCATCGGCGTGAACACCGCCGGCGTCGATGCGCCGTGCTACTCGAAAGCGTCCGCCGGGCCCACCCGCTGCTCGCTGACCAGCTGACGCACGACCCTGGTGACCGGGCATGGGAAGCTCGCCTGGACTCGCTGGCGGAAGCGTGGGCCTGGGCGGTGGCTTCTGCATTCGTCCACCGTCAGCGCACACCGGGACGCGAACGTCAGGTCGAAGGCGAACTGGCGCAGTGTGAACGTCACCTGGAGGACATCACCGGTGAACTCGCTGCCACCTGGGGAAGGTGGCACTGTCTGCATCGCATGACGCAAGAGCAGCGGTCGGCACTCCAGGCGTACCGCAACCACATGTCCTCGTACGGCAAGGGCAAGGGGCGCGGTGCGGGCCGATACCGTGCCGCGGCGTACGACGCTATGAAGACGGCGCAGGAAGCAGTCCCCGCGTGGGTCATGCCCATCTCCCAGGTCGCCGAGATGGTGCAGCCCAGGCGGGACGCGTTCGATGTCGTCATCGTCGACGAGGCTAGTCAGGCCGGCATGGACGCCCTGTTCCTGCTGTGGCTGGCGCCCCGCGTCATCGTCGTGGGGGACGACAAGCAATGCGCGCCCCCGCTCAGTGGCATGGGCCGGCATCAGGCGATCCATGACCGGCTCGTCTCCCACTTGCCGGACATGCCTCCGAGGCTGCGCACGCTCTACGGACCCTCCACCAACCTCTACCAGTTGCTGTCCACCTTCTTCCCGAAGGTGATCCGGTTGGAGGAGCACTTCCGTTGCATGCCGGAGATCATCGGCTGGTCTTCGCAGACCTTCTACAACAACAAGCTGCAGCCTCTGCGTCAGTACGGCGGTGAGCGCCTCGACCCCCTCGTGACTCAGTTCGTTGAAGGGGCCGTTACCCAGGGGCGCGACAGCAGGATCCGCAACCCGAAGGAGGCCGAGGCCATCGTCGACTGCCTGGCCAGGCTCGTAGCGGACCCTGACTACCGCGACCGGACCATGGGCGTCATCACCCTTCAGGGGTCGATCGGTCAGGTCAAGCTCCTGGAAAAGCTCATCCAGGAACGTATCCCGGCGCCGATGCTTGAACGCCACCAGATTCGTGTGGGCAGCCCGGCGTCGTTCCAGGGAGACGAACGGCACGTCATCCTGCTGTCGATGGTCGTCACCGATCCGCCGCGCATCACGGGAGGTGCCCGCAGCGAACGACAGGCATACAACGTCGCCGCGTCCCGGGCACAGGACCAGATGTGGATCTTCTACTCGGTACCGCCGGACCGATTGAAGAGGGAGGACATGCGACTCAACCTCCTGTCCTATATGGAGAACCCGCCATCCGCACTTGCCGGCTCCGAAGACATCGGAGAGGTAACAGGCGATGTGCCGCAGAAGCTTTTCGAATCGCTCTTCGAGCAGCAGGTCTACCTGCACCTGAAGGCCCGCGGATATCACGTCGTCCCGCAGTATCCGGCAGGGAACAAGCGCCTCGACCTCGTCGTCGTAGGGGCACGTGGGCGCCTGGCCGTGGAGTGCGACGGCGACCGGTATCACTCGACACCCGAGCAGATCCGGCATGACCAACGGCGCGACCGTGAACTCCAACGCGTCGGCTGGACGTTCTGGCGGATTCGTGAGAGCGAGTTCCGATTCGACCCTGAGGAGGCGTTGTCCGGCCTGTGGGATGAGCTCGAACGACTTGGCATCCATCCGGCCACATTCGAGGGGACCAGTGACCGGACCCGTTCGTCCGCCACACCCACCAGCGTGAAGTGGACCCCCTTCGACCTCTCCTCCGACGAGGGCTTGGCCGACGACACGGCGGAGGCACCCGAGGACCCGGGTACAGACGATCTGGCCAACACGCTCCGCAAGGCAGAAGACAACGAAGTAGACGACGAAACCGACGACAGCACGGAAGGCTCGGCATGACTGCGCAGTCCCCACTCGGCATCCTCGACGCCAACACCCTGGAGGAGCTCGCGCGCGTCATCTGCGGCGACGACCACCTCTACTACCGCAAGGGTTTCGAGATCGCACGCTTCCTGGAACACGCCGGCTGGCAGCGGGTGCCGGAGTACAACGGCGAGTACAGGATGGAATGGACGCTCGCCCGGCTCAGCGAACGCCGAGAAGAGCCCACCGAGCTGGAACGGGTCCTGCTTCGCCTGGCCGACCCTCGCGAATACCTTGACGAGCCGGACCAGCTCCCTGCTGTTGTCTCCGCGGTCAACGCCTTCCTGGTCTACGAGGGAGCACGCCTGGAGAATCCTGGCGGCCGCCCCCGTCTCGTCGCCTGTGACCCCTCCCTTGCCCACCCGGGTAGCCAGGGTCCTACCGAACTCAGCGCAGCCATGACCGATCTCATCAGTGACCGGAAGATGGCCGCCCTGCTCCAACACCGCTTGGACGAGGCACGCACCTGCTACGCCAATGGCGCTCACGTGGCTGCCATCATCATGCTCGGCAGCCTGCTGGAAGGCGTCATGGTCCATGTGGTGCGCGAACGCGACGCCTCACGACTCGGCAGCACGTCTGCAGACAGGGTGACCCTCGACACTTTGATCAAGACCTGCCACGACGCAGGATGGATCGGTGCCGACGTGGAGCGCTTCTGTCACGAGCTGCGCAAGTACCGTAACTTCGTCCATCCGCGAGCAGAGATCCGCGAGGCCCACACCCCGGATCGCGACACGCTGGACATGTGCTGGCCTGTGGTCAACGCAGTCCTGAACGACCTCGCCGCCTCCCAGCCGAAAGCGACCGCGCCGGAGCCGACCGCCTCGCCACTCCGACCCATGCCGCGGCCATCACCAGTAGCGAGGCCAGCACGCCGGCCCTGACACCGGGGTGCGGTTGGTTCGGCCACCGCCCTGCGCTCAAGAACAGGGCGCAGTGGTCGAACCGGCGAGCGAGAGTTCAGCACTCGGTGGGCGGCGAGGGGCCCTTGCCACCATCGGCGCCTGCCCCTCGCTCCGGGAGAGGGTCTCCATCGAGCTCACCCCATGCCTCTTTCGATTCCAGACCGCAGGCAAGGCCGCTCCGAATTGTGAGAATTAGTCAGAGAGGGGGGCCAGCTGAGAAGAAGGACATGAGGCTTCGCGTTAGTCGGGTCGCTTCGGCGAGGCCGTACCAGAGGCCCAGGAGCACATAGGCCGTCACGATGAAAGCCACTACCGCCAGAGGCATCAGGAGCTCGGCTGGCGCGCCCAGCCTTGCGAGCAGCAGTGCGAATGCCGTCACGCTGATAGCCGACCAAAGGCACGCTTTCGCCAAGCGGCGTCCGTCGAGACGGTCGGGCTCAATGACGGCTTCTTCGGGGAGATCAGCGTGAGGGAGCATCTTGGTGAATTGACCAGCTGCGACGTTGGCCGCGATGGCGCCGGCCAACGTGCCCAGCTTCCTTGCTGACCCCGTGCGGTCTCCAACCAGGCCATCCGCGGCTTGCATTATGGCCGTCTCCACGAGATCCGCGTGGGTGAGGAGCTCTTTGCGAAGGGCTCCCCGGGCTCCGAAATCAGAGGCGGCGTCCCGGACGACCGTCCGCAGTGGAAGACCGAGCTCGGCGGCCTTGGCGCTGAGTTTCACTGCGTTCGTGTACCGACTGCCATCCATCGTTGTCAGGTCGGCACTGGCCGTGAGGAGGTCGAGAAGCGGGTACAGAGGCTGATAGAGACGCAGTATGTTCTCGCCTCGCCAGGCCGAAACGATCCAGAGGATGACGATCAAAGCCAGCGTTGGCGTGATCGACACCCATGGGTCAGCGTTCGGGCCGAAGACGTACGCGGTATACGTCGGGCACCAGGCTTGGCCTGTGGTGAGCAGACCGCCCGGCCTACATGCTGCCGGGCGGGTTACGACAGCGAGCAGGGCCAGTACGGCAAAGAAGATCGCGATCCTCCTCACCCTTCGGAGAAACATCCACCGCTGGTAGCCGAGCGCCTTGCGGATGGCCGCAGCATCGAAGTCGATTCCCAGCTCGGTCGCAGCCTTCTCTGCCGGGACCACATGCCTCTCAACCCATCGGTGATGCAAACGCAACAGCGGGTGCCACCACGTCGGCAGGCTTGTTCCGCTCACTGCTTCCCCCATGCGTGGCAGCGTACTGGGATGTGCTGACAGAGCGTGCCGGTTCAGGGAGGGCATCGGTGCTTGCGCGAGTGGTCGGTGTGAGCGGTCACGGATATACCCATGACCGCGGTCTCCAGCGTCACCGAATTCCCCACCTGGTCGGGGCCGTTGACGGGCCGCCCGACTCCTGAGTTTGGGGCAGGACAGTGCCCTCAAGGGCGCCTTCGGCGGCGCTCCGCGCTGGGCATTCGCCCACCCTTGACCGCCCTGACCAGCCCTTACGATCGGCAGCTATCGAGCGGCCCGAGAACCCTGGCGTCCGTGGGAAGCGCGCAACGGCTCCGGTGTCCGCATGGGGACGACGACGCCGGCTCCGCGATGTCCCTGGCCCATTCCGTGACGTTCCAGCTGGGGAATACCGTGACCGTTCACAGTCGGGACCTGCACAGGACGGATCGGCTGGTTCACGCGTTGGCGGCCGTAGCCTGACCCTCCCCACCCGAGTCGCTCCGACCTAGCGCCATCTGTCAGTGGCAACTCATATGATCCGCTCACCCGTATGGACCGGTTCGGAGCGGAGCTGCATGAGATGGCACAACCACGTCCGTGGATCATTGAGGACTCTGCGATCGCTTCGCACGAGCAGGACCGGTTTGACCACCGCTCGGTTGCCCGTGAACTAAGCGCGATTGTTCGCGGATCTCGGGCTCCCCTTGCCATCGGTCTGCTTGGCCCGTTCGGTACTGGCAAGTCGTCCGTAGTTCGCCTTCTCGATGCTGAACTGCAAGGGAGTAGGGACTGGGCGGTCGTACACCTCAGCGCTGAGCGCCACAGCGGTACCGCCAGGGTGCGCGGCCTGCTGTACAGCCTGCTGGATGATGCGCGTCGGCAAGGCCTGATCAATGAGAAGACGTACAACTCTGAGCGCGCGTGTCTGGAAGGTGGTCGCCAGCGGACCTTGCCTCGCTCCAGTCCCATAGCGGGTGAGCCGGGGGCAGCCTGGTGGAGCTACCCGGCCGCTGCGGCAGTCGCTCTAGGCTGGATGGCTGCCCTCCTAGTGCTGATCTGGATCCTCGGCGTTGTCCTGGTTGCCATAGGCCATGCCGTTGGCCGCGGGGCCGGGGTTTCGACGTGGGCTTGGTTTGCCTCACCGGTCGCTGGGCCACTGACCACTGTGCTCTTCGGTGCGGCTGTTGTCGCTGCTGTTCTGGGGTCTGCGAAAGACGGCGCGTTGTCGACCCTGAAGAAGTACGAAATCACGCTGACCACTCCCCGCCCGGACTCCACTGACGATCTGGAGCAGGTGTTCTCCCGGCTGATCGACCGCATCGATCGACGGCTTGTCATCGCAGTCGACGACATTGACCGCCTGGCAGCATCAGACGTGCTCGAAGCGATCACGACGGTTCGCAGTCTGCTGCTGACCGGAACGTACCACCGCAATCCACCAGTATTCCTGCTGTCGTGCGACGAGGACATCGTCCGCGAAGCCATTGTCGGTGTTCGCCCTGGTCTAGCCCACCGGCCCCCACCGGGCGAGGAGCAAGTCGGCAGCGGTGCCCAGGGCAAGGCAGCCGAGCGTAAGGCGACTGAGGAGGCGGCCCAGGAGTACCTGAACAAACTGTTCACTGTCCGTCTTCTCCTGCCCGCGCACCACGACGCGGACTTGCGGCAGTACGCCGAGCATCTACTCACCTATCCGACGCCGCACGATGTGATCCCACACCTCGGGGGCATGACCACGGTCCGCAACGTCCTCGATGTCCTGATACATCACGGCGTACGCGACCCACGCCACGCCATCCGTCTTGTGAACAGCTTCCTCGCCGACTACGCGCTCGCAGTCCGCCGCGAACAGCCGGCCAACACCGACACACCCCGCATCGCACGTGGGGAGGTCACAGATCATCCTTTGACGCTCGCGCGGCTCACGGTCCTTCGGCACGACTTTCGGCACCTGTATGACGAAATCAGCGCCGAGAATGACCTACTAGCCCTGCTCGACGATGCCCTTCTCGGCTCCACCGCCGCTCTGGCGGACCCTCTCCTCATTCCCTTCACAACGAGCAGCCTGCCGTCGGAAGACGGCCAGGACACCTTGCGCCACGTTGATGCTCCCCGGCGTCTGAACACTGCCGATCACCCGGGGCTGGACTACCTACGGGCCACCGCCGCCCGGACCCGAATCCATCGTCCCTCACATCTGATGCCACTGCTTACCCTGGGTTCCGCACCAGCAAGCCGGGCACTGGGCAGCGAGGTTGCGGCTGCGATCCAGCGTGCACTCGTTGAACGTGACACTGATGCGCTCACCGACCGGCTGGCCGACTCGGCCAGCCGCGAACGAGTTTTGCTCGCCGCCGCGGACACTCTTACTGCCGCACGCCACGGGCAAGATCTCGATAACGCACTCACTGCTGCTGTCCAAGCTCTCGGACGGACCCCTGCTCTGGCCGACCATCGAGACGAGAACGAAGCCGTCGACCGGGCCTTGCGAACGCTCACGGATCGCATTGCCCGTCGACGGACGGAGGCAGCCGTGGCTGTTCCGGCCCACGACCTGATTGCCATCTTGGACTTGGTCCCGCAGGCGTACGTTCCCGGCCTCTATGGCGCTCTCAGCATCCCGCCTGCCCCTGGCCCTGTCGGCACTCCCGGCGCGGAAGAACCCACCTTCCTCTGGGCTCAGGCCATCCTTTCCCTCCCAGCAGGAGCTCACGCCGACAACTTGCACGCGGCTCTCAGACGTCACTTCGCTGTCCTTGCCGCTAACGGTACGGCCGACGAGCTGGCCACGTGGCTCGTCGAGTGGGATGAATCGTCGGACGTAGGCCGCGCAGCCTGGCCGCCCCACGCCTACCGTGCTCTCCTCGGTATGGCCACCCGCGTTGCAGATGGCGAAACCCTTGCTCGAGTACATCGCACTGTCGAGCTCGCCCGCGACATGCACCAATGGCAGCGCCCCGTTATTCAAGGACTTCTTGCCTGGCTGACTGCCGGCGAACACTCTCTCCGCAGGCAGGCCGTGAGCCTGCTTAGTCAGATCACGATTTCCTCAGATGGTTGGGGAGAGCCTGAACCTCTTCCGGAGATGGCCGGCGATTCAACGTTGGCTGCGCAACTCGCCCAAGCAGCAACTAACTTCCTTCTCGACGATGACGAAGCCGAGAGCTCAAAACTCACTGCTAGCCTTCTGCGCAGCTGGCTGCCCGTGGTGGGCTACCACTCGGCTAGCACCCCCGACAAGCAAATCAGTGCCGTCGTTGCGGACGCTCTGGGGCAAGTGGCACACACGTGTACTGAACTCGCAACCGAGGCGTCGAAAATTCTTCCTGTCCTGCAATCGCAGGACGCAGCGAGTTGCGCAACAGTCATTGCCAGCAGCATCGGCAACCCGGGAGGCTTTGAGGAGGGACTCCGCTACGCACTCGGTGACGCTCTGGTCTCCTACTTGCGTCTAGCGCAGAACAACAATGCCCACGACGCACGGACAGCTGCTGAGGCATGCCTGACCGCTCTAACATCGTCTCTGGCGGCCCCCGATGCGGCTGGCGACTTTGCTCGGCGGTTCCTTCCTGCGGTAATGACGACCGCGCAAGGGCGCGCTTCCGGAACAGTCCTGGTTGACCTACTCATGCCCGTGCTCGCGAGTCCGAGTCACCCCCACATCGAAGACATCCTTGCCAGCATCCATGTCCTATTCCGTGATCAAGACACTCGCACGGCACGCCTGGAAACTTCCGTCAATCAACTGCAAGGTTGGATGTCCAACCAGCCCAATCTCGCCACTGGCTTCGTTGCCCACTACGCTGCCGAGCCAGCAGTGAGCGCCCAATGGCTCTCCTGGATCCACCAGCACTGGGCGAGCGTCCCCTCGTCGGTCCGTACCCTTGCAACAGCTGCGTCGAGTCGAACGGACCTGACTCAGACCGCCCTGCCGATGTCACTCGCACAGCACATCCTGGAGAGCGACGACCGTGAAGCCTGGCAACACGCCTCTTCTCTGTGGGACAAACTGGGCGCCGATCAGCAGGCGGCCCTCCTCGCTGCCGCGAACAACCGCTGCCTGCAGTTGACCACTCGCGCCGACGAAGCTGCTGCCGATCTTCTGGACAGTGCCCTCTCTATGGCGACTACCGAGCAGCTGCCAGCTCTGCTGGAGGTGATCTCCTCAAGTGCCGCAGCCACCGATGCCCTCTGTCTGCACGTAGAGCGGGCCCTTCAAGCCCGAGAGTGGGACCCATTGCGCATCACCCAAGTCGTCAATGCCTGTTCCGTCTTTCCGCCGCTGTGGGAAGTCCTGCTCAAGGCCGCTGGGGCAGACCAGAGCACTTTCCAGCGCGCCAGCGCAATGATGGGGAGCTTGATCGCGAAGGCCCCCAATTCCGTGCCAGAGGTTTTGGTCGATGAAGTCGGCGGATCGCTACTGGCCGCCACCCCCGAGGGTGCTACGGCGCTCGGCCAGGCCGTTAGACCGCTACCGACCCTCGCACGCCGGTTGGCACGCACCCTCAACGGCCACAGCAAGACAACACAGGAGAAAGCGCGTACCAGAGCCTTCAAGGCCGCGGCAGGTGTTTGAGGCTGGCCAGATGCACGGCCGGACAGCACCCGAGATGATCTTTCGGGGCATCGAAATGCGTAACCCTCGGCTCGAACCACGAATGCGGCTCGGAGATGGGGCGGCCAGGCAACTACTGACGCCCCTCTCGCTCGCCGTGGCATGGCGCGGCTTGCGAGGATGGCCTCCGTCCCACCTTCCGGGGCACCACTACGTCGCGTAGTCCGTCCTTGCTGCCGGATCGCGCTCCCTACCAGCGGCGATGCCCCATCGGAGGCGGCCGCGGCTGGGGAGAATCTGGGGAGAATGAAGCCGCGTTGGGGAGCGGCTGGGGAGGATCGGCCGTACAAACGGGCAGCACGGTGAAAGGGTCGGAAAGGCAGATCGCCGCAGGTCGGACTGCCCGTCTAGCCGATTTTCGCAGGTCAGGGGTATGAGGGTGACGACTTCAAGAAGATCTCCTCGTGGGCGGCCATCCTGTTTGCACCCACACTCGTGGGAACCATCTACGGCATGAACTTCGAGACCATGCCGGAACTGAAGTGGGCCGCGGGGTACCCCTTCGCGATCCTGCTGATGGCCGTGGTCTGCGTGAGCCTGTATGTCATCTTCAAGAAGCGCGACTGGCTCTAGTCAGCACATCAACGCCGTTGATGTGCTGAGCTCTCGCGAAATAGAGGAGTGTCCCGTCGGGCCCCCTGGGGAGAATCTGGGGAGAATGCGCCTGGCAATCCGACAGGGCCTCCCCCGCACCGGGCGCTGACTCTCTGGTGCCGCCGGCCGCCCTCGGCAGCGCGCGGCTGCGGAGGGTAACGCGTCGACGGACGGGCGGCGAGCGGCCGTGATGCCGAAAGCGGCATGTCCGCCGTACGAATCGCGTCGGGTCTCGAAGCCAGAGTGCATGCAGCCCGTCGCCCACCGGCCGGATGCAGGACGGGAGAGACGGGCGGGACCGCTTTCGGGGGCCGGGGCTAGGGTCGGCGGCTACGACCACCAGCAGCGGGAGACTCCATGCCGTCAGGGCACATACAGCAGGACACCGAGCAAGCTCGGCCGACCGGGCCGCGGCCGCTGGCGCCGATCCCCTTCGAGGTCGAGTCGGTCTTTCCGGAGCTGGCCGGTACGGCTCGCGAGGTCACCCTCCTCTACCCCCGGGCCGGGCAACCGGGCCCCGGCGACAGCTCCATCGGCGGGCCCCTGCTGTGGCCGGCCGGCGAGCCCTGGCCGATGTGCGCCGAACCGGACCATTACAAGCCGCTCGACGCGCCCGTCGGGCCCGAGCCGGTCGCGATGGTCCCGGTGGTCCAGCTGTACGCACGGGATGTGCCCGACCTCGCCTTCCCCACCGGCACCGACCTGCTGCAGATCCTGTGGTGCCCGCTCGTGCACGAGGACGACCAGTACGCGGCCAACCCCCGCCTCCACTGGCGCAACACGGCGCTGACAGCCGCTGACGCCTCTGCCGGCAAACCGCCCCGCCCGCACACCGCGGAGGAGGACTACCTGCCCCGGCCGTGCACGGTGTCCCCCACGCCAGCCGTGGAGTACCCGAACTGGGACCTGCCGGACGAACTCAGCGAGCAGATCGGCGAGCGCTTCGAGGCCCTGCAGGAGGAACGCGGCTTCGACTACTTCGAGGTGGCCACCACCCAGCAGAGCAAAGTCGGCGGCTATCCGAGCTGGACCCAGCCGCCGAACTGGCCCGACTGCGCGGGCTGCGGCACGCGCATGGAGCACCTGCTCAGCGTCACCGCGACCGAGGCGGGCATGGGCCGTTGGCTCCCCCTGGACGAGCGGAACCCCAGCCAGGACCAGGCCGCGACCCCGTCCTGGCGAGCCGAGGCGGACCCCGCCGCCCTCGACACATTCGGACACCACATGGGCCTGGGCGACCTCGGCGGCATGTACTTCTTCGTCTGCCGCACCTGCCCGGACACCCCGTACACCCACCGTTACGACTGCTGAACCCGGTTCTGACTCACTTTCCGGATGCTGTTGGTGGTCTTCAGGTGGATGGGCTCTGGCCGAATCGGGTCAGTCCCTTTGCTGCGGCTTGCACACGGCTCTACGCTCGTCCGGTGTCCGGAGGTTCACAGTCAGGCTGTAGCGCCGTTACCAGGGGAGAGCGTGGACGTCCCGACGTTGATTCTCTTGGGGGCGGCGGGTGGCCTCCTGCGTGGTCTCTTGGACCTGTACACCCGGTTCGTGTCCTGGCAGGCCGATCGCCGCGTCCATCGGCAGTTGACCGCCGAAGGGACGGTACAAGGGGTACCACCGCAGTTCCGAACGTACTTCGACCCCGCCGTCGACATCGTCGCGGCTGTCCTGCACAGCGTGATGGGTGCCGGGGCCGCGGTGCTGTTCGGCACCACGGGACAGATCAGCGGTGAGTACGCCGCCCTCGTCGTCGGAATGTCGGCGCCCATACTGCTCACCCAACTCAGTCGTATCCAGACGGTGAACGAGGCACTGACGGGCGCCCAACAGCCGGCCGGGACGGCGGAAGCAGCCACGGAGGCCGGGGCACCTTCGGCTGCCGGTGCCGGTGCCGGTGCCGTGAACGTGGGCGTTGCGGGCGGCCCCGGCACCGCAGAAGCCCCCGGTGCCGCAGCGCCGTCCGCTGCTCCGCCCCGAACCGAGCCCCCGCCCCCGCCCTCCGCGTCCGGCGCCGCCGCGGCCCAGCCTCCCCCCTCCACCGAAGCCCCGCCGCTCCGCGTGCGACCGATACCTTCCCCCAGGCCGGCTTCCGCGGCCGCGGAAGCTCGCACGCCGCCGAGTCCCACACCCGGCGAGATCCCCGCGGGCCGGACGCAACCTCCGGATCCCACGCGCTCCGGGGACATGCCCGTTCCCGCGGACCCTGCCGATGGAACGGGATCTGGCTTCGATCGTCGAGGCGCGCCACGATTGCGGCAGGGACCGGCGATCGGGGAGGAGGGGCAGTGACAAGCGCTCCACACCTGCTGACCGAGGACCGCCCGGAGTACGAGCGGATCCTCGACGAGGCATTGCGTACAGCCCCCGACCGCCCGGAACTGGCTGCCATGGGCGAACGGCTCACGGCGGAGCAACTGCGCACCATGGTGCTCAACGCCACCGCACTCCTCACGGCGGCCGCAGCGGCCGAGTACGACCACTATGTGAAGGTCCGCGAAGGACGCCGTGATTCGGTGTTGTCCCCGCACAAGTCCTCGGACACGGTGTACTCGTCCTCGCGTCCGGCGTCCGCCCCAGCCCCGGCCGGCCGTCCCCGCTCCGGCACCGGCCCGGCGGCCACCGACCACCGTGCACGGGCAGGTCTGGGCCGACGGTTCGGCGCGGCCGTCCTCGGTGCCGGACGACCGGGCGGCCGCCGGATCAGCGACGGAGTCGCTGCGCCACGGTGGGCCAGGATGTCCTACAGCCGCCGTCTGCTGGCAGCACTGCTGGGCCTGCACGTACGCCCAGCAGTGTCGGCGGCTGGGGCGCGGTCACCGCGTACGCCCGGCCCGCCGGCGGCCGCCCCCACGCACCCGACCAGCAGCGAAACACAAGCCCTGGAAACGACCGAGGCGGCCGGAGCCGGGCTGTTCACCGTCTTCGCCGTCCTCGCCCCCGTCCTCTCAGGAACCGCCGCCGCGTTGTTCTTCCTCATCGGCCTCGTCCTTGAGGAGTTCAGCGCCGAGTCGGGGTCCGGCCGGACCATGTTCGCCGCTGGATGGCTGTTCGTAGCCGTGGCCGTGGGCGCGATCGCCGTCTGTGCGGCCGGCCTGCTGGTTACTGCTCTGCGCAGCAGCCGCGACCAACCCGCGCCGGAAGCCGCGCGCGACCACGAACTGAGCGAGGAGGTGGCCCGGGCCAGGGAAGCCTGGCGGAATGCCCTGTTGGAACGGGGCATCATGCCCTTCCTGAGGGATGCCCTCGCCGACCCGACCCCTCCGAGCTCGGACGCCTCTTCCCGTGCCCCCGGCCGCATACCGAACCTCAGCTACATCAGTCCGGACTTCACCTCCCCTGGCTCCAGGTCCAGCCCCGCTTCGGGCCCCCGCCCTGGCCACACCAGCCCCGACTTCGCGGGCCAAGAACACCAGCCGGAGTGAGGCGCCGACAGCACGGTCAGCGGATCGGGGGGAGGGCCGGCTTTGTAGGTGAGTTCCAGGTTCTGGCACACGGATAGCGCCGGGCCGGCACCCTGGATTGCCAGGCTGCGGCAGGCGAACCGGGCCTCTTGGAACGCAACCGCGCCGACGACTGAAGATCACCAACAGCATCCGGCAAGTGAGTCAGAACCCAAACCCGGAGCCACACGCGAGGGCGGCATCGCCGGACGAGCCCGCGGCGAGCGCGTCCCGAACGGAAGCGGGCACCGTACGGGGCGTGAATCACCGGCCAACACGTCGGCCGCGACCGCCTCGACCACGCCCAACTCGTTGCCCTCCGCCCACCTCCCGGTGCAACGGGCGCAGTAGCGGACTGGCCTGCGATGATGACGGTGTGCCAGAGCCAGGGACCACTGCCGTCGTCATTGTCTTGCCCGATGCCGCCCCGCTCCTCGATGCGGCGTGGCGTATCGACCCGGCTCTGGTGCGTCGTGGGGTGCCGGCGCACGTCTCGCTCCTCTACCCGTTCGTGCCGGAATCGGCGCTGACGGTTCAGGACGAGAAGGGCGTGCGTTCCCTGGCGGCGAGTTTTCCGGCAGCTGATCTGCTCTTGGAGGAGGTCGTGACGGCGCCCGGCTTCATCGCCGTCACCGTTCCGGGACTCCAACCGATCGTCGATGCGTTCCGCGCCCGGTGGCCCGGGTTGCGCCCGTACAGGGGCCGCTTCGGGGCGCGGCCCGCCGCCCACGTCACGGTCGCCATGGGCGCGGACAACCCGACGGCTGCCGCCCACGTACGCGCTGCGATCGGCAGCCTGCTGCCGTTGCGTACCCGGGCGGCGGCGGTCCAGCTGGTGGTGCTGACGGAGGAAGGCTGGCAGCCGCGGTTCACCGTGCCACTCGGCGTCCCGGACGGGCCGTAAACACCGCCCGCCAGTCCCTCGCCCCTGGCCGCGAGCACAGCCCGAGCCGGCACCCCCATCCTCGGCCGCGCCCTGGGCCCCCGCGACCTCATGGGGTTCCTGCGGCGGGCAGGACTGGACCCGGAAAACGTCCGCCTGGACGACCCGCTGCTCATCGATGGCGCGGCGGCGGGCCAGCCGTCTGGAGCCCCGATCCCTCCGAGGAGTGAACACAGCAGTGCGGGCCGCCACCCGGCGAGGGCGGCGGCCCGCACTGCTGCGCTACTGCTGTTGGCGGGGCATCGCAGGCCCGTTCGCCTTCTCCGGCTACTGCGTCCCGGCGTCGGCCGTCTTTGGCTGAGGGTGATCCCGGATCAGCGGCGGCCGGTGGCCAGGATGACGAGGAACTGGCCGCCGCCCGCCTCGATGTCGGCGGTCACCGGCAGCCCCGGTACCAGTCGGGAGAACCGGTCCACCAGCCAATCCGCCGCCTCTTGGGCGTCCTTCCTGCTCGGACAACGGCCCACCATCTCGCGGCCCCCCTTGCGCTCCAGCCTGTCGGCAACGGCGATCAGCGGCGCGGGTTCGACTACGTACAGGCGCTCCGGCCAGGCGATGACCACCTTGACGGCACCCTTGCGGCTATTGCACCCGCGGTGCGCGAGCCGCTCGGCGACCTTGGCCTTCCGGTCGGCGGTCCGGCTGTCGACACTGGGCCCCCGCGGGTCGTTCACCGACTCGTCGGGGTCGACCGGTTCGTCACACACCCAGCACCGCCAGCCGTCGCGCTCGGCCACATCATCAAGAAGACTCATCCAAGCAAACTAGCCTGCCCGGCCGCCACCCGCGCACCAGGGCCCCGGCAACGTCTCAACACCGGCCAACAGCGCTGCGACACCAGGCTGGCTTTGAAACGCGGTCAGACCTGTAGTTGGCCAGTCTGGACAGATAAATGCTCAGCGAAGCGCCGGGTGGGGCGCCATCGCTGGAACGTTCAGCGCAGCAGCTCGGTGGTGACTACCTTTCGGGCAGGGGCCGGTCGTCGACAACGTTCTTCATGACGAGTGTGGAGGTCAGGCGCTGAACCCCAGTCAGGCGTGCGAGCTGCTGGTCGTACAACTGCTGGAACGCTGCCAGGTCGGTGGTGGTCAGGCGGCCGTCGAGCTGGAGTTCGGTAAGAATCTTCCGGTCCATGGCCGGGATGTCCCCATCCGCGGACGCCAGAGGCCTGTCTTGGCTCCCACGAGTACCCTCCCATCCTCGAACCCATAAGGAATCGCCGTCAGACGTCCCTGTCCGGCGTTCTTTCACGCCCCGGTGAGGCGCCGTCAGTCCGGATCCGGGGCGGGCCTTGGGTTCGCCGCGGCGATCGGGTCCGGATATACCCTGATCAGCTCCACGCCCAGAGTGTGGGTGGACTGATCGGAATGCCGCACCCGCATTCTGATACGGGCACCGGCCCGCAGCCGTCCGTCGAAGCTGCCCCCCGCCACGGTGGCTATGGCACTCCACGGCTCCAGGCGTACGCGCCAGCGGTTGTTGCGCCGCCGCACCACGACACCATCGACCTCGGAGCCGGGCCTCAGGGTCCGCAGGGTCACCAGGCCAGGGTCCTCCACCAGTCGCTTCAGTGACAGGCTCGGCTCCCCGGTGACCTCGTGAACCCCGACTACCACGAGCTCGCAGCGGTCTCCGGTGACGAGCGGGTACTCCCGGGCGTCGCCACCACCGTAGAACCATCTGCCTTCCCAGGACAGTTCGGTGTTCAGGACGAGTCCGTGCAGTCCTGCGGCCATGGCCGTCCCATCACCTGCCGGTCCGGGGTCGAGTGCGAATCGAATGCCGTGGTAGACCTTCTCCGTGACCGTCCCCCACAGCCGGTCCCCCGCCGCGAGGCCCTCGGGGAGCCTGCCTCCCGGGACGTCGCTCCGGTCGGCGGGCCGGACCAGGATCCGCAGACTCCGGTTGCCGCCCCCTTGGATATCAGTGACGACGACGTCGAGTTCCGCGTTCTCCTCCATGGCGTAGCTCCGTGAACTGCGGATCCTGGGCTCCCAGCCCACGCTCGCGGGCAGGTGTTGGGACCGCATCAAGCCGAAGACACGCTCGAATTTCGGGACGGCGAGCCCGGCCGCCTCGGTCAGGTCGAACAGGACTCCCTCCATCGTCTTGGCGGTGATCGTGGCCCGGACGAGCTGTCCCGGGTGCAGGGCACCCCTGCTGACGATCCCCCGGATCCGGCTCACCGAGACCCGCTGCTTCTCGCGGTCGACCCGAGTGATGCGGACCATCTGGAGACCCTCGGGGACGCGCTTGCCCGGATCCCCTTCCAGCCAGGGCATCCGGGCGGCCCTGAGCGGCATGTACGCCGTGACGGCAGGCTCTTCCCTCAGCCTCACCAGGTATCCGTGCGGACCGACGTCAAGACGTACTGGACTGGCAGTCATCACGCGCCGACGCACATGGGCGTCCTCAAGGCGGTCGAACACTCTCTGCTGGTCCCATACCTCCGGTGCGGGGCCGCCGGGGGCCATCGCGCTCAACTGCACGGCACGTCCGTCGAGCCCGACGATGGTGACCGCTGCTGTCCCGGTGGGCACCGAACTGACCGCGCGGTCGACTCCAGAGACCAACTGGCCGTCGGGGTCGCCGGCCCATTGCACACGTACACTCACCGGCTGGGTGGCGGGGACGCGGATACCGATGGGGCGCTGGGCGGAGACCGGGCCGAGGGTCAGGCGGGCGCCGTCGCGGGAGAGACCCACCACTGTCTGCGGGATGAAGTGCATGACGTCGAGGAACAGGCCGTCGTCCACCTGGCCGTCCGGCCAGCCGAGCTGGGGATGGGGCAGGTCCTGGGCGCGGCAGAGCTGAGCCAGCAGCCATACCGAAGGGGTGTTCAGCAGGTCCTCGGGAAGGCGCGTCATCGCTCCAGAGGCCCATTCGAGCATCCTGAGACGTCGTTCCTGGGCCACTCCCCGGACCACGGAGGCCAGTTCCCGGTCACAGGTGTCGAGGTAGTCCTCCTGCGTGACGTACGTCCACACCACGCGTTCCTCGATGCGCAGCAGCGGGGACAGCAACTCCAGACCGTCATGCATCTTCGGTCGCAGCCAGGCGGTGTCGAGGTCGACCCCGTCCTCCACGACCGCCTCGCGCAGTGCCCGGCGCAGCGCGGTACGGACCGTGCCGTGCAGTACGAATCCGTCGGCGGCCACGCTCTCGACCAGGTGGGACTCACACAACCGTGCTTCGAGTGCGAGGCCGCCGGCGGGCACGGCCGCACGGCGGACGTCGCGCAGCAGCACGAAAGGGATGAAGGGCGCGGCGCTGACGAGCGCGGCCAGGCAGCCGACATCGGGGTCGACCCGCATGGCCTCCGGCAGGCGCCGAGCCAGTGCGTCGGTCAGGGAGGGATTCACTGCTCGCACACCACCCACTGCTCCGGACGACGCAGCACCGTCCGGTCGGGCAGGGCCCCGAACCAGACGGCACGGGCGTGGTGACCGTGCCGGTTCAAGGTGGCGATGAGGTGCTCGAACTCATGGACGCGTCCGGCCGGATCAGGACCGTAGAGCCCGGAGACGAGGACGACGGCGGTGGCACGACGAGGGATGCGGTAGTCCTCCCACTCCCACACCGGACCGGTCCCGCAGCCTTCGGCGAGGCTGTGCCGGAAGGAGATCCGGTCGAGACCGGAGTTACCGGAGACCACCATGACGTCGAGAAGAGCCTGGAGGTCGAAACCGAGCGGCCCGGTGAACAGCCCGATGTCGTGGACGATCTGGATCGGCAGGGCCACTTTGGTCCTCGGCAGGAGCGGCAGCGTGCGAATCGGCTTCCGCTCGGCGAGCAGCCTGACGACCGCCGACACGTCGATGCGCCGCCCCGGCACCTTGCGCAGCAGCAGTTCACGGATCCGACGCCCGTCCCAGGACGCGGCGTACTCCGCGACCCTGGCCTGGAGCAGTGATGCGTGCTCCTCCGGGCTCCGCGGTCGATCGATGCTGTCGGCACCCACCTCGCGCGGCGTCTGCGGGATCTCCACGCTGGGCAGGACGTACGGCACGAGGCCGCCGTTACGGCCTCCGCCCGACGCGGCACCGGCCTGTCGCCCACGTCCTCCCCAGTCCCAGCTGATCCCCTCCTCGGCGAGGTCGTCGGCGAAGGAGTCCTCCCACTCGTGATCGAGCGGCACCAACAACGACTCGGCCGGGTCGTCGACGGGCTCCGGTTCCTGCCCGGTCGGGCGTGCATCCACGCGCAGCTCAGCGTCCTGGCTGCCGGAGCGCTCGTGGAGCACACCTTGTTCGAGGCGGTAGCCGATGACTCTCAGAGCGGCGTCCAGATCGGTCAGGTGCCCGCGGGCCGCGAGTAAGCGCACCGCGTCGGCGTAACTCATCCCGTCCTCCACCGACCGGTGTTCACCATGACGTGAACAAGTTCCTGCGAACGCTGGGCTTCTCCACCACGAGCCTCTCGATGAGCCTCCACTGCTCGGTGTCCCCGTCGACGCCGCCCAGCGTCAGCAGTACGCTCACAAGGTCGAGGAATTCGGCGGTGCTCGCGTGCTGCTTGGCGCCGGTTTCGAATCGCTGGGCCAGCAGCCGCACTTGTTCGAGCAGGTCGGCGTCGGCCGTGACTGCGGGGAAGTGGAGCCCCGCGATCTCTTCGAGCCGCTCGGCGTCCGGCCCCTCGACCGCCAGGACCACGCAGCGGCGGACGAACGCGTCCGGCAGATCGCGCTCACCATTGGTGGTGATGACGACCAGAGGGCTCTCCGGAGCCCGGTCGACACCGTTCTCGACGGACTCGTCGATGTCGGTCACGTGGAACTGACGGCTACCCAGCGGAACGAGCAGACCGTTGCAGAAGGAGCTCTCCGCCTTGTCGATCTCGTCGATCAGGAGGACGGCTCCGGCTCCCTGGGGCTCGTGGTCCTTCAGGTGGACGGGCATGCTGCAGGGGCGGGCCACCTTCGCGTTCTCGTCGGCCCCCCGTCTGGCGGCCGAGGCGGGGTCCAGCGCCCACCAGAGGGGACCCGGGTCGACGTAGTCGTTCAGCGGTGGAACCCGCTCGTCGCTGGGGGCGAGTTGGGCGTCCCGCAGTCGGGCGATCACGTCCACGTTCCACAGGAGGTCCTGGGGCGAGGACTCGTCCGTGACGACGAACTCGTGGTAGGCGAAGTCGAGTGTGCGGGCGACGAATCCGGCGAGGCTTGACTTGCCGCACCCGGGGGGGCCGGCCAGCAGAAGCGGGCGGCCGGTGATGAGGGCCACCTGAACCGCCGTGATGATCTCGGGCGTGGGTGAGTAGACGGAGCCGTCGCGTCGGTCGCCCTTGCGCGGCTGAGGATGCTGGGGGACGTCCGCCATATTCGCGACGGCGCTCAGAAGTGCAGCAAGTGCGGGTGACACCTCATTCATCACTGTCCACCTCGATCTTCTTGCCGCCTGAGAGCTCTGACATATCACTCACGAATTTCCTTGCCGCCCGCTCGCGTTCCGGGGGGAAGTCATCGAACACCGGTACGATCGACGGTGTCGTCCACGCCACTGGTCCGGCTTGATTCAAAACGATCATGACGATTCCCGGAAATCTGTTCTGCAACTCCCGGGTGACCGCCGCCGTGGTCGCGGGATTGACGGTGTCGGAGCGCAGCACTGCGTACAGATGCCGGCCGGGACGCCGACGCAACGCGGCGGTGACTTCCTCCGTCGGCGTCTCGACAGGGAAGTTCAGCTCCCTGCGCAGGGTGGCCTCGGACTGGCCGACCAGATCCTGGATGGTGCTCTCGCCGTGCACGTCGATCAGCCGCACGACGCGCGCTTTGCGGTTCCCCGCCGAGGCCCGGCGGGCGAGGAGTTCCCCGAGCCGGAGAAAGCGGGTGGCCAGGCTCACGGCTCTGCCTGTGCCCGGTACTTCGACCGAGACGGCTCGGACCGTGCGCGCCGCCCGCAGATCCGCCCACAGCGGGAGCGCGTGTTCGACGATGCGCTGCCGGAGCTCGGCGGGGAGCTGGTACGCAATGTCCTCGATCACTTCGTAGACCACCTCGCGGTCCGCGGACCAGAGGGCGGCGGCGATCTCCCACCGTTTCTCCGTAGACCGTTCCCACGTCACCAGGTCCAGGTCCAGGGTCTCGGCTGCCCGCCGGAGGGCGTTGGGTGTCGCCCGTTCGAGGCACAGGGTCACATCGTCGATCCACCGGTTCTCGGGCGAGTGGATGTCCCGCTGCCATGCGGCGGACTCCGCCACCAGGTGCTGCGCTATCCGCTCGGCGGTCTCCCGCGCGGCCAGCTGGTTCTGCTTCTTCGAGGCGTGAAGGGCCAGTTGGAGGTCGATCCCCGTCTCCCGGCCCAGTCGACTGTCCCGCACCTGCTCGGCTTCGACCTGCAGGAGCACGGGCACCACGTGCAGGTCGTGCTCGAAGTGACGAAAGGTCAGGATGTTGACCTCGCGTCGCATGTACGTCGCGTCCAGGGCATCGGCGTCGATCAGGACCACAGCCGCCCGGCAGTCGTTGAGCGCCCGGTAGATCGTGGGATCAATGGAGTCGCCGGGATGGAGGTCTCTGCGATCCCACCACGCCGAGAAGCCCGCCTCGCGCAGTAATTCTTCGAGTTGTTCGAGGATCCGGGTCAGATAGTCCTTGCGAATTGTCTGGGCCTTGAACCCGGCGGGCCCCAGTTCCTCCACGGTGCGCCGCCGCGAGGTGTGGCTGAGGAAGACCATTCCGCGACTTCCGGGCCGCATGGCGCGCTCCGCGTTCCGCTGGGCGGGCAGACCCTGGCGCAGGCTGGGCGCCGTCACCAGCGGTCGACCGGTCCACAGAGGGGGAAGTCCCGCCGTCCACACGTTCTCATTCGCATCCGCGCTCCCCCGTACTCTCACATCGCCCCGCGTATCGAGGTGCGCCCCCGCCTCTGTGTGAGAACTAAGCGTAGTCAGATGGCGCTCCTTCACAAGCGATTCACGCATATCCCCGTCCCCGGAGCTCCCGGCCTCCGAATCGGCCGCGCCCGGGCCAAAGTCCGCGACGCCCGTCGTGCGCGGCTCAGTTGAATCCGCCCTCGCCGCCCCGTGCCGAGTGCGAGGTTGTCCGCGAAGCCGGCCGTCCACTTGTTGGCGGCAGTTACGAACCCTCCGGGAGGCCAGGGGCCGGAACCGTGAGCGGCCGGCGAAGGAAGCCGGAATCCAGCCGAGAACCCTCGCGCGGGTGGAGAGCGGTACTGCGATCCAGCCGGGCTTCTTCACGATCGGCGCCCTGGCCGCGCGGGTTCAGCGGCAGAGGGCGGTGTCCGCGGCGCGTTCGAGGTTCCTTCGGCCCGCCTCGTCGGTGAGCTGCACGGTGACCGCGACGTTGGCGGCGCGGCCGTCGTCGGTGGCGCCGCCCCGGGTCTCGTACCCCGGGAAGCTGCCGCCGTGGCCCCAGGCCAGGCCGCCGCACGGCAGCGGCCTGCTGACGAGTCCGAGTCCGTAGCGGGCCCCGCGGCCGAAGGTCGCTTCGGCGGGGACGGTGGAGCGCATCTGGGCGAGCTGGGCCGGGGGCAGGAGGCGGCCGGCCAGGAGTGCGCCGAAGAAGCGGTTCAGGTCGGAGCCCGTGGAGACCATCTGGCCCGCCGCCCAGCCCCAGGAGGGCTCGATCTCCGTGATGTCCCGCAGGGGCGCGTCCGCCGATTCCCGGTGGTAGCCCTGGGGATGGGGCTCCCGGATGCTCGTGTCACCGGGGTCGGGGAAGTAGGTGTGCCGCAGCCCGATGCGCTTGACGATGCGCCGGTCGATCTGCTCGGCCAGGGGGCGGCCGGTGACCTTCTGGACGATCAGGCCGGCGAGCACGTAGTTGGTGTTGCTGTACTTCCAGCGCGCCCCGGGGGCGAAGTCGGCCGGGTGGCGGAGGGCGATGTCGAGCAGGTCGCGGGGGGCGTAGTACCGGACGTCGTCCCCGAGGTGGTTGCTGTAGTCGGGGAGTCCGCTGGTGTGCTGGAGGAGCCGGCGGACGGTGATGCGCCGTCCGTCGATCCCCTCCCCGCGGACGAGGCCGGGCAGGTAGGTGTCGACGGAGGCGTCCAGGTCCATCCTCCGCTCCGCGACGAGCTGGAGGACGACGACCGCGACGAAGGTCTTGGTGTTGCTGCCGATCCGCACCTGCCCGTCGAGGGGTACCGGTGCGCCGGTGGCCAGGTCGCCGAGTCCTGCGGTGTAGGTCCGGGTGCGGCCGTCACGGTCCTTGACGCTCGCCAGTGCGGCGGGCGTCCCGTCGTCGCGCACCAGCGCGTTCAGGCTCTGTTGGACGGCGTCCGGCCTGGCGGCGGAGGCCTGGGGCGCCGCGACGCCCGGCGTCATGATGCCGATGGTCAGCGCGGCTGCGGCCGACAGGGCCCGTCGCCGCCGAGGTCCTCGCCGTGTCCGTCCATGCATGAGTCAACTCCTTTGGAATCGAAGAATTTTCGTTCGGCCCGGCCCGGCCCGGCGAGCTGGGCCGGGGCGGGGCGGGGTGGGGTGGCGCGCCTCAGCCGCACAAGGCCCCGTCCACGGCGTCCGAGACGTGCTTCGCGGCCGCAGCGGTCGACGGGATGCTGGTCACCGCGACGTTGGCGGCGCGGCCGTCGTCGGTGACGCCGCCCCGGGTCTCGAACCCCGCGATGTCGCCGCCGTGGCCCCAGTAGACGCCGCCGCACGACAGCGTCCTGCTGGTGAGCCCTAGTCCGTAACGGAGTCCGGAGGGCCCGCCGACGGCGACGGTGGTGCGCATCTCGGCGAGCTGGGCAGCCGGGAGGAGGCGGCCTGCGAGCAGCGCGCCGAAGAACCGGTTGAGGTCGGAGTTGGTGGAGATCAACTGGCCTGCGGCCCACCCCCACGAGGGGTCCATCTCCGTGAATTCGCGCAGCGGTCCGTCCGCCGGGCTGCGGTGGTAGCCCTTGGGGTGCGGCTCCCGGATGGTCATGTCACCGGGAGCGGGGAAGTAGGTGTCGCGCAGCCCGGCCGGCTTGACGATGCGCCGGTCGATCTCCTCGGCGAGGGGGCGGCCGGTGACCTTCTGGATGATCAGTCCGGCGAGGATGTAGTTCGTGTTGCTGTACCCCCAGGTCTTCCCGGGGGCCGCGTCGGCCGGGTACTTGAGGGCGATGTCGAGCAGGTCGCGGGGCTCGGCGTACCGGTACCTGATCTCGTCGTCGTCGATGTGCGAGCCGTAGTCGGGGAGTCCGCTGGTGTGCTGGAGGAGCTGACGGACGGTGATGTTGCGCCCGTCGATCCCTTCCCCGCGGACGAGGCCGGGCAGGTGGGTGTCGACGTGGTCTTCGAGGCCGACCTTCCCTTCGGCGACCAACTGCAGGACCACGACCGCCGTGAACGTCTTGGTGTTGCTGCCCATCCGCACCTGGCCGTCCCTGGGCACCTTCGAGCCGGTGGCCAGGTCCGCGACTCCGGCGGTATAGGTGCGGGTGCGGCCGCTGCGGTCCTGGACGCTCGCGAGCGCGGCGGGCAGCCCGTCCTCGCGCACCAGCGAGTTCAGGGCCTGCTGGACGGCGTCCGGCCTGGCGGCAGCAGCAGCGGAGGCGGTGGAGTCCGAGACGGCTGAGGTGGCGGAAGCGGCGGGCGGGGCGAGGGCGCCCGGCGTCATCACGGCGATGGCCACCGCGGCCGCGGCCGACACGGCTCGTCCCCGCCTGCCACCCCGCCACCGGTTCGAGGAACCAAGGCCCTGCCGTATCTGAGCATGCATGAGTCAACTCCTGGGGAATCGTCCGGTCGGGGCACGATCCTGGTTTCCAGGGCCCGCTGACCGCATCGCGGAAAGGCGGGAGAAATCGCTCCCCCGATCGGGGGAGGCTGCCGGTGGGCTGCACGGCGATACTGGCGACCATGATCAGGGGAATTCGGCCGCTGCTGCGCGGCTCCACGTACGCGGGTGTGCTGTTCGCCTACTGCGGCGCGCTGGCGAGCCTCCCGCTGCTGCCTCTCGCCCTGGTGCCGGCGCTCTCGTGGCGTACCGCGCCCGAGAGCGTGCAGATCGTCCTGGTCCTGCTGGTCTGGTCGGTACTGGTGGGCGCGGTCGGACTGGCGCGCCCCGTACGGCGGGCGCTGGTCGTGTCCGCCCGCCGGCTGCTGCGGGTGCCGCTGCCGAGTCCGGCGGCCGGTCGCCGGACCGCCGGTTCCCCCGGCCTCGACCGCTGGCGGACCCCGCTCTGGCTGGTGCTGCACGTGGCCGTCGGGTGGACGGGGGCGCTGGCGAGCGGGGTGCTGTTCATCATGGGCCTCTCCCTGCCGGGGAACTGGCTCGGCGGCGAGGCGCGGGCGAGTCTGTTCGGCACGTCGGTACGGGTGTCGGGCGGCTGGAGCTGGGTGGTGGCGACCGTGTGCATCCTGCTCGCGGTGGCCGTCTGCGGACTGGTGACGAAGGCCCTGCGGTGGTCGGCGCCACGGCTGCTGGGGCCTTCGGCGGCCGAACGGCTCGCGCTGGCCGCCGAACGGGAACTGCTGCTGGCCGAACGCAACCGGATCGCCCACGAGTTGCACGACTCGATCGGACACACACTGACGGCGGCCACCATCCAGGCGGCGGTGGCGGGCGAGATGCTCTCCGCCGACCCGGCAGCGGCGCGGGCCGCCATGCGCAGCATCGAGGAGTCCACGCGGGCCGCGCTGGAAGACCTGGACTACGTACTCGGAGTGCTGCGCGAGGAGCAGTCCGGGACGGCGCCGACCCGGACCCTCGCCGACCTCCCCGAGCTGCTGGACCGCCTGCGGCACGCGGGCGCGGTGGTGGAGCCCGAGCTGTCGGGCGAGCTGGCGCAGGTCCAGGGGACGCTCTCCCGGGCGGCGTACCGCATCCTCCAGGAGGGTCTGACGAACGCGCTGCGCCACGGGACGGGCGGCCCGATCGAGGTCCGGGTGGCGGCCGGGCCCGGCGGACTGGACCTCACCGTCGTCAACAGGACCGGGGCACGGACGGGCCCGGGCCCGGGCCCGGGTGCCTTCCCGACCTCCGGCCACGGTCTGCCCGGACTGGCCGAGCGCGTGCGGCTGCTGCACGGTGAGTTCCAGGCCGGCCCGGACGGAACGCGGCACTGGCGGCTGACCGTCCGGCTGCCGGTACGGGGGTCGGCGTGAGTGGATCCGACTCGGGCGAGGGCACGGCCCCACCAGCCTTTACCGACCCCGCCGTCACCGGCCCCGCCGCCGCCGGCCCCGCCGTCACCCTGCTGATCGCGGACGACGACGAGGTGACCCGCAGCGGCCTGCGCATGCTGCTCGCCGCACAGCCGGGGATCACGGTGGCCGGCGAGGCCGCCGACGGCGTCGAGGCGGTCGAACGGGCGCTGAGCCTGCGGCCGGACGTGGTCCTGATGGACGTCCGGATGCCGCGTCGCAACGGGATCGAGGCCACCCGCCAGTTGCTGGCCGAAGCGGCCGACCCGCCGAAGGTCGTGGTGATCACCACCTTCGAGAACGACGGCTACGTCACCGCCGCCCTCAGCGCGGGCGCCAGCGGCTTCGTCCTCAAGCGCCTCCCGGTCCGCCGGATCGCCGAGGCGATCCGGGTCGTGGCGGCGGGCGAAGCGGTCCTCTTCCCGGCCGCGCTCGGCCGCATGGTCGCCCCCCGCCCGCTGGACTCCGCCGAAGCCCTGCCGCGGGCCGCCCTCACCGTCCGGGAGGAGGAGGTGCTGCGCCTGATGGCCACCGGGCTCTCCAATCCGGAGATCGCGGAGTCCCTCACGGTGAGCCTGGAGACGGTCAAGACCCACGTCGGAAACGTGCTGACCAAGCTCGGCGCGCAGAACCGGACCCATGCGGTCGTGATCGCGTACGAGTCCGGCCTGGTGGTCCCGGGCTTCGCCGGCTGACCGGCTTCCGATCCTCCTCGCGGTCGTCCGTCGGCGCGCGCCGGATCAGGAGGTCAGCTGGCGGCTGACCAGTTCGTGGAACAGGCCGGTCGTGTCGGCGAGGAGCTCGGCCGGGGTGCCCTGCTGGACGACGCGGCCGTCCGACATGGCGATCACCCGGTCCGCGTCCATGATCGTGGAGAGTCGGTGGGCGATCACGACGCGGGTGGCCTTCAGGGCGCGGGTCGATTCGATGACCACGCGCTGGGCCTCGTTGTCCAGCGCGCTGGTGGCCTCGTCGAAGAAGAGGACGCGCGGCTTGCGGATGAGGGCCTGGGCGATCATCAGGCGCTGGCGCTGGCCGCCCGAGACGGTGCCGCCGCCGTCGGACAGCATGGTGTGCATGCCCATCGGCATGGCCTTGATGTCCTCGGCCAGACCCGCCATCGCGGCGGCTTCCCAGGCCTCTTCCAGCGAGAACGTCCCGGCGCCGCGGATGCAGTCGAGGATCGGGCCGGTGAAGGGCTGGGCGTTCTGCAGGACCACGCCGCACTGGCGGCGCACGGCCGCCTGGTCCAGCGCCGCCAGGTCCTGGCCGTCGTACAGGACGCTGCCGGAAGCCGGCTTGTCGAAGCCGATCAGCAGGCGCAACAGGGTGGATTTGCCGCACCCGCTGGCCCCGACGATCGCGACGAACTCCCCCGGCGCGATGGCGACGTCGATGTCGTCGAGTACCAGAGGGCCGTCGTCGGTGTAGCGGAAGGACACGGACTTGGCCTCGACGGCGCCCGCCAGCTCGCCCGGCCGGACACTGGCGCGGCCCGCCTCGGGGAGCTCCCTCAGGACCGGCTTGACCTGCTCGAACATCGGCAGCACCGCAGCCGCCGAGATGAGCGCGCCGGTCACCTGCGTGACCGACGACATCAGCATCGTCAGGGCGGTGCTGAAGGTGAGGAACTCGCCGGCGGACATGACCCCGCGGGCCGGCCCGGCCAGCAGGACGAACATGACCAGCGTGCACAGCGGCAGGTACACCGCGCCCAGCACCGTGAGGACGTTCTGGATCCGGCCGATGCGCTGCTGAAGCTCGCGGGTACGGGCGAACTCCCCCGCCCAGGCGGCATAGGCGAAGCTCTCGGCCGCGGCGACCCGTAGCTTGGGCAGCCCGCGCAAGGTCTGGAAGGCCTGGTTGTTGAGCTTGTTGTTGAGCGTGATCAGGCGGCGCTGGTAGCGCAGCTGCCACAGTCCCAGGCCCAGGAAGACCGCCGCGACGACGACCAGCATGCCGATCGCCGCCAGCGCCAGCGGCACGCTGTGGACGAGCAGCAGCCCGAGGTTCACCGCGCCGACCGTGCCCGCCTGGAGGCAGACCGGTCCGACTCCGGACAGCGCGCTGCGGATCGCGCTGATGCCCATGGCCGCGCCGGCCAGTTCGCCGGTCGAGCGGCCGGCGAAGAACGTCGTCGGCAGCCTCAGCAGCCGGTCCCACACCGCCGGTTGCAAGGTGGCCTCGATGCGGCCCTCCATGCGCAGGATGGAGACGTTCTGCAGCAGCATGAAGGCGGCCGAGACGACGCCGGTGGCGATGAGGGCCAGCGCGGTCTGCACGATGAGGCCGTTCTCGGCGTTCGGCACGTACCGGCCGAGCACCTGGCCGGTGGCGATCGGTACCAGTGCGCCCAGGAGCACCGCGGCCAGCCCGCCCAGGGCGAGGCTGCGCAGCTCCGGCAGGGTGCCGCGAAGACTGAAGCGCAGCAGCGCCGGCAGGCCCACCCGCCCGTCGGGCAGCGGGCGGTAGAACATGACGGCGCGCGGTTCCAGGGCGTGCTCACCGGTGTCCCAGCCCTTGCCGACGCGCCGCCGCGGGCCGGCGGCGGGGTCGACCGCCTCGTACCGGCCACGCCGCCACAGCAGGGCGACGGGGGTTCCGTCCTTCGCGCGCCGGCCCACCAGCGGACCGCTGTTCTCCCGCCACCACTGCCCGCGGAGTCCGACGTCGCGGGTGCGTATCCGCGAGGCGAGCGCGATCGCTTCGACGGGGTCGATCCGCTCGGCGGCGGCATCGCCCCCGCCCGGTTCGGTCAGCGTGATGCGGGCCTCGCCGGCCACGAGGCTGCACACGGCGTACGTCGCGTCGACGCTCGCGCCCCAGTGGCGCGAACGGCCGGCGGAGCGGTCGATGGAGGCCAGCAGCGTCCGGTCAGCCTGGGTACGGGCGGCCTGCCCGGCCTCGATCCCGGCCGCCATACGGTCCTCGTGGGCGCGTCCGAGCTGCTCGATCGAGCGGTCCAGGGCGTACAGCAGCCGGTACTGCTGATCGACCATGCCCTGCCACAGCGCCGCGTCGACGAGGAGGCTGCCGGTCGCGCCCCCCTCGTACACGGCGCCGTACCGCACGCTGCCGGGGGCGATCCGCATCCACAGGATGTCGTCGTCGGCCGGGCCCCGCTCGGTGGTGGCGCGGCCGTCGAGCGGTGCCTGGTACAGCACCCGCAGTCCTCGTCCGAGGCCGCGCGCGAACGCGTCCTCCAGCGGGCTCGGCCGGTCCGGGGGGCCGCCGTACCCCGTGTGAGCGGCCCACTGCTGCTGGAAGGGTGCGCCGTACTCGGGGGCGGGCAGCTCCCGCAGTTCGATGCGGCGCAGCCGGCAGCCCTGCGAGGGCCGGCCGACCAGGGTGTGCTCAGGGCCGTCGGCCGGGCCCAGCAGCAGGGTGCCCGCCCCCAGCCGGCCCAGGAAGTGCCAGTGCCCGGCCTGCCCGGCGTCGACGGCGAAGAGGTCCATCTCGCCCCGCAGGACGAGCCACAGGACGTGCGGGCCCTCCAGCGACAGGCTGCGCAGGCCCGTGCAGTCGACCGGTGTGCCGAGGGCGCCCAGGGCGGCGACGACCGGGTCGGGGTCCTGGCCCGGGGCCCAGCCGTACGGGTCCTGGGACGGGGTCTGGGACGGGTCGAGGTGCAGGGCCAGGGACGGGTCCTGGTACGGGCCCTGGTACGGGGCCTGCGACGGGTCCGGGTACGGGTACGTCACCTCAGTGCTCCTTGACCAGTTCGGCGTACGGGCCCCGCGCGGCGACCAGATGCTCGTGCCGCCCGCGTTCCACGACCGTGCCCCGGTCGAGCACGACGATCTCGTCGCTGTCGCGCACCGTGCTCAGCCGGTGGGCGATGACCACGCAGGCACAGCCGCGGCGCCGCAGGTTGTCGATGACGGTCTGCTCGGTCACCGCGTCCAGGGCACTGGTCACTTCGTCGAGGACCATGACGCTGGGACGCCGGACCAGCGCCCGGGCGATCTCCAGACGCTGGCGCTGGCCGCCGGAGAAGTTCCGGCCGTCCTGCTCGACCCGGCTGTGGATGCCGCCGGGGCGGCGGGCGACCACGTCGTGGACGGCGGCGTCCTGGAGCGCGGCGACGACGGCCTCTTCCGGGATCGAGGGGTCCCAGAGCGTGACGTTGTCGCGGACGGTGCCCTCGAAGAGGAAGACGTCCTGGTCGACGAAGGAGACGGAGGCGGCCAGCGCGCTGCGGGGGATGTCCTCCAGCCGCATCCCGTCGATGCGGACCGCCCCCTGCCACGGCGTGTGGAGGCCCGACAGCAGCCGCGAGACGGTGGACTTGCCGCTGCCGGAGCCGCCGACGAGCGCGACCTGCTGCCCGGGGCCGACCGACAGCGAGAAGTCCTTGAGCAGCGGGGCGTCCAGCGGGCTGTAGCCGAAGGTGACGTTGTCCAGCTCGACATGGCCGATGAGGCGCCGGGGGTGGGCGGCGGGCTCGCCGCGCGAGAAGACCGGGTCGACGGGGAAGTTCTCCACGTCCCTGAGGCGGGCCACGTCGGCCGCGAAGTCCTGGATGCGCCCGGCGACGCCGCCCAACCGGGAGATCGGCGCGGTGAAGCTGGTCACCAGGGCCTGGAAGGCGACGAGCAGACCGACGGTCAGGTGCCCCTCCACCGCCCGCAGGCCACCGATCATGAGGATCAGCGCGCTGTTGAGCGCCGCCAGGGTGGGCGCGACGATCGCGAGCCACGCGCTGGGCACGCCGAGCCGCTGCTGCACGTCGAGGGTGACCGCGTGCTGACCCGCCCAGCGGCGGAAGAAGCCGTTCTCACCGCCCGTGGACTTCATCGTCTCGATGAGCTGGAGACCGCTGTAGGACGTGTTCGTCAGCCGGGCGCTCTCGGCGCGCAGCTTCTGGGTGCCGGTCGCCCGGAGGTGCACCACGGTCCGGATGGCCGCCACGTTGAGCAGCGCGATCATCACCCCGACGACGGTGAGTTGCGGATCGTACGTCCACAGCAGCACGGCGTAGAGCACGACCACGACGGTGTCCACGGCCGCGGCGGCCAGGTCCCGCGCGAGGGTTTCGGCGACCGCGTCGTTGGACTGCAGGCGCTGGACCAGGTCGGCCGGGTTGCGCTGGGTGTAGAAGGCGACCGGAAGTCTCAGCAGGTGGCGCAGGAAGCGGGCACTGCCCAGGGTGGAGGAGATGATGCGGCCGCGCAGCAGATTGGCCTGCTGCAGCGCCGTGAGCGTCCCGGTGAGCACCAGGGTGACGGCCATCGACGCGAACAGCACGCCCAGCAGGGACGTCTGCTCCCCGATGAGGAACATGTCGATGTAGGTGCGGCTCAGGGCGGGCCCCGCCGCGCCGACGGCCACCAGCAGGAGGCTGGAGACGACGGCGGCGGCCATGGTGCCCGAAGTGCCGCGCAGGCGGGCCGGCACGGCGCCCAGCACGCTCGGCCTGCGGCCGCCTCGGCGGAAGCCGTCGCCGGGTTCGAAGGTGAGCACGACACCGGTGAAGCTGGTGTCGAACTCCTCCATGGGGACGAACCTGCGGCCCTTGCCGGGATCGTTGACGTACACGCCCCGGCGGCCGAGGCGCCGGCCCGTGCCGTCGTAGACGACGTAATGGTTGAACTCCCAGAACAGGACGGCCGGGGCGCTCACCCCGGCGAGCGCGGCCAGGTCCATCTGCATGCCCTTGGCCTTCAGCCCGTAACCGCGGGCGGCCTTGAGCAGGTTGCCGGCACGGGAGCCGTCGCGCGAGACGCCGCATCCGATGCGCAGCTCCTCCAGGGGAACGAAGCGGCCGTAGTGGGCCAGCACCATGGCCAGGGCGGCGGCTCCGCACTCCACGGCTTCCATCTGCAGGACGGTGGGCGTGCGTACGGGGCGGGGCGTCCTGCCCGTGGGGGCGGGCGCGGACTTGCGGCGGGTGCCGCCCTTGGGCTCGGCTCCGCGGCGCCTGTGTCCGGCGGGAGGGAGCTGGGGTGCCCGGGAAGGTGACCCGGTCCGCGGCGCGGTCATGGCAGCAGCCAGTCGGCGGGGCGCTGCGCGGCGAGGTGGACGGTACCGGTGACCGGGGTCGTGGAGTCGAGGGCGTACGGGGGTCCGTCCGCGGAGGACCACGCGTAGCCGGACCTGGTGGTGGCGGAGCGCTCCAGCTGTACGAGGACGGCGACCGGGTTGCCCTGCCCGGCGAACTGCCCGGCGAACTGCTCGGCGAGTGCCCTGTCGCCGAGGAAGCCGCTGATCTGCGCCGCCGTCTGGGGCGCGCGGCCGACGCTCTTGACCCGGCCGCGCAGTGCGCCGAACCGGTTCCGGGGGGCCGACTGGACGTCGAGGTCGACGGCGGCGCCCACGGCGATCGCCGCGCCGCTGCCGCCCGGCACGTACAGCACGGCCATCAGCGGGTCGTCCGCGTTCTTCACGTGTTCGACGGTCGCCACGTCCGCGCCGGTCGCGACCACCGAACCCACCGTGGCGAGCAGTGTCGTGAGCCGGCCCCCGGTCACCGCGCGCACCGGCCGGTCGCCCTGCTCCGTACGGACGTTGAGCAGGGGTGCGCCGGGGGGCAGGAACCGGCCCTCCTCGGCGAGGACTGCCGTCACCTGTCCGGCGACCGGACTCTGCAGTACGTAGGCGCCCTCGGCGTGGGTGAGGACGCCGGGTGCGCCCAGCTTGGCGGACACGGTGCCGGTGAGGGCCCAGAAGGTGGCGGCCGCCATGACGACGACCGTGACGGCCAGTACGAGCCGCCCCTGCGGGCGCGCGAAACGCACGGGCACATCGAGTTCTTCAGGCGATTGCAGCTTGGAAAGAGCCTTTTGACGAAACTGCACGGACCATTCCTTCAACTGCATTCGTATAGGCCGGGTGCGCGGGCAGGCATGAACCCCGGAGCCGTGGGGGACGCTCCGGGGTTCATGGATATTCGGCTCAGAGACCGGCGCGACCGGTGCTCACCGAAACGCCGGTGATGCCCGAGACCAGGCCGGGGACGTGGGAGACGAGACCGGTTGCCGCCTGGACGGTGTCGAGGGAGCCCGCGACACCGACGATGCTGCTGACGTCGCTGGTCACGGCGCCGGCCAGGCCACCGTGGATGCTGACGACGCCGCCGGAGACGGCGTCGAGCTCGGAGTCGGCCATCTCACGGGTCTCAAGGTCGTGACGCATTATGCGCACCTTTCATTGGGGGGAAATACGCGGCCGCCATTCCTCGACTGCCGCGGTGCGCAAGATAAAAGCATGCGAACGGGCGAGCAGGCCAATCCTGTTGACGCCCCCTCATGCAGCGGATGCCCACTTCCGGCTGCCGGCGTGCAGCTTCATTCACGGAATGGCGACAACTTCTCCGCGAGATCGAGTAACAGATATGCGCGGCCCGCTATCCGCACGGGATCAAACGGGGCGAACACCCGTCATTCACCGGCCGGCCGTCCGGCTCGCGGGTGAACTGTGAAAGCGTGCGGGAGCGGTCACACACACGATGTGCAGGTTTTCCGAAGGCCCTGGGGGTGACCGGCCCGTCACACCGGGTGCGCTCCGGGGCCCCGCCGCGAGCCGGCCCTCGCGCCCTGCCCCGTGGACCGTTCATACCTCTGAGTGAGGTCGGCCGCCTTCGCGTGGGCCCGCCCCGCGCAGTTCCCTACTGTGAGTGGCGAGGTGGCCGGCAGCCGCCCGACTGGCACGTCGTCTCATGCTCGGGAGCTTTCGTGACGCAGGATCACACGACGTCCCTCCGACTGCGGCTTCGGTACCGGTTCGACCATCTGGTCGCGGGCGGGACCACCGCGCTCATCGGCTGGCTCGCCCTGGCCTGCCTCGCCGTCGTCATCCCGGCGAGCACGGTCCTCGTCTGGTCCGACCGAGCGGCCCCGAGCACCCTCTCCGGCCGGCTCACCGCGGTGTGGGTCAGCGTCGGCCAGACACTGAAGATCGGGGGTGCGGTCGGTTCCCCGCTCCACGTCCTGGCGTCCGTGTCCCTCGCGCTGGTCGCCCTGCTGTTCGTGTCGACCCTGGTCAGTCTGATCACCACGGGCATCAACCGGCGCATCATGTCGCTGCGCCTGGGCCACTCGACGGTGCTGGAGGCACGGCACACCGTCCTCCTGGGCTGGTCCGACCAGGTGTTCCCGGTGATCGGGGAGCTGGTCGCCGCCCATGCCAACCAGCGCCGGTCGGCCATCGCCGTGCTCGCCCCGAAGGACAAGGTGGAAATGGAGGACGACATCTCCGCCCGCGTCACCGACCGTGGCAGAACGCGGATCATCTGTCGCAACGGCAGCACCACCGACCCCACCGAACTGAGGCGGGTGAGTCCGCAGACCGCGAAGGCGGTTCTCGTCCTGCCTCCTGCGGGGGAGGGCGGTGACGCCCACGTCGTGAAGACCCTGCTCGCCCTCGACGCGGCCGTCCCCGGGACGGGTGACGCGGTGGTGGTCGCGGCGGTCCGTGACGGCCGCAACCACCTGACCGCCAGGCTGGCCGCCGGCCCGGCGGGACACGTCCTGTGCGTCGACGACATCGTCGCCCGGCTCCTCGTGCAGACCGCGCGCCAGCCCGGCCTCTCGCTCGTCTACCAGGAACTGCTGGACTTCGAGGGCGACGAGTTCTACACCGCGGCCGTCGCGGGACTCGCCGGACGCACCTTCGGGGAGGCGCTGCTGTCGTTCGCCACGTCCGCCGTGGTCGGCCTGTTGCGGGCCGACGGCGCCGTCGCCCTCAATCCGGACCCCGCCACGGCGATCGGCGCGGACGACCGGATCATCGTCATCTCACAGGACGACGACACGGCCGTACAGGTGGACGTGACCTCCTGTGTCGAGGAGGAGGCGATCGTCACGGCCGAGCCCGGGGTGCCCGTGGCCGAACGTCTGCTCCTGCTCGGCTGGAACCGCCGGGCCCCGCTCATCGTGGACCAGCTCGACCAGTACGTGAGCCCCGGAACCACCCTGGACGTGGTGGCGCTCGGCGATCGCGGGGCGGCGCCCGGCGCCACCGCGGCGGACCTGCGCCATCTCGAAGTGGCCTTCCACAGCGGGGACATCACCGACCCGCTCGTCCTGGCCAAGCTGGACGTACCGGCGTACGACGGCGTGATCGTGATCGGCGAGACGGACCCGGTGGCCGCGGCCGCGCCGTCCCCCACACCTCAGACGGCGACGGACACGGAGGCGCAGGCCGACGACCGGACGCTGGTCACGCTGCTGCACCTGCGGGCCATCGGGAAGGCCGCACGCCGGGAACTCGCGCTGACCACCGAGATGTCCGACGACGGCAACCGGCTCCTCGCACCCGCCCGCGAGGGAGCCGACTTCATCGTGAGCGGCCGGCTCATCAGTCTCCTGATGACCCAGATCTCGGAGAGCCGCTACCTCGCCGGCGTGTTCGAGGAGCTGTTCCGCGCGGAGGGGCACGAGTTCCACCTGAAACCGGCCGCCGACTACGTCCGGGCCGGTCGCGAGGTCTCCTTCGCCACGGTCGTCGAGTCCGCACGCCGCCGCCGCGAGTGCGCGGTCGGCTACCGGCTGCGCGGGCAGACCTCCACGGGCCCCGCCTTCGGCGTGCGGATCAACCCCGACAAGCGGCAGCGGGTCCGGTTCGCCGAGGGCGACTGGCTGATCGTGCTCGCCGAGAGCTGACGGCGCCGCCGCAGCCGCGCCGACGGCCGCCCTGACGTCGGGCGGCGGGCCGGCGCGGCCCCCGCCGTTCACGACGCCGAGTGGACCTCCAGCGCGGCCCGTACCGCGGATTCCAGGGCTCCTTCGATCCAGGCGGGCTTGATGGACGTGTGGCACCCGGCGAAGTGCAGATCGCCTTCCGCCGTGCGGACGTGGGGGAAGAGCTCGGTGTGCTGGCCGGGCAGCAGCACGGAGGCCTCACCGTAGGCGTACGGATCGCGCATCCAGGACTGGGTGCGGCCGACTCCGGTGTAGAACACCTCGATCCGCTGCCCGAACACCTCCTGGACACCGGCCAGGGCGCGCGGGTACCGCTCGTCGTCGTCCAGCGAATCCCATTTCAGGGCGTCGTCCGACCAGCTGTAGGAGGCGAGCACCACGCCACCGGCGCTGCCTTCGACGGGGTAGGACGGCTGGAACATAAAACGGTTGGGGTTGTCGGTCGCCGAGCCGCCGCCGATGACGCCCGCCGCCTCGGGCTGGTCGCGGGTGACCGGGCGGCAGGCGGCGTAGTGGGCGCGCTGGGCATCGGAGATGTGGCCCTTGGGCACCGAGGGGTGGGCGCCGAGCAGCCCCCCTGCCTCCGGGGTCTGCGCGAGCTGGTACTTCCGGTACAGGCCGGGCTTCACGGCCTCCAGCTCGCGCTTCCAGTCGGCTTCGTCGAACTCCCACCAGCGGCGGCTGAATTCGAGCAGCACCTTGGTGGCGGCGTCGTAGTGCAGTTCGGTGACCGCGCGCCGCTTGCCGTACGAGAGCGCGGGGGTGACCGGGATGTGGCGCAGTCCGGAGAAGGGGACGGTGATGATCGCGGAGTCGGCGGTGAAGGTCTCGCGCTGCACGGGGTTGGCGCCGCGGCCCTCGGACACGGTGTCGATGGTGACCTTGCCCTCGCCATGGGTGATCCGGGTGGCCCGGCGGTCGAGCCGTACCAGGTCCTTGACCCGGGCGTAGAGCGCGTCCGCCAGGGTGGCGGTGCCGCCGGGCAGTTCGAAGAAGGCGGTGTCGGGGCTGATCAGCGAAGCCCCGATGAAGCTGTGCACGAAGGCGAGGTGCAGCCGGGAGGTGAGGTTCTCGACCGTTCCGATCAGGTCGATGGTGCGCTCGTCGAGCTTCGCCACCTCCGTCAGGTACCGGTACATCGACATGTGGCCGTAGCGCTGGATGACGCGGGCCCAGCCCTCGACGAGGTCCTTGTCCTTCTTGCCCTCGATCTCCTTGCGCACGGGAGCGAAGGCGCCCCGGACGATCTGCGCGGCGGGCACGGATTCGTAGGCCTGCGGCACTCCGAAGGAGCGGTTGACCGCCTGCGGGCTGCGCGCGTAGTCGGCGCGGCGTGCGCGGATGCCGTTGACGTGGATCCACGTCCGGTACGCGGGGCGGCCGGCCGCGTCGACGTCGACCAGGTGGAAGCGCCGGCGCCGCAGGCCGAGGCCGTCCATCAGCCCGGTGACCAGCGGGTGGCTGTCGGGGATGCGCATGGCACCGGCCTCGGCGTACTGCTTCGGGTCGGCGAAGGGTGCGGCGGACTTCTCGTGGCCGCCGGCGCGGAAGGTCTTGATCCGGCCGCCGACCCGGTTCGCGTTGGCCTCGATGACGGTGACCTGGTGCCCGGCCTCGCGCAGCAGGTGCGCCGCGGTGAGCCCGGCGGGCCCGGCGCCGACGATCAGCACCTTCCTGCGGGCGCGGGACCGGGGCAGGCCGTTCTTCAGGAGGATGTCGGCGTAGCGCGGCACCAGGGGCTGGTCCTCGTCGTCCCGTACGAGGATGGCCCGGGCGACGGTGAGACAGGTGTCCCAGTCGGGGCCGGCGGCGCCGGGGGCGGACTGCGGGGTCTCGGCGGAGGCGGCGGCGACCGTCAGCGCGCCGGCTCCCGCGACCGCGGCCGCGCCGGCGATGACGGTGCGGCGGGAAGGCCTGCGGGAAGGGTCCGGTGCGGGCTCGTCCGAGGATTCAGGGGTGCCAAGGGGATCAGTGATCATGGGGCAACTCTTGCCGCCCGCCCGCGCCCGGACGGTCAAAAGGCGGTCGGCCGGGCAACAACCACCCGGACGTGGGTCGCGGACCGCCCGGTGCTGACGAACTGGGTTTCGCAGGGACGGCCGCGAGCCGCGGTGACGCCGCACGGTCGGGCGCCGCGCCCGGGCCATCGCGGACACATGGGACGTCCGCGCGGGCCGGCTCCCCCGGTCACCCCGCCGCGCCCGCCGCTGCGGCCACGCCCGCCGACGCACCCGCCGCACCCGCCGCCCCCGCCGCCCCCGCCGTCAGAGGGGGTCCACGTCCAGGAAGGCCGCGAGGCCGGGTTCCGCGCCGTCGGAGGAACCGGGCAGTGCCTGTTCCGCCCAGATGACCTTGCCCTCGGGCGTGTACCTGACGCCCCAGTGCTCGCTGAGCTGGGCCACCAGGAACAGTCCGCGCCCTCCCTCGTCCGTGGTGGCGGCGTACCGCAGGTGCGGGGCGGTGCTGGTGCCGTCCCACACTTCGCAGGTCAGGGCGTGGTCGTGCAGCATCCGCACCCGCACCGGCGCGCTGCCGTGCCGCACGGCGTTGGTGACCAGTTCGCTGAGGATCAGTTCGGTGGCGAAGACGAGTTCCGTCAGGCCCCACTCCTCGAGCTTCTCCGCCGCCGCCTTCCGTACCGCGCCGACCGCGCTCGGCTCGTACGGCACGTCCCACTGCGCGACGCGGTCCGCACCGAGGGTGCGCGTCCGCGCGATGAGCAGCGCCACGTCGTCGGCCGGCCGGACCGGCAGCATCAGGTCGAGCACGGCCTGGCAGCTTTCCTGCGGGTCCCGGTCGGGATGGCTCAGCGCGCCGCGCAGCAGCTCCAGCCCCTCCCCGATGTCCCGGGTCCGCTCCTCGACCAGCCCGTCGGTGTAGAGGACGAGCTGGCTTCCCTCGGCCAGGTGGATCTCCGCGGTTTCGAACGGCATGCCGCCCAGACCCAGCGGGGGTCCGGCCGGCAGCTCCATGATCTCCGTCGTGCCGTCGGGAGCGACCAGCAGGGGTGGCAGGTGGCCCGCGCGGGCCACGGTGCAGCCCTGCGACACCGGGTCGTAGATGGCGTACAGGCAAGTCGCTCCCAGTACGCCGCCGGTCACGCCGTCGCTGACCGCGTCGTGGTCGATGCGCTGTACGAGGTCGTCGAGACGGGCGAGGATCTCGTCGGGCGGCAGGTCGAGCGAGGAGAAGTTGTGCACCGCCGTACGGAGCCGGCCCATGGTGGCCGCGGCGTGCAGGCCGTGCCCGACGACGTCTCCGACGACCAGCGCGACCCGGCTGCCCGGCAGCGGGATCACGTCGAACCAGTCGCCGCCCACCCCGGACTGCGCGGGCAGGTAGAAGTGCGCGACGTCCACGGCGCTCTGCTCGGGCAGGGCCCGCGGCAGCAGGCTGCGCTGGAGCGTCTCGGCGAGGGCGTGTTCGCGGGTGTAGCGGCGGGCGTTGTCCATGCTGACCGCCGCGCGAGCGACGAGTTCCTCGGCCAGCGACAGCTCGTCCTCGTCGAAGGGCTCCGGCTTCTCCGACCGCCAGAAGTTGACCACGCCGAGCACGACGCCCCGGGCCCTGAGCGGGGCCGCGATGAGCGAGTGGATCCCGTAGTCGAGGATGGCCCGGGCACGCGGCGGGTCCTGGGCGACCCAGCCCGGCGCGTCGGACAGGTCGGGGACCAGTTCCGCCTCTCCGGTGCCGTAACCGCGTGCCTGTGGGGTGGACGGCAGGAAGTCGATCAGCCGGCCGAGGGGGTAGAGCGGGTGGTCGGGGCGGATGCCGCTGACCGCCGTGCGCCGCATGTCGGCGCCCGGGCCGGGCTCGTCGCCGCCGAGCACCGGGTCGGCCAGGTCGACCGTGCAGAAGTCGGCGAAGCGGGGGACGGCGACGGAGGCGAGTTCCTCGGCCGTCCGCACCACGTCGAGGCTGGTGCCGATGTCGCCTCCGGCGTCGTACAGCAGCTTGAGGCGTCTGCGGGCCGTCTCGGCCCGGCTGGTGAGGACCTGCATCTCGGTGGAGTCTCGGATGGTGACCGCGCAGCCCTCCGGCCGGCCGCCGGGGTGGGTGGACCGCTGGTTGACCACGAGCAGCCGGTCTCCGCTCTCCAGCACCTCGTCGGTGGTCTCCCTGCCGGACAGCAGCAGGTCGGCCATCGGGCGGTCCAGGCCCGGTACGTCCCCGATGCGGCGTCCCTCGGCGTCCTCCGGCAGTCCGAGCAGCCGTTTGGCCTCGTCGTTGGCCAGCAGCAACCGCCCTTCGCCGTCGGTGATCAGCACCCCCTCGCGGACGGCGTGGAGCACCGCGTCGTGGTGCTCGTACATGCGGGTCATCTCCTGCGTGCCCAGCCCGTGGGTCTGGCGGCGCAGCCGTCGGCTGATCAGCGCCGTACCGGCGGTGGCCAGGGCCAGGCCGGTCGCGATGGCCAGGAGGATGACGGGGAGCTGGCGGTCGACGACACCGGTCACGCTCTTCACCGTCAGGCCCGCCGAGACCAGCCCGACGACCCGGCCGTCCGGCGCGGTGACCGGCACGACGGCCTGGATCTCCTTGCCGAGCGGGCCGTCCACGCTCTCGGTGTAGGTCTGTCCGGCGAGCGAGGGCTCGATGGTGCCGACGAACCGCTGTCCGATGCGTTCGGGCTGGGGATGGCTGTACCGGATGCCCTTGGTGTCCATCACCACGATGAAGTCCACTCCGGCGGCCTTGCGCGTCTTCTCGGCGAGGGGCTGCAGCACGGCGGACGGGTCCGCCGACTTCAGCGTGTCCTGCAGACCGAGGGAGTGGGCGAAGGTCTGGGCGACGGAGACCGACCGGTTGCGTGCCTCCCGGTCGATGTCGTGCCGCGACTGGAGTACGAGGGCCAGGAGGGCGCTGGCGGCGAGCAACACCACGATCGCCACCTGGAGGACGAAGACCTGTCCGGCGACGCTCCTGAACTTGCTGCCTAGGAGTGACCGCACCGACGTGCCCGGCACGGGTGGCGAGGAATGGTCACGAACCCATTTGTAGCACTTCCGGGCGCCCAAAGCTCCCGATCGGCACACTTCGCACCCGGACGGTCACCCGTCGGCTCACGCCGTCAGGTCCGTGCGGCCGGTCTGCGGGGTCCCGGCGGCCTTCGCCGTCTGCGGAGTCTTCGCGGTCGCCGCGGGCTCGGGGGTCTGCCCGGGCGTCGGGGCGTCCGTGGCCTCCGGGGTGCAGATGACCTCGTCGCGCGGCGTGTAGTGGGTCTTGAACTCCTCGCGCTTGACCTCGCGGCCGCCCTGGACGAAGACGCGGCCGACGGACACGTCGAAGCCCTCGAGCGGGGTCTGGACCTCGCACGTCGGTCCGCTGCCCGTCCGCTTGGCGGGCGGCGTGATGTTGGTGCGCGGCCCCTTGGTCGCCTTGACCTCGTCGTACTTCTTCGTACCGAGGAGGGTGATGGTCAGCGACGTGTCGTTGGACTCGGCCTGGATGTAGAGGGGGTGCCCGGAGTCGTTGATCCAGCGCAGGTCGAGGGTGCCCCACGCGACGGTGGCCTCACGGCCTTCGGGGTAGCGCTCGATGTAGAAGGAGTGGGCTCCGTGCTCGACGGGCTTCAGACCGGCGAAGAACATGGCGTTGTACATGGTGGTCGCGACGGCCGAGACGCCTCCGCCGGGCGATTTCACGTACTGGCCGTCGTTGATCATGATGCCGTCGACGAAGCCGTTCTCCGGGGTGCGCTCGCCGACCGTCCGGTTGAAGCTCCACTCCTCCCCCGGGAGGACCACGGAGCCGTTGATGAGCTCCACGGCGCGGCCGATGTTGGTGGTGCGGTACGGGGCGGCCGGGAAGGCGACCGTGAAGGAGGAGACCTTCTCCTTGATCCCGAGGCGCCGCGCCTCGGCGCTCGTGAGGTCCGGCTGGACCGCCACGGTGGCGACCTCGCCGCTGCGGGCCGCGCCCGAGCGGGTCAGCAGCGGCAGCACCGCCCGGCCGAGCGCCGCCTCCGTGACCTTCCGTCCCGCGCGGCCGTTGTCCCCGAGGACCACGCGGCCGTCCGCGGCGAGGCCGAGCGCGGCGTCGCGCGGCGCCTGGGTGGCCTCCTCGACCGGGCGGGCCACCGCGGGCTCCGCGAGCAGGCCCTTGGAGTCGAGGGACGGCACGAGGCGGCCCTGGTCGTCGGACTTCATCGCCAGGTGCTTGCCGAGGACGGCGGGGCTGATGGATATGCGCCGGTCGGCCACGGTGAGCGTGACGGGCGCCGACATCGCCGGCTCCGCGAACTGCCGCAGCGCCCGTCCGGTCTCCTCGGCTCCCACGCGCGGCTGGGTGCGCTCGACCGGCATCACGACGGGGCCGGTGCCCGCGGCCAGGTACGCGTCGCGGAGGGTGTCGACGGCGCGGTCCCCGACCAGGGCGACGCCCGGCAGCGGGGCGACGGCCTTCGCCGCGCCCTTCTCGAACGCGATCGCTCCGTCGCGGACCTGCTGTCCGGCGTCACGGCCGATCCGGTCGACCGCGGCGCGGCCGGTCCGCTCGTCCACGCGGATCACCGGCTCCACGTCCCGGCTGCCGGAGGCGAACAGACCACCGATGACGGTGACCGGGCCGTAGCCCTTGCGTACGGCGCGGTCGACGGTCGCGGCGGTGTCGAGGGACAGCCCGAGCGCTGCGGGATCGGCCTTCTCGACGCGGTCGCCGATCTGCATCGCGACCGGCGCCGCGGCGGTGGGCCCGAGCTCCCGGTCCAGCGCCTGACGGGCCTGCGCCCGGCTCATCCCGCCGATGTCGACCCCGCGGACCCGGGTGCCGGCCTCGATGTCGCCGCCGGTCACGAGCCCGGTGACGTAGAGGCCGCCCAGCCCGAGCACGACGGCTCCGCCTGCCACCGGCAGAGCGATCCGCCAGTCACTCGTCCAGTTGCCTGCGCGTCCCATGTCTCTCCCGGCCGGTATACGACGATTCCGGGAAATAATGATTCATGGAAAACGGGTCATTCGGGGGTGGATGTAACTCTTGTCACGAAACGGACCAAGATCAGCCGAGACGGGTCGGGGACGACGCGCCCGCAGCCAGCAGGCGGGGCGTGCCGGTGCCGTCGGCGGGCACGGTCCACAGGTCCGTGCTGTCGGGGGCGCCTTCGGCCGGGAGGCCGTAGGCGAGGGTCCGGTCGTCCAGCCAGACCGCCTGGTCGTCCACGCTGTGCTTCTCCGCCAGCGGGTGCTCGCGGAGCGTGGCCAGGTCCAGGACGTGTTCGCGCCACAGCGACGCGCCGCGCTGCACGCGCTTCTTGTACGCGACGCGGGTCTCGTCCGGGGACAGGGAGGGGCACTCGACGTTCTGCGCGAGGGTGGTGACCGTACGCCGGGAGATCGAGCCCTTGACCAGGTGGGTCTGGCCCGCGGTGCCCAGGGTGGCGTAGAAGGTGTCGTCGTCCCTGGAGAAGGTGACGCCCCAGAAGTTCACGTCCCCGGAGCGGTACTCCCGGCCGTCCATGGAGATGGTGAACTTCTCCAGGTCGGGTTCGAGGGCCCCGCTGCGGGTGTCCACGATCGCCGTCCGGGTGGAGAAGAACGCGGCTCCGTACGACTCGCCGGCGACGAAGACGGTCCAGGCGGCGAACCGGCCGCTGGGCGAGACCCGGGCCCGGCTGGGTGTGCCCGCGAGGGGGAAGCTGCGCAGCGTGCGCAGGTCGGCGTCGACGATCAGGGCCCGGTTGTCCTGGGCGAGGGCGCCCGGCGTGGAGCGCAGGCACACCCCGGTGCCCGCGGCGGCGTGGAAGCGCTGGCAGGTGAGGTCGGAGACGGTGCGCGCGGCCTGCGGGGTCCCGGCCGGGACCGAGGCGAGGGCGCCGCGGTGCGGGCCCGGGGTGCTGTTGAGGAAGGTCAGCCGGTCCTGCGGGCCGAGGGTGACGCTGCCCGCGGCGACGGCCGGGCCGCCCGCCTGCGGCCCCTCGCCGCGGGCGACGGCGCGCAGCACGACTGCGGCGGCGAGGCCCCCGAGGAGCAGCACGGCCGCGGTGAGTACGAGCAGGCGGCGCGACGGCGTCATCGGGTTCCTCGGGGGCGTGGGAGCGGGTCGGTCGGATCGGTCGGATCGGTCAGGTCCGCGGGATCGGTGAGGCCGGCGGGATCGGTCAGGCCACTCGCGTCCGGGGTCGCGCCAGCCGGGGCGGCCGCGCCAGCCGGGGTGGCACCGTCCGGGGTCGCGCCAGCCGGGGCGGCACCGTCCGGGGTCGCGCCAGCCGGGGCGGCACCGTCCGGGGCCGTCGGGCGCAGTACGAAGCCGGCGACGGCCGCGCAGCAGAGCAGGCCCGCCGCGGCGAGGGAGAGCGCCGGGCCGGCGCCCCAGAGCGTCCACGCGCCGCCGAAGGCCAGTGAGCACCCGAAGCGGGCCAGCGCCTGGCCGGTACCGACCAGGGCGAGGCCGGTGGCCCGCAGCTGCCGGGGCACGGTGGCGGCGACGGCCGCGGGCAGCACCCCGTCGGTGGCGGCGTAGAACATGCCGTGCAGCGCGAGGACGAGCCAGGGCAGGGCCGCCCGGTCGGGGGCCCAGAGCAGCAGTCCGTACCCGGCCAGCAGGAGGGCGTGCCCGGTGAGGAACACCGTGCGCCGTCCGATCCGGTCGGCGAGGGCGCCCGCCGGGACGGCCAGCAGCAGGAAGACGGCGGCGGTGCCCAGCGGCAGCAGCGGGAACCACCGCTCGCCGATGCCGGCGCGGTCCTGGAGCAGCAGGTAGACGAAGGCGTCGCTGACGGTGGTGAGGCCCAGCAGGACGGCGCAGACCGCCAGGGCGCGCAGCCGGGGCAGGCGCAGCAGGGCCAGTGCCTCGCGCGGGCCGGCGGGGGCCGGTTCCGGGCCGGCGCCGCCCTTCGGCCGAGGCCGGGGCCGGGGTAGAGACCGGGGCGCATCACCGCCGCCGGACGGTACGAACAGCACGAGCACCACGACCCCGAGGACGGCGACGCACGCGCTGACGCCGAAGACCGCGTCGTAGCCGTCGACCGCCACGCTCAGGATGAGGAAGGCGGCGAGCGGGCCGAGCAGCGCGCCGGTGGTGTCCATGGCCCGGTGCACTCCGAAGGCGCGCCCCTGTAACCCGGCCGGGGTGGACAGGGAGATCAGCGCGTCGCGCGGCGCGGTGCGCAGTCCCTTGCCGGTGCGTTCCAGGGCGAGGACCACGCCCACCGGGCCCAGGCTGTGGGCGAGCAGCAGCAGCGGCTTGCACAGGGCGGACAGGCCGTAGCCGATGCCGGCGATCAGCTTGTGGTTGCGGACCCGGTCGGCGAGGTGCCCGCCGGTCAGCTGCACCAGGGCGCTGACCCCGTTGTAGACGCCGTCGAGCGCGCCGAAGCCGAGGGGGCTCAGGCCCAGGCCCGCGACCAGGTACAGGGGCAGCACGGCGGTGACCATCTCCGAGGAGATGTCGGTGATCAGGCTGACCGCGCCCAGCGCGAGGACGGCGGAGGCGACCGCGGGGGTCCGTCCGGACGTGGGGACGCCGTCGGGGTCGGGCGCGGTCTTCGGCCCGGCGGGGGCGGAGCGGTCCGCGAGGTACATGCTCAGGCGCTCCCGGTGGCGACGGCTCGGACACTCGAACGTGCGAGTGGAAACATAGTGGTTGTACGGGCCACCGGTGGTGGGTTCGCGGCGATCCGGCCGCGTGACCGGCTCAGTTCCGCCTGCTGCTCTCGTCCCGCAGCCAAGTGGAGAAGTCCTGCTTCCGGATGGCCTCGCGGGAGCCCCTGCGGGCGGCGAGTGCCGCCACGACGAAGACCACCACCCCGGGGAGCAGACCCGGCTGGGCGCGCAGCAGGGCGCGCAGATCGGCCGTTCCGGTGCGGGCGGACTGCGCCTGCGCCTGCGCCTGCGGGGCGTCCGGCGCGGCCGGGGCGCCGGCCCGCCGTGAGGCCTGGAAGTGCTCGTACTCGGCGGAGGAGGTCGCCGCGCGGATCCGCCGCCTGACGAGGTCGGACCAGGTGCGCGGCGGATGGACGACGACGCGGGCGGCCTCGACCACGCGGCGCTCCCCCGGCCCGAAGGCGAGCGACGCGGCCAGGTCGTCGGCCATCAGCGGGGGCAGCGCTGCGAGCCGCGCGTGCCCCGGCTCGGACACGGCGATGACCCCCCGGCCGAACAGGCCCTCGCGGACGGCCGGCAGCCGCTGCCACACCCGGTAGTAGGCACGCACCGGCCACGCGCAGCCCGCCAGCGGGATGTCCCGGCCGGGAGCGGCCGCGAGCAGGTCCTGACTCCCGGCGAGCGCGTCGGCCAGGGCCCGTACGTCGGCGGCCCCGACGACGACGTCGGCGTCCACGTAGAGGCGGGGGAAGCCCCGCGCGTGCTCGTCGCCGACCCGGAGCGCCGTGTGCTTGGAGGGGGCCGGGATCTCGACCACCCGTACCCGGGGGCCTCGGGCGGCCGCCACCTCGGCGGTGTCGTCCGTACAGCCGTTGCACACGACGACGATGTCGGGGCCGGACGCGGAGGTGTCGGCCAGGAGCGCGTCGAGGAGCCGGCCGATGACCCGGCCCTCGTTGTGGGCCGGTATCACGATGCTGGTCACCCGGGCAGTATGCACGCTCGAACACCCGCGCCGGGCGATTCCGTCAACTCTCCACGGGGGTACGCCCGGTGGTCTAGATTGACCGTCGTTACGGGTTCGGCTGCTTGGGGGAACACGCGGCCGGCCGGGGGGCGGAAGTACGCGCATTACGCAGAGCATCGGTTGTGGGGGGCCATCACCGTTGGGCGGGTCACGCAGGGACGCGGGGGCGTCCGGCCCGCCGCCGACGGCGTTCCCTCCATCACACGTGCCCCGCCCATGAGTTGTCGACGCGCCAGCCGGCGTGTCTCGCGGAGCGAAGGGGAACGCTGTGAAGGACACTGCGAAGGACGCCGCCGGCCGGGGGGCCACCGAGGCATTAGGCGTCGCCGTGGTCGGCGCGGGCTACTGGGGCCCCAATCTCGTCCGCAACTTCCAGTCCACACCGGAGTTCCGGCTCCGCTGGCTCTGCGACCTGAACGAGGACCGGGCCCGGCAGGTGCTCGGCGACTACTCGACGGTCCGGGCGACCTCCGACTACGCCGAGGTCCTCGCCGACCCGGACGTCGACGCGGTCGCCGTGGCCACCCCCGCCGGAACGCATCTGGACGTGGCGCTGGCCGCCCTGCGCGCCGGAAAGCACGTCCTCGTGGAGAAGCCCCTCGCCGCCACGTACGAGGACGGGCTGCGGCTGGTGGCCGAGGCCGAGGAGCGCGGTCTCACGCTGATGTGCGACCACACGTACTGCTACACCCCGGCCGTGGGCCGCATCCGGGAGATGGTCCGCTCCGGCGAGCTCGGCGACATCCAGTTCTTCGACTCGGTCCGGATCAACCTCGGGCTCGTCCAGAAGGACATCGACGTCCTGTGGGACCTGGCCCCGCACGACCTGTCGGTCCTCGACTTCATCCTCCCGGACAACGTCCGGCCGGTCGCGGTGGCCGCGCACGGCGCCGACCCGATCGGAGCCGGGCAGTCCTGCGTCGCCTACCTGACGCTCCAGCTCAACACCGGCGCCATCGCGCACGTGCACGTCAACTGGCTGTCCCCGACGAAGGTGCGGACCACCATGGTCGGCGGGTCCAAGCGCACCCTGGTGTGGGACGACCTCAACCCGACCCAGCGCGTGGCGGTGTTCGACCGCGGGGTGGACCTGACCGCCCCTCAGGAGATCGGCGCCGACGAGCGCCGCGACATGCTCGTCTCCTACCGGACCGGCGACATGGTGGCGCCCGCGCTCGGCGAGAAGGAGGCCCTGCGCAGCATGGTCGAGGAGTTCGCCGCCGCGATCAGGACGGGACGGCCGGCGCTGACCGACGGCCGGGCCGGACTGCAGGTGCTGGACATCCTCGAAGCGGCCTCCCGGAGCCTGGAGTTCCGCGGGGCGGTCGTCGGACTGCGCACCGGGCGCTGACCGTTCACGGGCCGGGCGCGGCCCGCAGGCAAGGCGATCGCAGGCCGGTCGCACGCAAGACCATGACCGACTCAGTGGGGGCAGGGCGTTGAGCAGCGTACGCGGCAAGAAGATTCTGGTCACCGGCGGGGCGGGCACCATCGGCTCGCACGTGGTGGATCTCCTGGTGGACAACGGGGCACGCGAGATCGTGGTGCTCGACAACTTCGTGCGGGGGCGGGCGGCCAACCTGGCCCGCGCCCTGCCGAGCGGCGTGGTGGAGGTCGTCGAGGGCGACATCCGCGACGTGGCCGCGGTGCGCAAGGCGACGGAGGGCGCCGACCTGGTGTTCCACCTCGCCGCCATCCGCATCACCCAGTGCGCGGAGGAGCCCCGGCTGGCGAACGAGGTGCTGGTGGACGGCACGTTCAACGTGCTGGAGTCGGCGGCCGCCGCGGGGGTCGGCAAGGTGATCGCCTCGTCCTCGGCGTCGGTCTACGGGCTCGCCGAGACGTTCCCGACCACCGAGCGCCACCACCCGTACAACAACGACACCTTCTACGGCGCGGCGAAGGCCTTCAACGAGGGCGTGCTGCGCAGCTTCCACGCCATGTACGGGCTGGACTACGTCGCGCTGCGCTACTTCAACGTGTACGGGCCCCGGATGGACATCCACGGCCTGTACACCGAGGTGCTGATCCGCTGGATGGAGCGGATCTCCGCGGGTGAGCCGCCGCTGATCCTCGGTGACGGCACCCAGACCATGGACTTCGTCGACGTCAGGGACATCGCGAGGGCCAACCTGCTGGCGGCCGAATCGGATCTGACCGACGAGGTGTTCAACATCGCCAGCTCGACCGAGACCAGCCTGCTCGACCTCGCGCTCGGGCTGCTGGAGGCGATGGGCGCGGACGGCCTGGTGCCGGTGCACGGCCCGGCCCGCGCCGTGAACGGGGTGACCCGCAGGCTCGCCGACACCTCGCTGGCCACGAGCCGGCTCGGCTTCACCGCGGAGATCGACATGCGCAGGGGGCTGCGCGACCTGGTGGACTGGTGGCGGGCCGAGCGCGCCGCCGACGCCTGCTCCGCCGCGGCCGACGCCTCGGGGAAGGCCGGCCGATGAGCGCCGCGGACGCCGCTGCGGCCCGCGTCCCCGTCATGGTGCCGTGGCTGGGCGAGGAGGAGGCGAAGGCCGCCGCCGACGCGGTGCTCTCCGGCTGGGTCGCCCAGGGCCCGCGGGTCGCCGAGTTCGAGCGGGCCTTCGCGGAGCGGGTGGGCGCCGGGCACGGCATCGCGGTGAGTTCGTGCACCACCGCCCTGCACCTGGCCCTCGTCGCGCTGGACCTGGGTCCGGGCGACGAGGTGGTCGTTCCCTCCCTGTCGTTCATCGCCACGGCCAACGCGGTGCGCTACGTGGGCGCGCGGCCGGTGTTCGCGGACGTCGAGGAGGCCACCGGCAATCTGACCCCGGCCACCGTGGACGCGGTCCGCACGCCCCGGACGAAGGCGGTGCTCGCCGTCCACCAGGCCGGGGTGCCCGCGGACGTGCACGCGCTGCGCGCGGCGTGCGCGGAATGGGACGTCGCCCTGGTGGAGGACGCCGCCTGCGGCATCGGCGCGACGGTGGGCGGCAAGTCCGTCGGCCACGGCGCGCTGCTCGCCGCCTGGTCGTTCCACCCCCGCAAGGTGATCACCACGGGTGAGGGCGGCATGCTGACCACGGACGACGCGCAGTGGGCGGAGCGGCTGCGGCGGTTGCGCGAGCACGGCATGAACGTGTCCGCCGCGCAGCGGCACGCGAGCACCCAGCCGATCGTCGAGAGCTATCTGGAGGTCGGCTACAACTACCGGATGACCGACATCCAGGCCGCGGTCGGCCTGGTGCAGCTGGGCAAGCTGGACGCGATCGTGGCCCGGCGGCGGGCGCTGGCCGCCCGGTACGCCGAGCTGCTGCGCCCCGTACCGGGCCTCACCCCGGTCACGGACCCCGGCCACGGTGAGGGGAACTTCCAGTCGTACTGGGTGCTGCTGGCCGAGGACTTCCCGGTCGGCCGCGACGAGCTGCTCGCCGTGCTCGCCGCGGCCGGGATCTCGGCCCGGCGCGGGATCATGGCCTCGCACCTGGAGCCTGCGTACGCGGGGCACGGCGCGGCGCCGCTGCCGGTGACCGAGCGGATCAGCCGCGACTCGCTGATCCTGCCGCTGTTCCACACCATGACGGACGCCCAGCAGGACCGGGTGGTGGCGGTGCTCCGCGAACGGGCGGGCGGATGAGCGGGCCGGGGCCCCGGGCCGACGATCTGCTGATCGTCGGCGCGGGCGGGTTCGCGCGGGAGACCGCCCAGGCGGTCCGGGACGCGTGCGCCGCGGACGCGGCAGAGGGCCGCGTCCCGCGGTGGCGGCTCGCCGGGCACCTCGACGACGATCCGGCGCTGCACGGCCGGGAGGTCGACGGTGTGCCGGTGCTGGGCGGCTGCGACCGGGTGCACGAACTGCCGGCCGCCCGGGTGGTGGTCTGCGTGGGCAGTCCGCGCGACTACGCGGTACGGGCCCGCCTGGTGCGGCGGCTGGGGCTGCCCACGAGCCGGTACGCGACGGTGGTCCACCCCACGGCCGTGGTGTCGGGGTCCTCGGTCCTCGGCGCGGGCTCGGTGGTGCTCGCGCACTGCGTGCTGACCGCCGCCGTCCGGGTCGGGTCCCACGTGGCGGTGATGCCGCAGGTGGTCCTCACCCACGACGACCGGGTCGGGGACTTCGCCACGCTCGCCTCGGGGGTCCGCCTCGGCGGCGGGGTGCGGCTGGGGCGGGGGGCGTACGTGGGCGCGGGCTCACTGGTCCGCGAGTACACAGAGGTCGGCGCCTGGTCGCTGACCGGTATGGGAAGCACGGTCCTGGCCGATGTGCCGCCCGGCGAGGTCTGGGCCGGCAGCCCGGCCCGCCGGCTGCGCGGGGCGGACGGCCCGGCGCTCGACGAACTGCGGGCGGACGGCAACGACACCGGCCGGTGGCCGGAGACACGGATGGGGAGCACCGTCGGATGAACCAGATACCGCTCGTCGACCTGAAGGCGGCGCACGCCGAGGTCGCCGGGGAATTACGTGCAGGATTCGACCGCGTGCTGGCCGACACGGCCTTCATCGGCGGTGAGGAGGTCCGCGCGTTCGAGCGCGAGTACGCCGAATTCGCCGGGGTCGGGCACTGCGTGGGCGTGGCCAACGGCACCGACGCGCTCGAACTGGCCCTGCGTGCGAGCGGGGTCGGGGTCGGCGACGAGGTGGTGCTGCCCGCCAACACCTTCATCGCCACCGCGGGCGCGACCGCCCGGATCGGGGCCCGGCCGGTCCTGGTCGACTGCCTCCCCGACAGTCTCCTGATGGATCCGCAGGCCGCGCTGGACGCCGTCGGGAAGGCCACGCGCGCCGTGGTCCCGGTCCACCTGTACGGGCAGTGCGCCGCCGCCGCGGAGCTGGTGGCTCAGCTGCCGGGCCACGTGAAGGTCGTCGAGGACGCCGCGCAGAGCCAGGGCGCGACCCGGGACGGCCGCTCCCCCGGCAGCGGCGGGATCGCCGCGACCAGTTTCTACCCGGGCAAGAACCTGGGCGCGTACGGCGACGCGGGCGCGGTGGTGACCGACGACGAGGAGACGGCCGCCCTGGTGCGGGCGCTGGCCAACCACGGCGGCACCGCCAAGCACCGCCACGACGTCGCCGGGTTCAACAGTCGGCTGGACGGCCTGCAGGCCGTGGTCCTGCGGGCGAAGCTGGCCCGGCTGGCCGACGGGAACGCCGCCCGGCGGGCCGCCGCGGCCCGCTACGACGGGCTGCTGGGCGACCTGGCGGCCGCCGGACGCGTCACCCTGCCGGTGACCGCGGAGGGCAACGTCCACGTGTGGCACCTGTACGTCGTCCGGCTCGCCGCCGGGGCGGACCGCGACGCCGTCGTCGGCAAGCTGGGCGCGGAGGGCATCGGCGCGGGCGTGCACTATCCCGTCCCGGTCCACCTCACCCCGGCCTTCGCCCACCTCGGTCACGTCCGCGGCGACTTCCCGCACGCCGAACTCGCCGCGGACCGGATGCTCTCCCTCCCGCTCTTCCCGCAGATCACCGCTGCTCAGCAGCAGCGGGTCGTGGACGCGCTCACCGACGCCCTGCGCTGACGCAAAAAATGAGGTCCAGATGAACAAACGGACAAGGTTGCTCCGTTACGGTCTCTTCACCGTGATCGCGGCCCTGATGGCAACGGTCCTGCCGCCGTCCACGGTGGCCGGTGCGGCCGACCCGTGCGGTCCCGGTACGAACGCGATCGTGTGCGAGAACTCCAAGCCGGGCACGCCGATGTCCGACTGGTTCGCACCCAGCGCGTACGGCGACATCAAGGGCTTCAGCGCCCAGATGAGCGTCCAGGCCGGCGAAACCGTGCAATTCAAGATCCAGTCGTCGACCCCCTACCGTGTCTCGGTCTACCGGCTGGGCCACTACGGGGGCAACGGGGCCCGCCTGCTGTCGACCGCGGCCCAGGCGGCCCAGACGTACCCGGCGAACTTCGCGCCCGGCGGGAACCCGCGCAGTTGCACCACCAAGCCGTCGACCGGCCTGGTCGACTGCGGGAACTGGCCCGTCACCGCGACGTGGACCGTGCCGGCCGACGCCGTCTCCGGTCTGTACGTGGCCAACTTCGACCAGGCGGACGGCAACGGGGTGATGCCCTACCCCTTCGTCGTCCGCAACGACTCCAGCCACTCCGACATCGTGGTGCAGACCAGCGACCAGACCTGGCAGGCGTACAACAACTACGGCGGCCAGGACCTGTACGACGGCGGGGGCCCCGCCCCCGACGGCCGGGCGTACGAGGTCAGCTACAACCGCCCGATGGACATCGGCGGCGAGAACGGAATCTACGGGTCCGAGTACCAGATGATCTCGTGGCTGGAACGCAACGGCTACGACGTGAGCTACATGTCCGGCATCGACATGTCGACGCGCGGCGCCACGCAGCTGCAGAATCACAAGGTCTTCATGTCGTCGGGGCACGACGAGTACTGGACCCAGGAGCAGTTCACGAACGCGCTGACCGCGCGCCGGGCCGGGGTGCACCAGACGTACTTCAGCGGCAACGAGGTCTTCTGGAAGACCCGCCTCGCGCCGAGCATCGACGGCACCTCCACCGCCGACCGGACGCTGGTCTGCTACAAGGAGACCAAGCTGTCCTTCCCCCAGCCGAACGGCGTCCCCGACCCGAGCGGGACCTGGACGGGCACCTTCATGGACCCGGCCAGCGGCACCAACGGGCGGACCTACCAGCCGCAGAACCAGCTGACCGGCAGCCTGTTCAGCGTCAACGGCTACCGCAGCGACGCGATCACCGTGCCGGGCTCCTTCGCGAAGATGCGGCTGTGGCGGAACACCACGGTCGCGAGCCTGACCCCGTCCCAGACGGCCACCTTCCCGTCCGGCACGCTCGGCTACGAGTGGGACAGCGACGTGGAGGACGGCTACCGGCCGGCCGGGCAGATCCAGATGTCGTCCACCACGGTGGACATCGACGACGGGAAGCTCCGGCTCGACTACGGCAACACGTACGGGAACGGCACGGCGACGCACAGCCTGGTCGCCTTCCGTGACCCGGTCTCGCACGCGCTCGTGTTCGGCGCGGGCACCGTGCAGTGGTCCTGGGGCCTGACCAACATGCCCACCGGCAACCCCGACGACGCGGTGGTCACCGAGGACAAGCGCATGCAGCAGGCCACCGTGAACGTCTTCGCCGACATGGGCGTCCAGCCCGGGTCCCTGCAGAGCGGCCTGGTCGCGGCGACCGCCTCCACGGACACGGCCGGCCCGGTCATCACGGTGACGAGCCCGGCGGCGAACGCCACCGTGCCGGCGCTGCGGCCCGTGACCATCACCGGCACGGCGGCCGACGGCGGCGGCGGCGTGGTGGCCCGGGTGGAGGTCTCCACCGACGGCGGGACCACCTGGAAGGCGGCTACGGGCATCGGGTCCTGGAGCTACAAGTGGACCCCGACGGCCCCGGGCTCCGTGCAGATCAAGGTGCGCGCGGTGGACGACAGCGTCAACATCGGCGCCACCACCACCGTGCCGCTGACCGTCGGCCCCCAGCAGTGCCCCTGCACCGTCTGGCCCGCCGCGGCCGTACCCGGCACCGTCAACGCCGGTGACGGCAGCGCCGTCGAACTCGGTGTGAAGATCCGCTCCTCGGCGGCCGGCTCGATCACCGGTGTCCGGTTCTACAAGTCCCCCGCCAACACCGGCACCCACACGGGCAGCCTGTGGAGCAGCTCCGGGCAGCGCCTGGCCACGGGCACCTTCACCAACGAGACGGCCTCCGGCTGGCAGCAGCTGAACTTCTCCTCCCCCGTGCCGGTCAAACCGAACACCACCTACATCGCCTCCTACTTCGCCCCTCACGGCGGCTACTCCTTCGACACCACCTTCGCCGCGGGTGACGCGGGGCTGGCCCCGCTCACGGCGCTGCGCAGCGGCACCGACGGCGGCAACGGCGTCTACCGCTACAGCGCCACCGGCGGATTCCCGTCCACGGCCTCGTCCGGCAGCAACTACTGGGTGGACGCGGTGCTGGACACCTCCACCGCGAGTACGACCCCGCCCGCGGTGAGCTCGACCTCGCCGCAGTCCGCGGCGACCGCCACCCCGATCACGGCGGTGCTGAAGGCCACCTTCAGCGAAGGCATCGACGCGGACTCGCTGGTGTTCACCCTGAAGGACCCGGGCGGCGCCGCCGTCCCGGGCACCAAGGTCCTCGACGCGGCGAACAGCGCCACCTTCACCCCGTCGTCCGAGCTGGCGCTGAGCACCACCTACACGGCGTCCGTCCAGGCCGCCGACCTGTGGGGCAACACCATGGCCGCGCCGTTCGCCTGGAACTTCACCACCAGCGCGAGCCCGCCCACGGTGAACTGCCCGTGCACCCTGTGGACCGCCGGAGCGACACCCAGCACCGCCAACGTGGGTGACGACACCAACTCCGTGGAACTGGGGTCCCGGTTCCAGTCCGCGGTCGACGGCTACATCACCGGCGTCACGTTCTACAAGGGCCCGGGCAACACCGGCACGCACACCGGCAGCCTGTGGTCCGCCACCGGCACGCTGCTGGCCACCGGCACCTTCGGCAGCGAGACCCTGTCCGGCTGGCAGCAGCTCCAATTCGCCACCCCCGTGCCGATCACCGCGGGCACCTCGTACGTGGCGTCCTACCACGCGCCGAACGGCAAGTACTCGGTGGACGGCGGCTACTTCACGGCGGCGCACCGCTCCTATCCGCTGGTCGCCCCGGCCGACGGCGGCGCCGGTGCCGGCAACGGCCTCTACAAGTACGGCTCCGCCACGGCGTTCCCCTCGAACACCTTCGGCTCGGTGAACTACTGGGTCGGACCGGTCTTCACCACCACCGCCCCGGCCGTGCAGGCGGCGGGCGGGACGGAGGTGGCCGGCCAGTGAGCACGGTCAGCGTGGTGATCCCCTGCTACAAGTACGGCCACTTCCTGGCCGACTGCGTCAAGAGCGTCCTGGACGAGCAGGAGGGCGTCGACGTCCGCGTCCTGATCATCGACGACGCCTCGCCCGACGACTCCGCGACCGTCGCGCGCGCCCTGGCGGCCGCCGACCCGCGGATCGAGGTACGGGTCCACGAGCGCAACCAGGGCCACATCGCCACCTACAACGAGGGCCTCCTGGAATGGGCCGACGGCGACTACGTCGCCCTGCTCTCGGCGGACGACCGACTGGTCCCCGGCGCCCTGGTGCGCGCCGCCGCCCTGCTCGACGCGCACCCGGAGGCGGGCTTCTGCTACGGCCGGCCGCTGCGCTTCCAGCACGGCGGACCACTGCCCGCGGCCCGTACGCGGAGCACCGGGTCGGTCGTCTACCCCGGACGGTGGTGGCTGGAGCGGCGCTTCCGGGAGGGCACCGGATGCATCACCTCACCCGAGGTGGTGGTCCGCACGAGTCTCCAGCGCAAGGTCGGGGGCTACGATCCGCAGCTCCCGCACGCCGGCGACATCGAGATGTGGATGCGGCTCGCGGCGCACGCCGACGTGGGGTACATCCGCGGGGCCGATCAGGCCTTCTACCGCGTCCACGGCGACAACATGTCCACCACGGACTTCGGTGGGCAGCTCGACGACCTGCGCCAGCGCCTCGTCGCCTTCGACTCCGTGCTGGAGAAGTGCGCCGGACTGCTCCCGGAGGCCGACCGGCTTTCGGTGGCGGCGCGCACCCGGCTCGCCCGCTACGCGCTGCGGCGCGCCTACCGCGCCTACGACCGGGGCCGGACCGCCGTGGTGCCGGTCGACGAGCTCGTCGAGTTCGCCGCCGAGTGCCTGCCGGGCGGCTACACCTCGCTCGGCGAGTACCGGGCGCTGGTGCGGCGTCGTCGCATCGGGGCGCGCGTCATGCCGTACCTCCAGCCGCTGGTCCTCTCGGCCGTCGCCGACCGGGGGCGCGAGTGGCTGTGGTGGCGGTCCTGGAAGCGCCGAGGGATCTGATGGGCCACCAGTCGTCTTCAGCGGGAGGCCGCGGCCATCGGCGCGGCCTCCCGGGCCTGGTTCCCGGGACCGGCGTCGGCGCTCTCGCGCCGGCGCCGGCGCCGGTCCCGGCGCAGCAGGGCCTGGTCGGTCCACAGGGCCGCCGCCGTTCCGCCGACCCCGGCCAGCAGCGCGACCCCGGCCAGGGCGCGGCTCTTGGTGCCGGTCTGGGCGACCGCCGTCGGCGGCACGAGGAGGTGCACGCTCATCAGCGAGGCGGCCGGGATCCCCTGCTGCGTCTGCATGTCGGACAGGTGCTTCGTGTAGACCTCGATGATCTTCCGTACGGCCGTGTCGGCCGCGGCGGGGTCGGACTGCTCCGCCTGGACCTGCAGCGAGGGGATCAGGTAGCGCGGGGTGACGCTGGTGCCGCTGTTCCGCGGGATGAGCCGGTACGTGCCGCCGACTCCCGCGGCCCTGAGCTCGGCCGCTCCGGCGGGGGAGTCCAGCTGGCGCACCGCCGCGTAGGAGACCGCGGCGAGCGGCGGCTGCAGGTTGGCGAGCTGGTTCGGCTGGCTGCCGGTCACCGGCGGCTTGAGCACGACGATCGCGGTGCTCAGATACGTCCGGGCAGGGTGCAGCAGCTGCTGGGCTCCGGCGGCCGCGAGCACCACCGCCACCAGCAGGACGTACCAGCGCCGGCGCAGCGCGCGGACCAACTCACCAGGCGACACAGGGATTCCTTCCGTCGTGATCGATCCTCGCAGGACGCGCAGGGGGCCGCCATCGAATCCCGTACCTCGTGGGGGTGTTCGTGAGCATTCGGGAGATAGGCGCGGTGCTGCGCCGCCGCTGGTACGTGATGCTGCCCCTGACGCTGCTCAGTCTGCTGGCCGGTCTGCACCTCTACCGGTCGGTGCCGGTCGCCTACCAGTCGCAGAGTTCGGTGGCGCTGCTCGACTCCACGGCGGCCTCCCAGCTGCCGCCCTCCTTCGGCAATCCCATCTCGAACGCCGGGGGTTCCCTGGTCGTGACCGCGGACGTGCTGATCAGGACGCTGTCGGGGGCGGACGCGGCGCGGGACCTGCACGGCCTCGGTGTGACGGACCCCTATACGGTCGGGTTCGCCGCGAACACCTCGGGCCCGCTGATCACGCTGACGGTCACGGGGACCGACCGTGCGAAGGTGCTGAGCGAGACCAGCAAGCTCACCGCCTTCGCCGGGGAACAGCTGCACGCGCTCCAGGCGGCGGCGAAGGTACAGCCCGCGTACTTCGTGCAGACCGCCCCGGTGGTACTGCCGCAGACTCCGGTGCCGCAGCTCAAGAGCCGCTACCAGCAAGTGCTGGGCGTCGTCATCCTCGGCACTGCCGCCGGATTCACGCTGTCCTTCGTGACGGAGAGCGTGATGGTGGCCCGGCGGCGCAGGCGGGCGGCGGCCGCCACCGAGCCCGCCGCGCCCGCCGCGGCGCCGAAGCGGCGCATCCACCGGGGGCTGCGGGCACTGAATCTGGACAGCAGCCGGCTGCTCACGGGATACCTGGCCCTGGCCTTCTTCATCCCCTCGAACCTGACCCTGCCGGGCATGGGCGGTGTGGGCACCCCGGCCAACGTGTTCGCGCTGCTGGGCCTGTTCTGGTACCTCGCGGCCTGGCTCACCGGGCGGATCCGGCCGGCCGCCGGCACCCGGCTGCCCAGGGTGGTGATGTGCCTGCTGGCCCTCGCGGTGCTGGCCTCGTACCTCGCGAACGCGACCCGCGCCAGCTCGCACAAGGAGCTCCTGGGGGCGGACCGGGGTCTGATCGGGCTGCTCGTCTGGGTGTCCCTGGTGGTGCTGGTCTCCGCGGGGATCCATGACCGTGGCCGCCTCGACGTGCTGCTGCGCCGGGCCGTCGTGATGGGATCGGTGGTGGCCGCCATCGGCTACTACGACTTCTTCACCGCGACGAACATCGCCGACCACATCAGCGTTCCGGGACTCAAGTCGAGCGTCGCGCAGATCACCACCCTGGACCGCGGGTCCTTCACCCGGCCCCGGTCCACCACGGCGCAGCCCCTGGAGTTCGGCGGGATGCTCGCCATCCTGCTGCCCTTCGCCGTGCAGCAGGCCTTCGATCCGGTACGGCGGCACCTGAGCCGGTGGCGCCGCTGGGGACCCGTCGCTCTGATGGGCGGCGCCCTGCCGCTGACGGTGTCGCGGACGTCCATCATCGGGGCGCTCATCGTCATCCTGGTGATGGTGCCGCGCTGGAAGCCGCAGCGGCGGTGGACGGCGATCGGCCTGCTGCTGGGCTCGGTGGCCTGTTTCAAGGTGGTGGTACCGGGCCTGATCGGCACCATCACCACCCTGTTCGGCTCGTTCCTGACGAACTCCGACAGCAGCACCCAGGCCCGTACCGTCAAATACAGCGCGATCCTGCCCTACCTCGGTGAACGCCCCCTGGCCGGAAGGGGTTTCGGGACCTTCATCCCCGAGCTCTACTTCTTCACCGACAACCAGTACATGCTGACGCTGGCGGAGATGGGGCTCCTGGGGCTGCTCGCGCTCCTGCTCCTCTTCCTCACCGGGATCCACCAGGGCGGCGCCATCCGCAGGCTGGCCCGCAGCGAGTCCGACCGGGAGCTCGGGCAGGCGTTCTTCGCGTCGGCGCTCGTCTCCCTGGTCATCAGCGCCACCTTCGACGCCCTCAGCTTCCCGATGTTCGCCGGGATGTTCTTCCTGACGATCGCCGCCGGAGGCAGTTACCTCGGCTTCATCCGGCGCGCGGCGCCGCAGCCCCCAACCGTGGAGTCCCCATGCCCTCCCCAAACCCAGACCGCCCGGATTCCGGTCCCGTAGCCGTCCTCGTCGTCACCTGGAACAGCGCCGGGGTGCTCCCGGAGTTCCTGGCCTCGCTGCCCGACGGGATGGCCGGGCTCGACTGGCGTCTGGTCGTCGCCGACAACGACTCGTCGGACGGCACCGTGGACCTGGTCCGCTCCCTGGCCCCGGACACGACGCTCGTCCAGACCGGCCGCAACGCCGGCTACGCGGCCGGGGTGAACGCCGCCCTCGCGGCCGCGGCCGCGTGGGAGGGCGGCTTCCGGGCGGCCCTGGTGTGCAATCCGGACGTCCGGATGCGCCGGGGCTGCGCCAAGGTACTCGTGGACGGGCTCGGCGCCGCGCCGGAGGGCGGGGACGGCCGGGACGGCCGGGTCGGGATCAGCGTCCCGCTGCTGTACGAGGAAGACGGCCGAACGCTCCTGCACTCGCTGCGCCGCGAGTCGCAGGTCACGCGCGCGCTCGGCGAGGCGGTGCTGGGCAATCGCCGGGCCGGGCGCTTCCCGCGCTGGAGCGAGCTGGTCACCGACCCTTCCGCGTACGAGCGGGCGACGGTCGCGGACTGGGCGACCGGCGCACTGATGGCCCTCTCCCGCGACTGCCTGGACGCTTGCGGGGCCTGGGACGAATCGTTCTTCTTGTACTCGGAGGAGACCGAGTACTGCCTGCGGGCCCGCGACCACGGCTTCGTCACCCGCCTGGAGCCCGCGGCGTCGGCCACCCATCTCGGCGGGGACTCGCAGGTGTCGCCGCACCTGTGGACCCTGCTGACGCTCAACCGGGTCCGGCTCTACGGGCGCCGCCACGGACCCGCCGCCACCGCCGCCTTCCGCGCGGCCGTCCTGCTGCGCGAGACCTCGCGGGCGGCCCTCGGCCGCCCGGCGAACCGCGCGGCCGCCCGCGCCCTGGCCACCCCTTCAGCGCTCCGCGCCACGCCGGGGCCGTGACACCCCCTGGGCGCCTCAAGGGGTGGGCGGACGGATTCCGGTGAGTTTGTCGGGGTTGGTGACCGAGAAGACGCCGCTGATCCGGTCCCCTTCGGGGGACAGGCCCACCACGACGATGGCGAGCGGACTGCCGTCGGCGAAGACGAGCACCCCGGGGTCGCCGGCCACCCGGCGGTAGCGGAGGTCGACGCCCGCCGCCGGCAGGGCGCGCGCAACGGCCATGAACACGGCAGCGACGCTGTCGCGGCCGTGGACGGGGTGGAGACTGACCGCGGGCCCCTTGCCGCCTCCGTCGGTCCAGAGCGTCACGTCGGGTGCGAGGAGTTCGAGGAGCGTCCGCAGGTCCCCGCCGAGCGCGGCCACGGCGAAGCGCTCGGTGACCCGGGCGTGCGGGTCGTCGCACACGCGGTCACCGCCGCCGACGTGGTCACCGCCCTCGACGCGGGGGTGGACGGGCTCGCCCATGTGTGGGCCGACCTCGCCCCGGAGGACCCGGCTTCCGGGCGCCTCGCCCGGCGCGTCCGCGAACAGGGCGTGTTCGTCGTGTCCACGCTCGCGTACTTCGAGGCGGTCGATGCCCAGGGGGCCGGCACGGCGGCCTGCCTGCCCCCCGGCCGGTACCCGGCCGCCGTCGGCGCGCTCCGCGCGCTGCGCGAGGCCGGCGTCCCGCTCCTCGCCGGAACCGACGCCACCCCGTTCACGCCCGCCCACGGCGCGGGTCTCCACCGTGAACTGGCGCTGCTCACGCAGGACGGCGGCCTGCGCCCTCAGGAGGCACTGACCGCCGCGACCGCCCTGCCGGCCCGCCACTTCGGCTTGGCCGACCGGGGCCGGATCGCCCCGGGCCTGCGCGCGGACCTGCTGCTCGTGGAGGGCGACCCCACGCACGAGCTCTCGGCCCTCGGCGCGATCGCCGCCGTCTGGCGGCGCGGGGTCCGGCAGACCCGCTGAGCCCGGGCCCCCGGCCGCCACCTTCGCTCACCGTTCCGGGAAAGGACCACACCCATGCCCCACGACCGCTTCGTCCTCCTCGATCAGGGAGAGGCCCGGCCGGGCCGAATCCCGCTGCCGCCCGCCTTCTCGGTGAAGGCGACCACGGGGGACACCGAAGGGCGCTTCTCCCTCCTCGAAGTGGTGCTGGCGCGGGAGATCCCGCGCCACACCCACCATGTCGCGGACGAGAGCGTGTACGTGCTCGACGGCGAGCTCCTCGTCGACGCCGGGGACCACTCCCACGCGCTGACCGCCGGACAGTTCGTGCTGCTCCCCCGCGGTGTACCGCACGCGCTGCGTCCCGGCGCCGGGCGGCCGCCGCGGGTGCTGCAGATCTCCTCGCCGGGTGGCTGGGAGTGCTTCGTCGAGGACATGATCGAGGCCGGGCCGAGGCTCACCCTCGACGGCCGGCTGGATCCGGCCCGGCTGAACCGGATCGCCGGGCGGCACGGCATCTCGTACGAGGAAACGGCGCCCTAAGGGCTGTCCCAACGGGTCCAGAAGCTGTCCGGGTTGACCAGGTAGCGGACGGTCGGGCGGGGCAGGTGGCGGACCTCGTGGTGGCGGCTGTAGCGGCGGACCAGTTCCCAGTCCTCGCGGGGCAGCACCTCGGGAGTGCGCCGCAGCCGGCTGAAGTACAGGGACCGGTTGCGGCGCGCGACGAAGGCGTTGGTGTCCAGGAAGGCCTCGTGGGCGGCGCGGCGGCGGTCGAAGGGCACCGACAGGACGTCCCGTTCGGTGCCGTCGGGCAGCACCCTGCGCAGTGCGGTGTACACGGCGTCGGGTCCGCCGGACGGCTCCAGGGCCGCCAGGGCCTGTTGCAGGTGGTCGGGCTCCCAGAGGTTGTCGTCGTCCAGGAAGGCCACGTACCGCGACCGGGTCAGCCGGATCCCCACGTTGCGCACGACTCCGGCGGTGGCCGTGTTGCGGGCCAGGGACACGGCGAAGAGGCGGGGGTCGTCGGGGAGTTCGGGCAGACCGGCGCCGTCGTCGACGACGACGACCACCTGGTCGGTCACGGTCTGGTCCAGCGCGGAGCGGACCGCCGCGCGCAGCGCCTCGGGGCGCCGGTGGGTGGCGATCACGGTGGCGACGAGGGCGGTGGGCGGCGGGCCGAGGAGGGCCGCGAGCCGGGTGGTCTCGGCGTCCTCGAAGCGGCGCAGCCGTACGGCGGAGGGGGCGCGGAGGAACTTGTTCCGGGCCTCGAAGAGCACCAGCCAGCCGAAGGTCCGCTTGAGCAGTTCCCAGGGGGCGCGCGCGATACGGCGTCGCATCGTGTCCTCTCGTCCTCTCGTCGTCCCGGTCGTCCCGGTCGTCGCTGTCGTCAGGAAGCGGGGCCAGGGGTGACGGGTCTGCCGTCGGTCATGCGGTTGCCCCGCCACACGTTCCCGGCGCCGCCCTCGTTCCAGGCGGTGACCGGGCCGTAGGCGCCGCTGCCCGGGTGGTACTCGGTGGAGAAGACGTTGTCCGTGACCTGGATGCCGGTGGCGCCCGGCCCGCCGCCGTAGAGGGCGTACGCTCCCCCGGCCAGCCAGTTGCCGTCGACCACGACCGAGGAGACGACCCCGGTGTCGGCGAACAGGCCGACGGCCGCGGTGGCCCCCTTGTCCACCGGGGTGGCGTTCAGCAGGGTGTTGTGGCGGACGGTCAGCCGGCCCTTGTTGCCGCCTCCGCTGATGACGGCGTCGGTGTGCTGCCATTCGCCGCCCTGGTTGCGGAAGGCGACGAGGTCGTGGACGTAGTTGTCGTGCAGGTTCCCCTGGCCCATGGAGAGGGCGTTGCCGAAGACCGAGATGTCGCACCAGCCGACCTCGATGGAGCTGCCGCCCATGTTCGAGACCGCGTAGTTCACGCCGCCGTTGTCGGGGCCCTTGCCCGGTACGGCGGTGATCGTGGTGTGCAGGACCTTCAGTCCGCTGAAACCGGGGCGCAGGTTGATCCCCCACCAGTTGGTCGAGGTGATCCTGCTGTCGACGACGGTGACGTCGTTGGCGTAGACGTCGAGCGAACCGTTGATGTCCCAGCCGCTGATGACCATGCCGTCGGTCTTGACCGACATGTTCCCCGTGTCGTGCCGCTTGAGCGCGATCCGCGGGCCGGTGGTCCGTGCGTCGGGGTACCCGCAGGCGCCCGGCGAGGCGCATGCCGCCGGGGAAGGTGCGCCGGTGGTGGCCGGAGGATCGGCGGTGCCCGAGGCGGTCGGCGGACCGGGCGTGCCCGTGGCGGAGGGCGTCCCGGAGGGCGTGGCGGACGGAGCGGCGGACGGTGCGGCGGACGGCGGGAGCGGCGGCGCGGCCGGGGGTTCGCTCACGCCGGTGCGGTCGGCCCGGTACAGGGCCAGTGCGACGGCCAGTACCACTCCGGCGAGCAGCCACGCCCGCAGGCGCCTTCGGCGGTGTGTCACGGATGCCTACCCTCGGAGTGACGCGCGGCTGGGCAGGACGCACACGGCGTAGCACAGGGTGCCGGCGGCTCCGGTCGCCAGGAGCGCGAGTACCCCGTCGCCGAGGTACCGCTCCAGGCCGAGGACCACCACGGTCATCACCGCGCCGCCGAGCAGGGGCCAGGCGCAGGCCCGTGCAACCGTGCCCAGGCCGATGCCGCCCCGGTGCAGTGCGAGGAGGAACACCGGCACCACCACGGCTCCGGCGACCAGGACGTGGCCCTGGGCCACCCCCACGATCCCGCCGGTGCGGGCGCCGACGACCAGGGCCGGGATCAGGACGAGGAGCCAGAGTCCCTGGACCCCGATGAGCGAGCGGCGCCGTCCGACGGCCACCAGGCAGTCGTAGGCGAGTTCGCAGCCGATGCGGACGAGGCCGAGGGCCATCAGCCAGGGCAGCGCGCTGGCCGCGGGCAGCCAGCGCTCGCCGTAGACCAGTGCCACGACCGGTCCGGCGAGGGCGGCCAGCAGGACGCAGAGCGGGACGGTGGCCGTCATCACGACCCCGAGGGCACGGCCGAATCCGGCGGCCAGCGCCCCCGGTGTCCCGGCCAGCCGGGAGAACCCGGCGAAGGAGACGCGGCGGGCCGCCTCGGAGATGATCCGTACGGGCCAGCCGGAGATGTTGAAGGCGAGCACGTAGAAGCCCAGGGCCAGCGGGTCCAGGGCCGAGCCGACCACCATGGTGTCCACGTTGACGACGCCGAGGGCGAGCATGCTGGCCCCGGCGAGGGGCAGCCCGAACCGGAGCAGTGCCCGGGCCTGCTCCCGGTCCCAGCCGAACCTCAGGGTGCCGGGCGCCGCGAGGCAGCAGCCGATGAGCGCGGCCACGTTGCCCGCCACGGAGCCCCAGGCGAAGCTCATCGCGCCCCAGCCCTGAACGGCCAGCAGCAGGGTCACCGCGGTGCTGAGGACGAAATTGAGCGCGTCGACGGCCATCCGCCGGCCCTGTGCGAACTCCCGGGTGAGGAAGCCGGCGGGCACTTGGGACAGGCCGTCGAGGACCACGCACAGGCACATCACGCGCAGTACGCCGGAGGCCTCGGGCGAGCCGAGCACCTCGGCCACCGTGGGGGCCGCCGCGAACAGGGCCGCGTAGAGCAGGCAGCTGGAGGCCGCGCTGAGGGTGAGGACGGTCGGGGCGAAGCGGCGAGGGTCGCCCTCCCAGCGGACGATCGCCAGCGAGACGCCGAGTTCGTTCGCGGAGAGCAGCACCAGGAGCACCGTCTGGGCGATCCCGTACACGCCCCAGGCCTCGGGTCCGAGGAAGAAGCGGGCCAGGACGATGCCGGTCGCGAAGTTGCCGAGGCGCATCACGACCGTGTTGACCAGACTCCACCGGGCGGCGGAACCGACCTTGCGGCCCAGCGACGACGGTGCCTGGGCGGTCTGCGGGCCGGCGGCCGCGGAGCCGCTCACGGTGACCCTGCGACGGCCGCCGCGGCCGGCTCGCCGGCCGGGTGGGCCTCCGGGTGGGCAGCCGGTTCGGCAGCCGGTTGAGCAGCCGGTTCGGCGGCCTCGCCCGCGGGCCGGTGCCTGCCGGGCGTCCGGCGCCGGGCCTCCACGAAGAAGGCGGCCACCAGGCTGAGGACGAAGCCCAGGACGCCTGCCATGACGAGGTACTGGAGCCTGGTCTTGGTCTGCGCCTCCGGCTTCTGCGGCGGCACGATCGTCGCCATCCGGATCATGGCCTCCGGTGTCACCGACTGCTGGGTCTGGAACTCGGTCAGCCGCTTCTCCGCGTAGGCGGTGAAGATCTCGTCCGACTTCAGTACGGCGGCCGGGTCGGTCCCGGTCACGCTCAGCCACATGAAGGGCCCCTGGGCGTTGTCGGCGATCTTGGCCTCGTGCTTGCCGGTGATGCCCAGGGACTTGAGGTCGGCGACGGAATCGTCGGAGTTGAGGTTGCGGGCCAGGCCGTCGGCCATTCCGGTGAGCGAGGCCTGGGTGCTCAGGAAGGGGTTGCCGTCGAAGGCCACCGTGGCCTTCTTCGAGTTCAGCAGCGTCACGGTGCTCTGCGACACGTACTCCACCGGGACCAGCAGGTACACGGCGGCGTTGAGTGCCGCCGTGAGCAGCAGTCCGGGCAGCAGCACGTACCAGCGCCTGCGCATGACCCGCCAGATCTCGGCGAGGTCCATGGTCTTCCCCCTCTTGTCACTACGGTTACTGCGGGACGAGGTCGGTGGGTCTGGGCCGGGTCCGCGCGGTCCCGCCGTCCAGCAGGACCGCGGCGATGCGCTCGCTCGCCCGGCCGTCCCAGAGCTCGGGGCAGCGGGCGGCGGGCGGATCGTCGAGCACCCGGTTCACCGTGGCCACGATGCGCTCCGGATCAGTGCCCGCCAGTACGTTCGTGCCCTGCGACACGGTGACGGGCCGCTCGGTGTTCTCCCGCAGCGTCACGCAGGGCACGCCCAGCGCGGTGGTCTCCTCCTGGATCCCGCCCGAGTCGGTGAGCACCAGGCGGGCGGAGTCCTGCAGGGCGATGAAGTCGAGGTATCCGGCGGCCGGAACCAGCTGGATGCCGCCCGGCACGCCGAGTTCGGCCAGTCGCCCGGCGGCCCGCGGGTGCACGGGCAGCAGCAACGGGCAGCGGGCCGCGATCTCGCCCAGCGCCTTCAGCAGGCCGCCGAGGGCCGCGGGGTCGTCCACGTTGGCCGGGCGGTGCAGGGTGACCAGGCCGTATCCGCCCCGGGTCAGCCCGTACCGGTCCAGGACGTCGGACTGCCGGGCCCGGTCCAGGTTGGCGAGGAGGGTGTCGATCATGACGTTGCCGACGACGTGGATCTGGTCGTCCCGGTAGCCCTCCGCCCGCAGGTTCGCGGCGGCGTCGGACGAAGGGGCCAGCAGGTAGTCGCTGACCCGGTCGGTGGCGACGCGGTTGACCTCCTCGGGCATGCTCCAGTCACGGCTGCGCAGGCCCGCCTCCACGTGGGCCAGCAGCGGGCCGGCCTTCGCGGTCACCAGGGCGCAGGCGAGCGTGGAGTTGATGTCGCCGACCACCACCACCGCGTCCGGGGCCACCTCGTCGAGCAGCGGCTCGAAGGCGGCCATCACCCGCCCGGTCTGCTGGGCGTGGGTGCCGGAACCGGCGCCCAGGTAGCGGTCGGGGGTGCGGATGCCCAGATCGCGGAAGAACACGTCGTTCATGGACTCGTCGTAGTGCTGGCCGGTGTGGACGAGGACCACCTCGGCGCCGCGGCGCTCCAGTGCGTCCATCACCGGTTTGATCTTCATGTAGTTGGGCCGCGCTCCGGCGACGCACACGATCTTCGCCACGGTCATGGTTCAGAGCACCTCCACGGTCGGTCCGGACACCCGGTTGCGGCAGTCGAGGACGAAGGAGGCGTGCTCGGTGATCATCCCGTAGTCGAAGGAGTCGTGGTCGGTGAGCAGGACGACCACGTCGGCCGCCGCGAGTTCCTTGCGGGTCGGCTCGACCCGCACGAGGCGGGCGTCGACCTTGACGCTCTCCACCACGTGGGGGTCGGCCGCGCGCACCTTGGCCCCCATGTCGAGGAGCAGCTGGGAGACGCGCACGGCGGGCGACTCCCGGGCGTCGCCGGTGTTCTTCTTGTACGCCAGCCCGAGGAGCAGGACCTTGGAGCCGTTGACCGAGCGGCGTTTGGCGTTGAGCGCGTCGATCACGCGGCGCGTCACGTACTCGGGCATGTGGTTGTTGATGTCGTTGGCGAGTTCGACGAAGCGGAAGTTCTGGCCGAGTTCGCGCTGCACCCGCCAGTTCAGGTACGAGGGGTCGATCGGCAGGCAGTGGCCGCCGACGCCCGGGCCCGGGGTGAACTTCATGAAGCCGAAGGGCTTGCTGGAGGCGGCCTCGATGGACTGCCAGACGTCGATGTCGAGGTGGCGGGCGAACATGGCGATCTCGTTGACGAGCGCGATGTTCACGTGCCGGAAGGTGTTCTCCAGCAGCTTGGCCAGCTCGGCCTCCTTGGGCGAGCGCACCGGCACGGTGGTGTCGACGAGTTGCCCGTAGAAGGCCTCGACGGCCTTCAGGGAGCGGGCGTCGACGCCGGAGACCACCTTGGGGGTCTGCTGGAAGCCCCAGACGGTGTTGCCGGGGTCGATGCGCTCGGGGCTGTAACCGAGGTGGAAGTCCTCGCCCGCGGTGAGCCCGGAGCCGTCCTCCAGGATCGGCGCGAACAGCTCCTCGGTGGTGCCCGGGTAGGTGGTGGACTCCAGGACCACGGTCGCGCCCGGGCGCAGGAAGCGGGCCAGGGTGTGCGCCGACTCCTCGATGTACCGCAGGTCGGGCGCCCCGTCCTGCAGCGGGGTCGGGACGGTGACGACGGCGACGTCGAAACCGCCGCAGTCCCGGGCGAGTTCACTGGGCCGGTAGGTGCCGAGCGCCAGTGCCCGGGTCAGCCGCTCGGAGGAGACGTCCTCCACGTACGACTCGCCGGCGGCGAGGCTCTTGACCCGCCGCGCGTCCACGTCGTACCCGATCACCTGGTGTCCGACCTCGGCGGCCCTGATGGCCAGCGGCAGGCCGACGTATCCCTGTCCCACGACGACGACGCGCATCAGTGACTCCTGTTCGCGGAAAGGGCGGGTGACGGTGTGCGACGGATGAGTTCCCGGACCGTCATGAGGAGGAAGGCGGCATTGGTGGTGAGGTAGCGCTTGCCGAGGCGGCGCGGCTCCTGGAGGGTGCGGTAGAACCATTCGAGTCCCATCCGCTGCCAGACCAGCGGGGCCCGCTTGGTGATGCCGGCGAGGATGTCGAAGGAGCCGCCGACGCCGTGCACGACGTGGGCGCCGGTCTGTTTGCCGTAGCCGGCGGTGAAGATCTCCTTCTTGGGTGAGGTCATGCCGAGGAACAGCAGCCGGGCGCCGCTGGCCGCGACGGCGTCGGCGACCGCCTCCTGGTCGGAGTCGTCGAAGTAGCCGTTCCGGCTGCCCGCCACCCGCAGTTCCGGGAAGCGTGCGGAGATCTGGCGGAGCATCAGCTCCAGGACGCGCTGTTCGGCGCCGAGCAGGTACACGGGAATGTCCGCGGTCTCGGCCGCGGCGAGCAGGCGCATGAACAGGTCGATGCCCGCGACGCGTTCCGGCAGCCGCACGCCGAGCAGGCGCCCGGCCCAGACGACCGCCTGGCCGTCGGCCAGGACCAGGTCGCAGCCCGCGACCGCCGCCGCGAGGCGGGGGTCGCGCCGCATGTTGACCAGCTTCGCGGCGTTGACCATGCCGATCTCGATCTGTTCGCCGCGCCGTACCGCCTCCAGGCAGCGCTGCACGGTCTCGTCCATGGTCAGGGCGTCGAGTGCGATCCCGAAGAGGGACGGCCTGTGGGTCCGGTTCATCTCGGCAGCCCCCCGAGCCAGGCGAACAGCATCCAGCCGAACTCGTACGGGCGGCACTCGCGGTCCACCGAGGCCGGGCGGAAGAGCCGGTCCAGGGGTGCGAGCCGGGCGTGCGGCGCCACCCGGGTGGTGAGTCCGCGGGCGGCGCGGACGGCCTTCTTCGGGTCGCCGCGGTAGACCTTGCGCCAGGTGACGTCGAAGTCGTCGCGGATCATGGGCTCGCGCGGGGTCCCGGTGGGCCCGGCGAGCTCGGGCACCTCGGTCATCCAGCGCAGGCCGCGGCGGATCTCGGCGCCGAAGTCGGTGCCGCCCGCGTCGGCCAGGTCGAGGAGGGCGGTCGGGGCCATGGCGTGCTGGTGGACGCTGTAGACGGGGTAGCCCTCGACCACGCCGCCGTGGCGGGCGTCGTAGTGCCACCACCACTGTCCGCCGTCGCCCTGGAGGGCGCAGATGCGGGCGGCGCACGCGTCGGCGGCCGTGAGGGCCTCGGGGTCGCCGCCGCTCGCGTGCAGCCGGGCCAGCGCCTGGAGCGGATAGGTCTGGTCGGCGAAGCAGGCCACGTGGGACCGGTATCCGGGTACCAGCCCGGGCCCCGTGGCGTGCGGGAACAGCGGGCTGTCGGCGGCCTTCGCCGCCAGCAGCCGGTCGCGGGCGGCCGCGAGGCGGTCCTCGACGTCCACCGCGGCGCGGGCCGCCACGAGGGCGGAGAGCACCCAGGCGGCCTCGACGGTGTACTGCGGGCGCCCGGGTACGTCGAGTGCGGCGACCCGTTCGAGGGCGTCGGACAGCTTGGGGTGGCCGGTCTCGGCGGCGGCCCAGGCGATGAGCGCCGCGTCACCGAGGTTCGTCACCCCGGGGAGCCGTTCCACCAGCAGCCCCGCGAACTGCTCGGCGGTGAGCCCGCCGAACAGGGCGCGCTGGCGGTCCTCGGGCAGGAACCGGGCGCCCAGCGCGGTGATGGCCGCGTACCGGGTGCTGGTCCCCCGCGGTTCCAGGCGGCGGGTGCCGTCGGGTGCGGCGGTCCCCACCAGGGTGAACACGAAGTTCTCTTCGCCCGGCAGGTACATCGCGGGCAGTCCCGCCTCGGCCAGCGCGAGCAGCCGCTCGGCGAGGGCGTGCAGCGGCAGGTCCTCGCGGGCCAGTGCTTCTAATCGTGCTGCGGTCATCGGGTCCCCACCCCGACTCCCCGGGTGCTGCGCGCACCCCGTATGTCCGAGCTGTTCGGCTCCAACACACCTACCCCCTCTGATCGCTCCTCGGACGGACCTGGCGGTCGTCACTCCGCGGAGGGGAATCGCGCATGACGGCGCACGTGCCGCCGGTGAATCCCCACCGATGGCACGAGCCGTCCGACGGCTGCGTCTGGACCCCCCAGCGATGCCGTCGGACTGGGGCGCGCGTGAACGGCAGCCGCCGCAGGCGCGGTGGAACCGCGCCGCCGGCGTACTGCCCGCGGTGCCCTCGTCGTGTACAACCCCCCACTGAGCCAAGCCTGTTGCCTGCTCAGATCCCGTGTGCAGGGACACGGTATGCCGACGGTTGTGCGTTGTTTGTGGTTTTGACGAAATGCCGAAGCCCTAAATTGCCGACATTGCGTCAGATGCGCTCGGCGAGCCTGCCGTCCTTCTCGTCGTGCAGCGCGCCGGTGCGCGGGCACTCCCACACGCCCGGCTCGTCCTCGCGCTCCACCAGGCGGACCCCGGCCCGGCCCACCCAGCCGATCCGCCGGGCCGGCACCCCCGCCACGAGGGCGAAGTCCGGTACGTCCCGGGACACCACCGCGCCGGCCGCGACCAGCGCCCAGCGCCCGACGCGCACCCCGGCCACGCAGACCGAGCGGGCGCCCAGGGACGCCCCCTCGGCCACCACGACCCCGGCGGCCTCCCAGTCGCCGCCGCGCTTGAGCCGGCCGTCGGGGTCGACCGCCCGCGGGTAGAAGTCGTTGGTGAGCACCACCGCCGGCCCGATGAACACCCCGTCGCCGAGTTCGGCGGGCTCGTAGACGAGCGCGTGGTTCTGGAGCTTGACGTTGTGGCCGATCCGCACGCCCGGCCCGACGTACGCCCCGCGCCCCACGATGCAGCCGCGCCCGAGCCGGGCATCTTCGCGTATCTGCGCCAGGTCCCAGACGACGGTCCCCTCGCCGAGTTCGGCGGTCTCGTCGACCTGGGAGGAGGGTTGGATGCGGACACTCACGGGGCGGTCCCCTTACGGCTCGCGAGGCGTTCGGACGCGCGTGCGCACGGACGTCCGTGCGTCCGTGCGTGCGGTCCGAGCATATGCCGCCGCGGGGTCGCTCATACGTGGATCAACCGACTGTTCACGCAACGGACTTGGCCGGCCCCGAGACCCGCGCGTTCACAGGAGGCGTTCGGGGACCGTGCCCGCGGGGACCGTGCGGAAGTGGAGGCGGCCGTCCGGGGTGCGGAACTCCACCTCGCCCAGCGGGTCGGCGGTGACCTCGCCGACCACGGTCGCGTGGCGGCCGTAGGGGTGGGCGCGCAGCGCGGTCAGGACCTGGGAGGTGCGTTCCGGGGCGACGAACAGGCACAGGCACCCGGCGCAGGCCGCGTCCAGGGGGGCGAGGCCGCGGGTGCCGAGGGCCACGCGGGCCTCGTACCGGACGGGCAGGGCCGCCTCCTCGACCCGCAGGGTCAGGCCACGGTCCGCGGCGCACCGGCGCAGAACCTCCGCCAGGCCGCCGGCGACCACCGTCCGGGCGTGGCGGATGTCGGGGCCCACCGCGCGCAGCAGGCCTCCCAGGGGGGCGCAGTCGCTGGGTACGTGGTGTTCGTAGCCGAGCCCGTCGCGCAGCGAGACCAGGTGGGCGGCGTGGCTGCCCAGGCGGCCGGTCACCACGATGCGGTCGCCGGGCCGGACCGAGCCGAGGTCCAGGGGCGGGCCGCTCAGCGCGCCGAACGCGGTGGCGGTGACGAAGACCCGGTCGGCCTCGCCCGCGCGGACGACCTGGGTGTCCACCGCGGCGATGGCGACCCGGGCCTCGGCGGCCGCGCCGCGTACGGAGGCGGTGAGCCTGCGCACCAGGTCCAGCGGCAGCCCGGCCTCCAGGACGATGCCGAGGGCGATGTGGCGGACCTCGGCTCCGGTGGCGGCCAGTTCGTTGACGGCTCCGCAGACGGCGACCCGGCCGATGTCCCCGTTGCCGAAGAAGGGCGGGTCGACGACGTACGTACCGGACCGGACAACGACGGCGGGGTCGCGGCCGGGGTCGGGGACGGCGCGGCCGGGGCCCGGGCCCGGACCCGGACCCGGGACGAGCGATTCCTCGATCAGGGCCCGTACCCCCGGGCCGAAACCGACTTGGCCGGTGTCCCACTCCTGTGCGTACGTCACGAAAGCATCCCCCGAAGCCCGCGAGTCATGATCGTCCCATCATCCTGCGCGGACCGTGCCCCGCATACCCGTGTCGTTGCACCCCGGCTGATGAGGGGTCAGTAGGGGCGGTCCGTGCGGTCGTAGCCGCGCAGCAGGAGGACGGCCAGCGCCGTGGCCAGGGCCGGGACGAGCGCGAAGCCGGCGAGCATGCCGAGTTCGGCGGTCGGGGTCTGCTCGGCGGCCCGGCCCGTGCCGGAGGAGACGTAGCCGCAGAGCTGGAGCACCAGGCCGTAGAGGAAGGGGCCGAGCGCGACCCCCAGCCCCTCGCCGGTGCTGAACAGGCCGGACAGGACGCCCGCTTGGCGGCGTTCGGTACGGGCGGCGTCCTTGGCGATGCGCTCCGGCAGCATGGCGTACAGGAAGAGCAGCTGGCCCGCGTGGCCGGTGCCGGCCAGCGCCATGGTGAGCAGTACGGCGCCTTCGGGCAGTACGGGGGCGGCGAGGAAGAGCAGGCAGCCGGCGGCGAACAGGGCGGAGGCGACGGTGTATCCGTGGCGGCCGGCGCGCAGCCGCGACCAGAGCGGCACGGTCAGGAGGTTGGGCGCGACGAACGCGGCGACGAGCGCGCCGACCCCGGAGGAGTCGCGCAGGACGTGCTCGGCGAAGTACGGCGCGCCCGCGAGCAGGACGCCGGTCGCGACGGACTGGACGATCACGCACCGCAGCAGCGCCATGAAGGGCGGGTTGCCGCGGGCGGCGGCGAACTGGCGGCGCAGGCTCGGCTCGCTCTCCGGGACGCGGGAGCCGACGCGTCCGCCCCCGCCCCCGCCCCCGCCCCCGCTCCCGCTCCCGCCGGAGGTTCCGGTGAAGACCCAGACCGTGCCGAGGGCGATGACCAGGCCGCCGAACACCCCTACCCACCGGTGTCCGGCGAGCCCGCCGCCCCCGGCGTCGATGAGGGCGGGCCCGGCCGCGCCGGTGACCAGCGCGGCCACTGCGATGACGGCGACCCTCCCGCCGACCAGGCGCACGCGGTCCTGGTGCCGGTCGGTGAGTTCGGCGGGCATGGCGACGTACGGCACCAGGAAGAAGGCGAACGCGGTCGCGGTGAGCAGGTATCCGCCCGCGGTGAGCCAGGCGCCCCCGGTGCCCGGCAGCAGGCCGGCGAAGGTCAGCGCGAAGGCCAGGGCCGTCGCGAGCCCGCCGCACAGGACGTACGGGCGGCGCGCGCCCCAGCGGGTACGGGTGCGGTCGCTGGCCCGGCCGACCAGCGGGTTGAGGACGGCGTCCCAGGCCTTGGGTACGAACACGATCGCGCCGGCCAGTGCGGCGCCCACCCCCAGGGTGTCCGTGAGGTACGGGAGCAGCAGCAGGCCGGGGAGGGTGGTGAACGTGCCCGTGACGAGGGATCCCGAGGCGTAGCCGAGGCGGAGCCGGGCCGACAGGCGCGCCGGGCCGGCTCCTGCCACGGAATCCGCCGCCGGCGCCTCCACCGGCCGCACGGCGTCGGTACCTGTGGTGGTCATCGGGGGCTCCCTTCCGGGATCGTCGACTGGGCGCGGAGCAGGGCCCCGCCCGGGGAGGTGGGGGAACGTCCCGGGGGCGGGGCTCTCGTACGGCAGGGTCCGCCCTGCCCCTTGGACGCCGCTAAAGCCCACAACCACGGAGGGGGCCGAAGCGGAACGCATGAGTTCCTGCCATGCACTTTCCTGCCAACGGCACCGGCTGGCTGGCCGCTCGACCACCGCTCCACCATGACGCGAGAGTTAGGAGAGGGACATGACAGTCGACAACAGCACGACCTCGCCCCCCGCCGTACACGACCGTGCGGGGGCCGCGGCGGCCCAGCACCTGATCCACCGTCCGCCCTCGCGGGCCCACTACGGTCTCGACGTCCCCAGCCTCGGCGAGGAGAACTTCACCCTGGTCGGCGCGACCCCCGTCGCCCACCCGCTCTTCAACGACGGTCCGGGCCACTTCCACGACCTGCAGATCGCGACCGAGACCATGCGCGAGATCGGCGAGTTCGTCGGCCACCGCTACTTCGGCGTGCCGCAGGACCGCCCCGGTCTGTTCTACCGCTTCACTCTCGACCTCACCGACCTCTCCGCCTGGCGTACGGACGGGGCCCCCGCCGGCCCCGTACCCATGGAGACCCACATCCGAGCACGCCCCGCGAACGTGGTGGACGAGGTACCGCGCGGACTCGACTTCCACCTGCAGGTGGTGATCGACGGCCGCCCGTGCGCGACGGGCGCCGCCGGTCTGGTCTTCCTCATGCCGAAGCTCTATCGCAGGCACCTGGAGCACTCCCGGCAGGCGCTGCGTGCCGCGCCCGAGCTCGACGACGCGCCGGACGGCCCGCTGCGGCCGGCCGACCCCGCCGAGACCGGCCGCTACGCCCCCGAGAACACCGTGATCAGCGAACCGACCGACGCGGCGCGCGGCCGGATCAGCACCTGGCTGCTCTCCCGGGAGATCAGTCCCGTGTTCGCGGGCGAGGACGGGCAGCTCTCCGGGCTGCACCTGATGGAGGCACTGCGCCAGACGTCGCTGCTCGCCGCGGGCCGGGCGCACGGACTGAACCCGGCGCGCAGCGCGATCGGCGCCTGCCAGGTGCACTTCCGCGGGCAGGCGGACCTCGATCTGCCGCTGCGCTGCGTGGCGGTGGCCGGGCCGCTGGGGCACGACGCCGCCGGGCGGCCCTCCGTACCGGTCACGCTCACCCTGACGCAGCGCCGCCGGGCGGTCGCCGAGGCCCGCACCTCCGTCGTCCAGGACTACTGAGGACGATGCGCTTCGGGATTCTGGGCCCGCTGGAGGTCACGGGCGACGGTGCGGCGGGGGGTGCGGACGGCGGTACGGACGGTGGTGCGGTGCCTTCGTACGCTCCGCAGGCCGCCAAACTGCGGGTCGTCCTCGGGGCACTGCTGGTCCGCGCGAACGAGGTCGTGTCGTCGGAGAGCCTCATCGACGAGCTCTGGCCGGAGGCGCCGCCGCGTACGGCGACGACGACGCTCCAGGTCTACGTGTCGCACCTGCGCAAGACACTGGGCAGCGCGGATCCGGAGAACGGCCGTCAGTCCCTGGTCACCCGACGCCCGGGCTATCTGCTGCGCGTGGGCGCGGACGCGCTCGACACCGCGGTCTTCGAGGACCTGTCCCGCCGCGGCCACCAGGCCCTGCGGGCGGCGGACTTCGGCGCGGCCGCGGATCTGATGCGGCGGGCGCTCGCGCTGTGGCGGGGGCCGGTGCTGTCGGACACCCCGCACGGGCCGCTGCTGGACGGCGCGGCCGTGCGCCTGGGCGAGGTGCGCTCCACCGTGCTCGACGAGCGCATCCGGGCCGAGCTGCACCTCGGGCTGCACCGCGAACTGGTGGCGGAGCTCCAGGAGCTGGTCGCCGAGCACCGGATGCACGAGGAGTTCCACGCCCACCTGATGGTGGCGCTGTACCGGTGCGGGCGGCAGGCGGAGGCGCTGCGCGTGTTCGCGATGCTGCGGCGGACCCTCGTGGAGGAGCTCGGGATAGAGCCGGGTCCTTCGTCGCGGCGGCTCCAGCGGCGCATTCTGGAAGGGGATCCGGCGCTGTCGATGCCCGGAGCCCGAACCGGACCCGGCTCCGGCACCGCCACCGGCACCGGCGCGGGGTCGGGGTCGGGGTCGGGGTCCGGATCGGGGGCGGGGGCGGGGGCGGAAGCGGGATCGGCCGTACGGTCCGGGCCCGTGGGGTCGGGTGCCGTGGCCGGCGCTCCGGCCGACGGTGCGGAACGCTGGTCGCCGGAGCTCGGCGCGCTGCCGCCCGCCGATCCCGGCTTCGCGGGCCGGGCGGCCGAACTGGCCGAGCTGGAGCAGCTGTTACGGTGCGGCCCCGCGGGTGGCTGCGTCGCCGTGACGGGCCTGCCGGGCACCGGCAAGACCGCACTCGCGGTGGAGAGCGCGCACCGCGTGGCGGACGCCTTCCCCGACGGGCAGGTCTTCCTGGACCTGCGCCGCGGCTCCGGGCCCCCGCCGGCCGGCGCGGAGATCCTCGACCGTCTGGGGCGGTCACCCCTGACGGGCCGCCGGGTGCTGATCGTGCTGGACCACGTCACCTCCGAGACCCAGGTACGACCTCTGCTGCCACTCGCCCCGGGCTCCGCGCTGCTGCTCACGGCGGGTCGCGTGCCCGCCGGGCTCCCGGGGCTGCGTCCGGTGGTCCTCGGGCCGTGGCGGCCCGAGGAGTCGCGGCGGCTCGCCGGGCTGTTCGCCGAGCGCGGCGGCCCCGCGCCCGCGTCCGCGGCGGTCGACGAGATAGCCGGGCTGTGCGGCGGGCTCCCGCTCGCCGTGCGGGCCGCCGCCGCCCAGCTCGCGGCCCGTCCGCACTGGACCCCCGCCACCCTGGCGGACCGGCTTCGGGACGAGGGCGGGCGGCTGGACGCGCTGCGGACCGGCGACGTCGACGTAAGGGCCCGCCTCCTGGAGGTCTACGCGGCGGCCCCCGGCGCCCAGCGCCGGGCGTTTCGCCTGCTGTCGCTGCTGCCGCCCGGCCGCTTCGGCGCCCGGCAGGCCGCCGCCGCGCTGGACCTGGCCGAGCCGCGGGCCGCGGCGGCCCTTGACGCGCTGGCCGACGAACGGCTGCTGGCGGTGGACCGCGACGGCTGCCACCTCCCGGAGCTGCTGAGGCTGCTGGCGGTGGAGCGGCTGGCGCTGGAGGAGGCGCCCGGGGTGCGGCGCGCGGCGGCGGAGCGGGTGTGCCGGGCGTACGCGGACGGGGCCGCGCAGCCGGGCCGTCTGGCGGACGCCGACGCGCGGGGGCTCGTACGGCTGGCGCGGACCGCCTACGAGGCCGGGCTGTGGGCGCTGGCGGTACGGCTGACGGACGCCACGGGCGGGTGGGTGGAGGAGGACGCCGAGGCCGCCTACACCCTGGCGCTGGATGCGGCCGTGCGGTGCGCGGACCGGTCGGCCCAGGCCCGGATGGAGCGCTCGCTCGGCGACCTCGCCTGGCAGTACCGCCGCACGGAACGGGCGCACGAGCTGTACGCGGGTGCGCTGGCGCACGCCCGGGAGGCGGGCGACGAGGAGGAGGCGGGCCGCGCCCTGGTGGGCCTGGCCGAGCTGCGGCTGGACGCCGGTTCGGCGGTGGAGGCCGCCGCCCTGCTGGAGCCCGCCCTCGCCGCCCTGTCGCTGCCCGGCCGTACGCGCGGCCGCTACGAGGCGAGCCGCGCCCGGGCGCTCCTCGCGCTGGCCCAGGACGGGCCGGAGGGTGCGGAGACCGCCCGGACCTGGTTCGGCGAGTGCCTGGAGCTGGCGGGGGCCCTGCGCGACCACCGGCTGGAGGTGTACGCGAGACGCTCGCTGCGGGCGCTGTCCACGGCCACCGGTGGTGGCACCACCGCGCGGCGGGCCGTGGAGATCCGTCCGGGGCTCTGGCGGATCCAGCCGGCCGGTGTGCCCTGCTGACCGGCACGACGCCCCGGCCCGGCCCGGCGGCACCCGGTCTCCCGACCCATTCGACCGCCCTCTACGCAACGTTCGGAGAACCATGTCGGTAGCGCTCAGCCCGGTGACGGAGCTCGTCGGGCGGGAACTCGAAGCGGCCGCTCTGCGGGAGCGGCTGCGCGACCCCTCGGTCCGGCTGCTGACGGTGACCGGGCGGGCCGGTGTGGGCAAGAGCCGGCTGGCCGCGGAGGCCGTACGGGAGGTCGGCCCGGAGTTCGCCCGGGTGGAGGTGGTCGACGCGGCGGCGCGCTGGGCCGCCGGGGACGAACCGCTGCGCCCGTGGGGGCCCGGGGAGCCCGGCCGGGTCCTGCTGCTGCTCGACGGCTGTGACCACGAGGCGCGCCCGGGTGCCGCCGGGGCCGTCGCGGCGCTCGCCGGTGATCCGCGCGTGGTGGTGCTGGCGACCGCCTTGGAGCCGCTCGGGGTGTACGGGGAACAGCTGCTGCCGCTGGCGCCGCTGCCCGTACCGGAGCCGGCGGACGGCTCCGCCGACCCGCACGAGGTGCGCGAAGTGGCGTCGGTCGCGCTGTTCGTGCGCCGGGCCCGGGACGCCGATCCGGCCTTCGCGCTCACCCTGGAGAACGCGGCGGCCGTCGCCGAGGTCTGCACGCTCCTCGACGGACTGCCGCTCGCCCTAGAGCTCGCCGCGCGCAGGCTGCGGCTGCTGCCTCCCCACCTGCTGCCGTCGCGGCTGCGCGGCCGTACGACCGTCCTGGCGGGCGGACCCGCGCACGCCCCCGAGCGGCACCGCTCGCTCGCCGCCCTCGCCGAGTGGAGCTGCCGCGGACTGGACGCCCCGGTCCGCGCCCTGCTGGAGCGGCTCTCGGTGTACGAGCCGGGCTTCGGCCTGTCGGCGGCGGGCGCGGCGGAGGAGGCCGGCATCGAGACCCTGCTGGACCGCGGCCTGCTGGCCGTGGTGGGTGAGGAGCAGGGGGAGCTGCGGCTGGCCGTGACCGAGCCCGTGCGGTCCCACTGCCGCGCCTCGCTTACGGAGTCGGGGCGTGACGGCGCGGCGCTGGACGCGCACGCGGAGCGCTACCGGCGGCTGGTGACCACCTCGCTGCCCGGCTTGAGCGGGACCGAGCAGGAGCGAATGCTGAGGGAGTTGGCGGCCGAGGGCGCGAACGTGACGGCTGCCCTGCGGCGGCTGAGCGAGCGCGGCGACGGCGAGGCGGCGGCCGCCCTGGTGCTCGGCTGCCGGCTCCCCTGGCTGACGCAGGGGCGGCTGCGGGAGGGGCTGGAGTGGTGCGACGGCGCGGGCGAGGCGGCGGGTCCCCCGCTGCAGGAGGCGGTACGGGCCCGGCTGGCCGACATGTCCGGGCTGTTCGCCCTGGCCCTGGGCGATCCGCAGGAGGCCGTACGCCGCCACCGGCGGGCGCTCGCGCTGGGCAAGGCCGTCGGCGACCGGCGCCAGAACATGCTCGCCTCCGCCCACCTCGGCACGGCGCTGCTGAAGGCCGGCGACCCGCCGGGGGCGCGGGCCGTGCTGGTGACCGCGCTGAACGCGCTGGAGTCGATGGGCGTCACCGGGGGTGCGGCCGGGGCGGCGGCGGCGCTCGCGGCCGTGCTGCGCGCCGACGGCGACCGGCGCAAGGCGCAGGAGCTGCTGGACCGCGCCGAGGAGGCCTTCCGGCGGATCCGGGACGGGCGGGGCCTGGCGGGCGCGCTGCGGACCTCGGCGGCGCTGGCCCTGGAGGGCGAGGATCCGGACCGGGCCGACCGGGCGCTGCGGGAGGCCCTGCGGCTGTACGGGGCGATCGGCGAGCGGACCGAACTGCCCGGGCTGCTGGAGGAGTTCGCCCTGCTCCAGCTGCGCACCGCGCCCGCGCAGCGGCCGCGGACGGTGCGGCTGCTGGCGGCGGCCGACACCTTGCGGGCCGGGACGGGAGCGGAGGTGCCCGACGAGTGGCGCTCCGAGGCCGAGCGGGCGCGTACGGAGCTGAGCGCCCGGCTGGACTGGTCCGACTTCGCCACGGCGTGGGCGGAGGGGGTACGGATGGGCGCGCCCGCCGCGGTGGCCGAGGCGCTCTCGGCGCCCGAACCCTCGCGCCGCCCGGTGGCGGGGGCGGTCGCCGAGGCGCAGTCGCTCACCCCCCGGCAGGTCCAGGTGGCACTGCTGGTGTCGGAAGGGCTGACGAATCGTCACATCGCTGCCAGGCTGGACATTTCGGAGTGGACCGTGGTCAACCACGTCCGCCAGGTGATGCGCCGGCTCGGGTGCACCTCGCGGGTGCAGGTCGCCGGGGCGGTGGGCCGATGGGCCTGACGGACTCCCCCTCGTACCCCGCGGCGGAGGGTCTCGCCTCCGCGCACGGCCGCCCCATGGACCTCACCGCGCCCGCCGGGGTGGCGGCGCGGTTCCGGGCCGCCGGATGGTGGCGCCCGGAGACCTTCCTCGACGACCTCTACCGTACGGCCGCCGCCGCGCCCGGGCGCCCGGCGATCATCTCGGAGCGGGCCCACCGGCCGGCCGACCGGCGCCGGATCACCCTCACGTACGGCCAGCTGGCCCTGTACGTCGACCGGTTCGCCGCCGCCCTGGCCTCCCTCGGGGTGGCCCCCGGGGACCCGGTCGCCTACCAGTTGCCGAGCTGGTGGGAGACCGCGGCGCTGACCCTCGCCTGCTGGCGGGCCGGGGCGGTCGCGGTGCCGGTGCTGCCGACCGTACGGGCCCACGGACTGCAGCGGATCCTGGAGGGCACCCGGGCCCGGGTCTGCGTGGTGCCCGACGTGTGGGAGGGCCACGGGCACGCCGAGGTCCTCGCGGACCTCGCCCCGCGCCTGCCGTGGCTGCGCCACCGGGTCGTCGTGGGGGACGCGGCGGCGACCGGGGCGGTCGACTTCGCGGCGTACTTCCGGCGCACCGCGCACGAGCGCACCGGGGCGGGCAGACGGAGCAGGCCGCGCGGCGGTCAGGCCGACCGGCCCGCCCTGCTGATCAGCGTGATGGGCCTGCGGGACGCCTACACCTCGGTGCTGCACTCCCCCAACACGCTGTACGCCAACATCGCCTCCCAGCACGAGGGCGACGGCCCGGGGCGCCGTCCCCGCGAGGTCTTCCTCAGCACGCTGCCGCTCACCTCGCTGGCCTCGCTGCTCTACACCGTGTGCTGGCCGCTGGCGGTCGGCGGGACGGGGGTCCACCAGGACGTGTGGGACCCCGGCCGGTGCCTGGACCTGATGGCGGCCGCCGGGGTGGACCAGGTGTACGCGGAGCCCGCCTACTTCTCCGAGCTGCTCACCACGCAGCAGCGCCGCCCCCGGAACCTGGACCGGCTGCGGCTGGTGCTGTCCGGCGGGCGCACCAGCACGCCGGCTCCGCTCGCCGCGGAACTCCGCGCGGCGTTCGGCGTGCCGGTCCTCTCGGTGTGGGGGACGCCGGAGCTCGGCATGGGCGCCCTCACCGGGGACACCCCCGACGAGGGCGACGTCTTCCACCCGCTGCGCGGGCTGGAGGTGTCCGCCGGGTGCGGGACACCGGCGCTCGCGGTGCGCGGGCCGTCGGTCTGCCTGGCCACGTGGGGGCAGGGGGCCCCGGCACCGGTTCCCACCTGGGAGCGGGCCGACGGCTGGCTCGACACGGGGGACCTGGCGCAGACCCGCCCGCACGGCGGGATCCGGGTCCTGGCCAGGGCCGGGATGCGGACCGGCGCGATCTTCATGGTGCCGGTGGCCGAGGTGGAGGAGCAGTTGCTGACCCACCCCCGGGTCAGCGAAGCCGCGGTCGTCGCCTACACCGACCCCGAGCACGGCGAGCTGCCCTGCGCCGTCGTGGTCCCGACCGCGCAGGACCGGCCACCGAGTCCGGCCGAGATGCGCGAGCACCTCACCTCGCGGGGCGTCGCGGAGGCCTTCCTGCCCACGCGGCTGGAGATCGTCGGCGCTCTGCCGCGCGACGACCTCGGCCGGATCCGCCGCGGCGCGCTGCGCGGCTGGCTGACGCGCCTGCGGCCCGGCGGGCCGCGGCCGGCCCCCGGCTGAGTCCCGTCAGGGGGACCCCGCTCCGGGCCGGAGCGGGCCCGTCACTGGCCCACCCTTCCGTCGACGCACTCGCGCAACAGGTCGGCGTGCCCGCAGTGACGGGCGTACTCCTCGACCCTGTGCACCAGCAGCTCCCGGATCGCGATCCCGTCCTTCCCCACGCGCTCGCCCAGCTCCGGGTGGACCGCCAGCGCGGCGTCGGTCGCGGCCTGCTCGCGCTCCAGATCCTCGTAGGCGGCGTCGACCGCGGCCTGCTCGGCGACGGCGCCGTGGAAGTCCGCGTCGCGCTCGCCGTACAGCTTCGGCAGCGGGTCGCCGTCGCGGATCCAGTTGCGCCAGTCCCGTTCCACCTCGGCGAGGTGCCTGACCAGGCCGAGCAGCGACATCGTCGACGGCGGGACCGACCGGCGGGCCAGCTGCTCCGCGTCCAGGCCCTCGCACTTCATCCGCAGGGTGATGCGGTAGTTCGTCAGGAAGTCCTGCAGCGTCGCGAGTTCGCCCTCCGGACCGGCTCCCGCGCTGTCGCAGGGGTCGTCGTCCGGATCGGCCCACATGTCGGGGTAGACGGTCGCCTGGGTCCATCGCGCGGGTTGGTCGCTCATGCGCGCCATGATCGACCAGGGGACCCGGGGCCGCTACCGAATTGGCGCTGGGGGCGGCGTGATCGCCGGGGTCACTCGCAGCCGGCCACCCGGCGGGCGAAGGCCCCCAGTTCGGTGCGCCACAGGGGGTCGACGGGGGCCGCGGCGACGGTCTCGTCCGCGCGCGCCATGAGTCCGGCGATGGTCTCCTCGGCCCCGTTCCGGGCCCGCGCGTCGAAGAACACGTCGCGCAGGAACTGGGCGTCGCCGTCGAAGCCGGGGCCGCCGCGCAGGAATCCGCGGATCCGCCAGGCCGCGTGCAGGACCCGCGCGTACTCCTCGTACGTCTCGCGCAGGTCGCCCCGCCCCGCCAGCGCGGCGCCGATCAGCAGCGCGTGGCGCAGCCCGTACCAGCCCGCCCGGCAGCCGCTGCCACAGCCCTCCAGGCACTGTCCCGGCCAGGCGTCGTCGAGGTACTCGGTCGCGGCGGCGGCCTCGGTGTGCGCGCCGATCGCCCGCTCGGTGCGCAGGTCGTCCCACAACTCCCAGGCGTCGTGCGGGAGCCGGACGGCGAGGCGGTCACCGTAGGCGAGGGCGAGATCGCCCGCGAGCACGGCGGTCCCCTCGCCGAACCGGCGGGACTCGCCCCGCCAGCCGTTGCGCTCGTGCTCGGCGGCGTGGCTGATGTGCAGGGTCGGGATGCCGCGGCGCAGCGGTGCGTTGTCCCGGACGTCCTCACGGATCATCAGGCAGGTGTCGAGGAGTTCCAGGGCGGCGGCCGCGGTCACCGCGTCCTCGCCGTCCGGGTCGCCGCCCGCGGCGAGGTATCCGGTGAGGCAGATGACCGGGTGGGCCCGCTCGGCCCCGGCCTGGACGAGTTCGGCGACGCCGGCCACCAGGACGGCGCTGCGCGGGTCGGGCGTACGGCGGTTGCGGTGCTCCTCGGCGAGCAGTCGGGCGAGGCGCTCCTCGACCCGGTCGAGCATGGCGTCGCGCACCTGTCCCGGTGCGGCCGTGCGCCACGGCTGGTCGTGCGTGGGTGTGGTCATGGTGCCCTCCCTGGTGGGCTGCGACTCATGACCGAACCGTCGCGCACGTGGCCCGCGGGGGCCAGTAAAAGAGGGCTCATCTGAGCGGACCCGGGGGGAGGAGGGGGTCACGTGCGCCAGTTGTCTGCCAGGGGACGGCCGGGAGCGGGTGGGCTTGCCATGACCTTGCCATCCCGCTCCCGGCCCGGCGACTCCGCCCCGGGCTCCGGCCGGGACCCGGGCTCAGACCGCGGGCCCCGACCGCGGGCCCGGACCACAGGCCCGGACCGAGCCCCCGGCCCGGGCCGAGGCCCGGACCGATGCCCCGCCCCAGACCGGGACCCGGCTCAGACCGGGACCCGGCTCAGACCGGGACCCGGCTCAGACGAACTCCGCGACGCCCAGGTGGAAGTCGACCGGAAGCGCCTGCCGGCCGGGGATCTCCAGCTTGCGGTAGACCCGGGTCAGGTGCTGTTCCACCGTGCTCACGGTGATGTAGAGCTTCTGGGCGATCTCGCGGTTGGTGTGGCCGTGCACAGCGAGCAGGGCGACCCGCTTCTCCGACTCGCTGAGACTCGCGACGAGGTCGGCGTGCGGGGTCTCGGCGGTCTCCCCCGCGTCGGCACCCTCACCGGTGTGGCCGGGGAGGATCTTCACGCACAGGGACTCGGCTCCGCACTCCCGGGCCACGTGCCAGGCCCGGCGGTTGACCATGGCGGCCCGTGCCGGTTCGCCGAGCTCCCGCAGCACCTGCCCGAAGTCGCTCATGGCACGGGCCAGCTCGTACTGGTCGCCCGAGCGGTGCAGGTCGTCCACGGCCTTGGCGAGCATCGCCTGACGCTCCTTCGGCTCGCGCAACGAGGCCCGCAGCCGCAGGGACATGCCGCGCACCCACGGGTCCGCGGCGTCCCGGCCGCTGAGCTGGTCCGCGAGGAACCGCTCGGCCTGGCGGGCCTCGCCGAGCCGCAGCAGGGCCTCCGCCGCGTCGGTGCGCCAAGGCAGGAGCCGCGGCCGGTCCAGGCCCCACCGCTTCATGTGGCGGCCGACGTCGAGGAAGTCGCCCAGCGCCGCGTGGAAGCGGCTGGTCGCGAGGGCGTACTGGCCGCGGGCGCGGAGGTATCCGAGACCGTGGATGCTCGCCGTCAGCTCGGCGGGGACGGGCCGGCTCAGTACCGCCGCCGCCTCCTCGGGCCGGCCCATGGCCGTGCGGGCCCGGACCAGGGTGCCGGCGACCGCGCTCAGCAGGACGCTGCCGCCGCGTGCGGGTACGGTCCGCAGGACCCCTTCCGCGGTCTGGGCCGCGCCCCGGAGGTCACCCAGGCGCATCCGGGCCTCGGCGAGCAGACCGGCGAACACGGCCTGCCAGCCGGCGGCCCCGCGCTGGGTCGCCTGGAGCAGGAACGACTCGCACCAGGGCAGCGCCCGGGCGGCGCCGTCCAGGTACAGGAGCGTGCGCAGGGCCTGGACCACCGGCTCCACGGTGCCTTCGGCGAGGGTGGCGCCCCGGAGGAAGAGCTCGGCCGCCTGGGCGGCCGTGCCCTCCTCCGACTCCACCGGGAGGGCCCACAGGGCCGCCGGGTGGACGGCGGTCCTGACCGCGCGGCCGACCGGGAGCGGTCCGGCCTCGGCCGGTGTGCCGCGGCGGTTGGAGGCCGCCCACTGGGGGAAGGCGGAGAGTCCGTCCAGCGGGTCGTCCCCGGGGAACTCCCCCTGCCTGCGCTCCGCGCCCGGGTGCCGGCCGCTGCCGGCCGCCAGCCGTTCCAGTACGTCGGCCGACTCGTCGATCCGGCCCTGGGCGGCCAGCGCCCTGGCGAGCGGGCCCATGGCGTGCGGTCCCAGTGTTCCGGCGGCCAGGGCGGCGAGGGGTTCGCGGAGGTGGCGTTCGGCTGCCGCCGGGTCGGTGCGGCCGGCGACGACGCTGAGTTTGACGGCCAGTTCGGCGCGCCGCGCGTCGTCGGGGCTCGCCTCCCGGGCGAGCTGCAGGACGGCCGCGGCCTGGTCGAGGGCGCCGTCGGCGACGTACTGGTCCGCGGCGGAGCGCAGCACCGGCAGGGCCCATTCCTCGCAGGTGTGGCGTGCGCCGAGCAGTTGGTCGGCCACCGCCGTGTCGGGCGCCCCCGAGGCCCGGGCGAGCAGGGCGGCCTCCCGGTGCAGGGCCTGCCGGGCGGCCGGGTCCATCCGGTCGAGTACGGCGGCCCGTGCGGCCGGGTGGCAGAACCCGTGCCCGCCGTCGTCGGCGAGCAGGCCCGCGGCGTCGAGCGCGGCCAGGGCCCGGGCGGCGGCGGCTTCGGAGGCGCCGGTCAGCCGTGCGAGGTGCGCGGCGCCGGCGAGGCCGTCGAGTACGGCGATCGCCTCGGCCAGTTCGGTGGTGGCGGGCCCGCAGCGGTGCAGGCAGGCGAGCACGGCCTGGGCGTAGGCGTCGCCGGGGCGGCTCCCGGGGTCCTGGAGCAGGGACCGCAGCAGCAGCGGGTTCCCGCCGCTGGCCCGGTGCAGCCGCACGGTCTCCGCCTCGGTGCGGTCCGGCAGCATGGCGCGGACGGCCTCGGGCGTGAACCGTTCGAGCCTCAGCCGTACGAAGTGGGGAAGCCGGAGCAGTTCGGTGCGCAGCAGCGGGTCGTCGCCGCGCTCGTGCACGGACTCGGTGAACACCAGGAGGACCCTGGCCTGCCGGGCGCCGCGCGCCAGGTGCAGCAGGTAGCGGCTGGAGAGTTCGTCGACGTGGTGCAGGTCGTCGACGCAGATCACCACGGGTGCGGCGGCGCTCAGTTCGCGTACGGCTGCGGCGAAGACCTGCATGGCCTCGACCCGCCCCGCCTCGTCCGCGGGCGGCAGGGCTCCGGCCGGCGCGTCGGCGGCCAACTGGCGCAGGACGCCCAGCGGATGGCACCGTTCGGCCGCGGTGCCGATGGCGCGCAGGACGACCGCGCCCCGGGCTTCGGCATGGGCGGCGACGGTCTCCAGGAATTCACTCTTTCCGCAGCCGACCGCGCCTTCGATCAATAGTAATCCGGCATTCCCTTCGGCACAGCCGTCGAGCAATGCATGTGAAAGAGAAAGTTCCTCGGCACGCCGGAACAACACCATAGGGTCCCCCAGTGTCCCTTTTCCGTGCGTTCCGGGAAGGATCGCGAATATCGGAAATAGGGATGGTCGAGCATTGCTTGAGCGAGAATTCAAGATCAGTATAGGCTCGAAATCGCACTCTTACGGTGTCCGGAAGTTGCCAGGCATCAATCCCCGGCCGGACCGCCGGGGAAGATCCGGCGCGGGACGTCGCGCGGGTGGCCCGGCCTGCGCCATTCCCTCGGGTAGCCCACGGACACCTCCTCGAAGCGCACGCCGTCGTACCACGTGGTGCGCGGGATGTGGAGGTGGCCGTAGACGACGGCCGCCGCCCTGAACCGGGTGTGCCAGTCGGCGGTGAGTTCGGTGCCGCACCACTGGGCGAACTCGGGGTGCCGCAGGATCCGCGTAGGGTTCCTGACCAGCGGAAAGTGGTTGACGAGCACCATGCGCAGATCGGGGTCGCAGGCGGCGAGGCGCTGTTCGGTGAGGGCGACCCGGGCCCGGCACCAGGCCTCTCGGGACGGGTACGGATCGGGGTGCAGCATGAACTCGTCGGTGCACACCACGCCGGCCTCGTACGCCTGCTCCAGCGCTTCCTCCCGCGTGGCCGCCCCGGGCGTGCGGAACGTGTAGTCGTACAGCAGGAAGAGGGGGGCCACGACGAGCGGTCCGCCCGGCCCCGACCAGACGGGGTAGGGATCTTCCGGAGTGTGCACGCCGAAGGAGCGGCAGATCTCGACGAGGTGCCGGTAGCGCGCTTCCCCGCGCAAAGCCACCGGGTCGTCACGCAGAGTCCAAAGATCATGATTTCCCGGCGCCCACACCACGGTGGCATAGCGGCTGGCGAGCAGGCCGAGCACCCATCGAAGATCATCGGGCGACTCACCCACGTCCCCGGCCACGATCAGCCAGTCGTCGGGAGTGTCCGGGATCAGTTCCTCGACGATCCGGCGATTCTCCTGGAATGAGACGTGGAGGTCGCTGATGCCCATGAGGTTTCCGTGCGGCATTCCGTGAGGATGGGCGACGGAACTCGCGGGGAACACCCCTGCACGTCCCCTCAACCGCCGGTGGAGGCACGGGCCCCGGCGCGTGACAGGCGGATGGCAATGCCGGCGGGGGCGGTGCCAGCCTCCCGGCAGGAAGCGGTCCCCGGGGGCGGCGGATGGCAGTGAGCTGGGAGGAAACCGGGCGCACGGGGCCCGATCGGGGCCGGCGGCGCCCGTGTTCCTGGCCCGGGCAGGGGCGGCGGCGGCAGCGTGGGAGCTGTCAGACCGACACATCGACCCGAGGGAATGCCGTGCTCACGAAGCTCCTGCCATCGGATGTCGCCACCGCCGAGTCCACCGTCGACCCCGACGACGTCTTCCTCTTCCCGGAGGAGGAACTGCTGATCGGCAACGCCGTCGCGAAGCGGCGGGCGGAGTTCGGGACCGTGCGGTGGTGCGCCCGCCGCGCGATGGGCGCCCTCGGGGTGGCCGAGGCGCCCGTGGTGCCGGGGCGCCGCGGGGTCCCGCAGTGGGACGCCTCGGTGGTGGGGTCCATGACGCACTGTGCGGGCTACCGGGGAGCGGCGCTCGCCCGGGCGTCGGAGTTCGCCGCGGTGGGCATCGACGCGGAGCCGAACGCTCCGCTGCCGGACGGGGTGCTGGAGTCGATCGCGCTGCCCCAGGAGCTGCGCCGCACGCGGGAGCTGGCCCGGGCGGTGCCGGACGTCGCGTGGGACCGGCTGCTCTTCAGCATGAAGGAGGCGGTCTACAAGACGTGGTTCCCGCTCACGGGTCAGGAGCTGGACTTCACCGACGCCCTGGTCACCGTCGACGCGGGGCAGGAGACGTTCCGCGCCCGGCTGCTGCCGGACCCCGGGTGGCTCTCGCCCGACGGGCCCACCGCGTTCAGCGGCCGCTGGTCGGCGGACGGTGGCCTGCTGCTCAGCGCCATCGCGGTGCCGGCCGCGAAGACGGCGGACACCGGGGGCCGGACAGCGCGAAGCGCTCCCCTCATCCACCGTGCGGGGAGCGCTTGCTGAACCGGTTCACGTGCGGGGGAGGCTCATCCCCACCGGTCGTCCGCCGGCGTCGCGGCGACTCCCCCGTCGGCCCCGTCGGGCCCGCTGAGTCCGGCGGACAGAGCGGATGTGCTCAGCAGAACCGGGCCCGACATGTACTGCACCCCCATAACGGACATGACCATACCCGCCAGTAAGGTCAAGTAAACCGAAGAGAATTTACCGGAAATTACCCTCACGACTCCCCCAGTCGAAGATCGAGATTAACTCCGTCAGCACACCTTCGCCCGATTTTTCCGGCTTTGGTGTCCCTGGTGATGCGAATAGAGTGCTTGATATCGATCATTCGCGCCAAGGGTCCTGCGCTGGCGTAAAGTTACGTGGCAGCAATTACACCGATCAGTGGGGGCTGGCATGTTCGCAGGGGAGGGCCCGGATTCAGGGTTCGCAGAGCTCGATGACCTCAGCGCGGCGGCGTACGGCCTCGCGGTCGAGTGCGGGCGCTTCGTGCGCGAGAAGATCGCCGAGGAGCTGTCGCTGACGCCCGCGGAGATCACGCGGGTGGAGCAGGTGCTGTGCGGCGTACGCCTGCTGCAGTCCATGCCGGGTCATCCGTCCGAACTGACCCCCGTCACGCCCGATGTGGCGGCCGCGTCCCTGGTGGCTCCCGCGGAGCGGCACATCCGGGAACTGCAGCAGGCGGTGACCGACGTCCGGGCGAAGCTGTTGTCGCTGACGCCGCTGTACTTCGAGGGGCGCCGACTGCGCAACCGCCTGGAGGCCTTCGACATCATCACCGATGTCAACCGGATCCAGGCGATGCTCAACCACCTGAGCCAGAACTGCAAGAGCGAGCTGCTCACCGTCCAGCCCGGCGGCGCACGCCCGGCGGAACTGCTGGAAGAGGCACGGGAGTCGGCGCTGTCCACCCTGGCGCGCGGCGTCCGGATCCGGACCGTTTACCAGCACACCGCGCGCAACGACCTGCCCACCCGCTCGTACGTCCGCGACGTCACCCTCCAGGGCGCGGAGATCCGTACCGCCGACGAGGTCATCGACCGTCTGATCATCTACGACCGGGAGGTGGCCTTCCTGCCGGAACGATCCTCCCGGGACCGCGCGCCCGGGGCTGCGATCGTGCGCGAGCCCACGCTCGTGGCGTTCCTCTGTTCCGTCTTCGAGTACCTGTGGGACGGCGCGTCCCCCTACGTCGTGGAGTCCCAACGGTCCCCCGCTTCCTCCGACGAGCTCAAGTGGTCGATCATCCGGCTGATGACCAAGGGCTACAAGGACGAGATGGTCGCCCGGCGGCTCGGCATGTCCGTGCGCACCTGCCGCCGCCACATCGCCGAGATCACCGAGGAGCTGGAAGCCACCAGCCGTTTCCAGGCCGGCTACAACGCCGCGCGCCAGGAGATACTCTCCGGCGGTCCGGCGGCGTCGTCCATCACCTGACGGTCCCGTGGTGTCCGGCTCCGGGGGGCGCGTGAACCCGGCGGCGGTCACCGCCCCGGGCCTTCCTCCAGCGCCTGCGTGATCGCGTCCACGCAGTCCTGGTCCAGCATCGTCGTGACGTGCGCGTCCTGGAGCCTGCCGAAACCCGCGTCGTAGACCGCGGCGCTGACGACGTAGCCGCCGTCCAGCGGGAAGGTCCGGAAGATCCACTCGTCTCCGGTGCCCGCCGTCCCGTCCGGCCGCTGGACCCGTACGGGCCGGCCGTCGGGACCGAAGCCGAACTCGGTGAAGCGGAACTGCATGCCCTGGCCGATGGCCTTGCTGTAGGCCTCCTTGAGGGTCCACAGCCGCACGAGGGCGCCGTTGCGTTCCGCCTCCGGCATCCCGGACAGCAGCACCAGCTCGTAGGGCGTGCAGATGTGGCGGCCCAGACCGCTGCCGTACATCTCGCGGTCGGCGCGTTCCGCGTCCACCCCGATCAGACCGCAGGTCGTCAGCCCCACGAGGAGCAGGTCCTCGGTGTGGCTCAGGCTGATGTCGATCTGGTCGCAGCCGCGCAGGTACGGGCGGCCGGTCGGCCCGTAGGCCAGTTCCAGGTCGGCGGGTTCGCTGGCGAGCACCGCGCCCGCCGCGTACTTCAGCAGCATCCGGGAGGCGATGTACCGGTTGCGCACGTCGGCGTGCGTCAGGTCCAGGTACCGCGTCCAGTCGCGGCCGAGCAGTTCGCGCAGGCCGTCGCCGGACGGCAGGACGGGCTCCAGGTCCTTCAGCCAGGCGTATACCAGCGCCGTCCCGTGGGTGGCGAGGTCGTCCCTGACCCGGTCCCACGAGTCCCCTCCCGGGACCACGGCGACGGGCTCACCGAGCGGCGGGCCGAGCGTGGGGCTGCCCGGGGCGGTCATCCGTACTCCTTAAGCAGCGTGTGGATGTCCCGGAGACGGTGCGCCTCCAGCAGGCGGTGCACCGGCACCCGGTGGCCCGACTCCTCCAGGAGGGCCAGCAGCCGGAGCAGGTTGAGCGAGTCCCAGCCGGGCAGGTTCACCAGGGCGGTGTCCGCGCCCGCGGGGATCTCCAGGTCCAGGCCGATGTCGTCGCGGACCGCCCGCAGGAACGTCTCGAGGCTATCGAAGCTCATCAGCCGGCCTTCCCCCAAAGGTTTCGGTGACGTGTACGTGACCGGGGACTTCCGGCACCCGCGCCAGATCGTGGCGGAACTCCACCGTCCCGTCGCCGGCCGCGCGGGACGGGACCTCCGTGAACCCGCAGGACGGGTAGAAGTCACGGACGCGGTGGTTGCGCGCCGTGGGTACGTACCGGGCCGTCACCGCGGACAGCCCGAGGTCGCGGGCCCGGCCCAGCAGCACGGCGAGGCAGGCCTGTTCGACGCCGCGGGCGAGCACCCGGCAGCTCAGCCACATGTTGTCCAGGTGCAGCTCCCCGTCGGTGAAGGTCCCCAGCACCGCTCCGACCAGGCCGTTGTCGCCGAACCGGTCCGCGGTGCGGGCGGCCAGCAGCAGGTGCCGGTCCGGGTCGGCGGCGAGCGGTACCAGCTCGGACTCCTGGTGACCCCCGCCGGTGAGGTTGAACTGGTTGGTGCGCAGGGTCAGCTGGGACAGCCGGGCGAACTCGTGCGGCCTGGGCGGCCCGAGCTCCACCCTGACCCCGAGGGCGCGCAGGAACTCCTCGTGCGAGCCCGAGCTCTCGTGCAGGGCCCGGCGTTCGCGCTGCCTGTGGTAGTCGCCGGTCCTGGCCCGGTCCTCGTCGGTCAGCCGCAGGGTGTCGAACCAGCCGTCCGCGAGCAGCCGCGTCACGTGCAGCGCGGGCTCCTCGTCGAGCGGTACGACGGCCACCCCGGGCGCGCCGAAGCGCACCTGGGCGCGCTCGGCCGGCGAGTCGTCGGCGAAGACGAGGGCGTCGGTGGCGATGTCCAGCCGGTGCGCGATGTCGGCGAGATTGCCGTCCTTGGGCTCCCAGTTGGCGTTGATCCGGACGAAGTCCTCCTCGCGCAGCACGAGATCGGGATGGCCGCGCAGTGCCGCGCGGACCGGACCCTCGTCGTTCTTGCTGCTCACCGCGAGGAGCACGCCCTGGGATCCGAGCTGTTTGACGCACTTCTGGAAGGCGCCGAAGGCCTCTCCCCGCAGGGTGCCCGCCGCCGCCACGCCGTCGGGTCCCCGCTCGCCGAGCACGCCGTCCCACAGGGTGTTGTCGAGGTCGAGCACCAGGCACTTGCGGGTCATGCCGCGCAGGGCGCGCGCCAGGTGAGCGGCCTCGCGGGCGTACGCGGCGAGGAGTTCCGCGCCGAGCTGCACCTTGGCGTAGCGCGCCAGGCGCGGGTCGGTGACCGGCCCGCCCTCGCCGACCAGCGGTTCGAGGTCGATCACCACGAGGCGGGCGGCGGACGCGGTGAGGCGCAGCAGGCGGGCGTTGAACTCCCGCCACACGGCGCCGAGCAGGGCCCGGGAGCGGTGGTCGAGGAGCTGGTGGCTGTAGGCGCGCGGCAGCGGGACGGTGTTGAGCACCAGGGTGCCGGGGGCCCGGTCCGCGAGCCCGGCGCAGCGGCGCAGCACCTCGTCGCCCGCCACCTCGACGTCTTCGGCCCGCCACACGGCCGGAATCTCGCCGAACACGGTCTCGGCGTCGAGCAGGCACAGCGTCAGATCCGGTGCGGCCCCGTGCAGTTCGCCGCCCGGGCCGGTCAGGTCCCGCAGGTAGGTGCCGTGCTCGCCGAGGACGGCCCGCAGCAGCAGTCCGTGGCGGGCCAGTTCCCCCCTCAGGGGATCGACGACGTGCCCGACCGTGGACTGGCCGGTGACGGCCACCGTCACGACGGGTGTCCGCGGATGGTGGGCCAGCACGGCGTCGGGATCGAGCCCGGCGAGCAGCCGCCCGGCGGCCGCGGCGTCGGCACCGGCACCGGGGGGCGTACCCGCGCCGCCCGTGCCGCTCTCGTCCGCGAGCAGCGCCGGCACCCGGTCGTACTCCTTCTCCAGCAGGCCCCGCGTGCGCAGTTCGCGCAGCCGGTCCAGTCCCGTCGTCATCGACGCCTCACACCTTCTCCAGGGCGAACCCGGCTCTGATCCACCTGCTGGACTCCACGCACAGCGCGAGTGCGCGCTCTCCGGGGGCGAACGACGGCATCAGCCGGTCGAGTTGCAGGAACGGCAGGGCGTTGCCCGTGTTCCCGGTCTCCGAGACGCAGGAGATCTCCCGCGCGGAGCTGTCCGGCAGCCGCTCCAGGATCCGTTCGGTCATCCGCCGCGACAGCTGGGGCGGCAGCAGGTAGCCGATGTCGTCCAGGCTCCAGCCGAGTCCGCCGAGGAGCTCCCAGAGGATCTCCACGGAGATCGACGGCACGTGCTCCTCGATCGCCTTGTAGTCCTCGGCCAGCATCCGCCGCTCCGAGTGGCGGTCCGTGGTCCCGTACCAGTCCAGTACCTGGCCGGGCGGACGGCCCTGCCCGGTCCAGGAGTTCAGTACGGCCCGTACCGCCACCCGCTCGCCCTCGGGCTCGTCGGTGAGGACCGCGGCTCCGGCTCCGTCGCCGAACAGGACGTAGTTGACCAGTTCCTCGGTGGGCATCCGGGCGGTGTCCCCCCGGGGCGACAGGAAGCGGTGCGTGACGTCCCCGCCGAGGACCAGGCCGGCCCGGCGGCCGCCGAGGATCAGGGTGCGGCCGAGGTCGAGGGCCTGGATCGCGCCGGAGCAGCCCGACTGGAGCTGGAAGACGGGTAGATGGCCCAGGCCCAGCCGGTCGGCGACCTCGCTCGCGGTGGTCGGCAGGAGCAGGTCGGGGGTCGCGGTCGCGAGGACCAGGAACTCCATGTCGGCGGGGTCTAGCCCGGAGGCGTCGATGGCCTGCGCTCCGGCCTCGGCGCACAGGTCGGCCAGCGAACCGCGGACCTCGCCGGTCACCGGGTCCCAGCCGAAGTGCCGGGTCCGGGTGCCGACGAAGATGTCGATCCACTCCTCGCTCACGCCCAGCAGCCGGCCGAGCGCGGTGTTGTCGACCGGTTCGCCGGGCAGCGCCGTACCGGTGGCGGCGAGGTAGACCGCGGAGCCCGTCATGCCGACCCCGCCGTGATCAGGTCGCCGAGGAACTCGGCGAGCGAGCCGACGGAGTTCAGCGCGGGCAGCATCCGCTGGACGGACACCTCGCCGACGCGTGGAAGCCGGGCCTCCACCCGGTTCTTGAGCTGCATGATCATCACGGAGTCGAAGCCGAGGTCCTCGTGGAAGCGGGCCTCGCGCACCACGCGCTCCGGGGGGTATCCGCCGACCTCGGTGACCGCCTCGACCACCGCGAGCAGCACCGGATCGTCGGTGGCGGGGGCGCCGTCGGTGGCGGGGGCGGGGCGGGCGCCGGCGGGTGCCGCCCCGGCCTCCCGCCCGGGCCCGCCCCGCGGCCGGCGCTCCTCGGCCGGCGCCGGGGGCGGGGTGGCGGGCGACGGCGTCCGCCGGTCCCAGTAGCGCTGCGCCGAGGAGAAGACGTACGGGCTCAGCGGCTCGACGACCCGGTGCTCGGGCGCGTACAGCTCCTCCCAGTGCGGGTCCAGTCCGCAGCGGTGGAGCGCGGCGACGGTCTCGGCCAGGTCCCGGCCGGTCGCCTCGGGGCCCGGGGCGGGGTGCAGGAACTCCGCCCCCGGCGCCCGTCCTCCCCCGGCGGCGATCCGCAGCAGCTGGGTGCGCGGTCCGATCTCGATCAGGTGGGTGGGGGCGATGTCCGAGACGAGCGCTCCCAGCGCGGTGTCCATGAGTACGGGCTCCTCTATCTGGTCGGCCCAGTAGCCGGCGTCCATGGGCTCGTGGTGCAGCATCCGGCCGAACCGGGTCGAGGCCACCGGCAGCGCGGGCGTCGCGCACCGCACCTCGGCGGTACGCATCCCGGCGGCGGCCGGGGCCATCAGGGACGAGTGGAAGGCGTGGGAGACGGGCAGCTCCCTGACCCGCACGCCCCGCCCGGTGAGCTCCTCGCCGATCCTCGCCAGGACGTCCAGGGGCCCGGAGACCACGGTGTCCGCGGGGCCGTTCAGCGCGGCCACGACGGCCTGCGGCTCCGCCGCCAGGATCCCGGCGAGCTCCTCGGGACCGGTGGCGGCGGCGATCATGCCGCCGCCCCGGGGCAGTTCCCCGATCAGCGCGCCCCGCCGGACCACGAGGCGGGCGGCCTCCTCCAGACCGAGGGCGCCCGCGGTCACGGCCGCCGCGTACTCGCCCAGGCTGTGGCCGAGCACGGCGGCCGGGGCGACGCCGAGCGAGGTGAGCGTGCGGGCCAGGGCGTAGCCGACGGCGAACAGGGCCGGCTGCGCGAACTCCGGCCGGTGCACCCGCTCGTCGCCGCCGAGGATCAGGTCGCGCACCGAGCTGCCCAGGGGTCCGGCGAGGGCCTCGTCGGCCTCGGCGAGATGGCGCCGGTAGGCCCCCGAATCACGGTGGAGCCGCGCCGTCATGCCGGGGAACTCGGTGCCCTGTCCGGTGAAGAGGAAGGCCACGACCGGTCGCCCCCACGGCCGGCCGGCGCTCCCGGCGCCGTCCTGGGCGGCGGCCCGGCGCAGTGCGTCCACCAGCTCGCCGGTGTCGCGCACGGTGACCGCGAACCGGTGCGGCAGGCCGGTCTTGACGCGGTTGCTGCTCCAGCACAGGGCCGCGGCGCCGCCGCGCGGCCGCCTGGCGACCGCGTCGGCCTGGGCGGCGAGGTTGCGGCGCAGGGCCTCGGGGGTGTCGCCGCTGACGGTGAACACGCCGACGGCCCCGCCGGCGCCGCCCGTACGGGCCCGGGCGGCGGCGGTCCGGCGCAGCCGGGGCGCCGTGCCCAGGACCGCGTGGGCGTTGGTACCGCCCATTCCGAAGCTGCTCACCCCGGCGAGGCTCTCCCCGCGCGGCAGCCGCATCGGGGACTTGAGCAGCCGCAGGCCCCGGTCGGCGAGCCGCAGCTGCGGGTTCTCGCGGTCGGCGAAGAGGCTGGCGGGGAGGATGCGGTGGTGCAGGGCCAGCGCGGTCTTGATGAGTCCGGCGATGCCCGCCGCGCCCTCGGTGTGGCCCAGGTTTCCCTTGACGGAGCCGAGTGCGCACGGGACGTCGCGGGGGACCCCGTGCACCGCGCCGAGCGCCGCGCACTCGATGGCGTCGCCGAGTACGGTCCCGGTGCCGTGCCCCTCCACGAACGCGACCTGGTCCGGGGTGACACCGGCCCGCCGGTACGCGGAGTTCAGCACCCGTTGCTGCGACCAGCGGTTGGGGGCGATGACCCCGTTGCTGCGGCCGTCCTGGTTGACGGCGCTCCCGCGCAGCACGGCGTAGATCCGCTGCCCGTCGGCAGCCGCGTCCTCGAGCCTGCGCAGGACGACGAGGCCGACGCCGTCGCTGCGCCCGATCCCGTCGGCGTCGGCGCTGAAGGGCTTGCAGCGGCCGTCGGCGGCGGCCAGGCCGAGCTGTCCGTAGACCATGCCCAGCGAGGGCGACAGCACGATGTTGACGCCGCCGGCCAGGGCGGTGTCGCACTCCCCGGCCAGCAGGGAGGTGGCGGCGAGGTGGACGGCGACGAGCGAGGAGGAACAGGCCGTGTCGACGGCGAGGCTCGGCCCGGTGAGGTTGAAGTGGTACGAGATCCGGTTGGCGGCCATTCCGGCGCTGCTGCCGGCGCCGAGCAGCGGGGTGACGCGCGCGAGGTCGCTCATGGTGAGGCGGCCCCACTCGCCGCCCATCATCCCGACGAACACTCCGGTCTCCGTGCCGGCGAGTTCGCCGGGGGCACGGCCGGAGTCCTCCAGGGCGCGCCAGGCGCAGGGCAGCAGCAGCCGCTGGTGCGGGTCCATCGCGGCCGCCTCGCGCGGGGTGACGGAGAAGAAGTCACTGTCGAAGACATCGACGTCGTCGAGGAAGCCGCCGCTGCCGCTGACAGCGGGGAAGTCCCCCGCTTCCCAGCGCTGGCCGGGGACGGGTCCGGTCGCGGCCCCGCCCCGCAGCAGCAGGTCCCAGTACGCCTGCACGCCCGCCGCCCCGGGGAACGCGCAGTCGATGCCGACGATGGCGATGTCCCCCATCAGCGCTGGTCCCCCGCGGACGGCTCGGTGGCGGTGAGGACGGCGGACAGGTGACGGACCAGGCTCTCCACGGTCGGGTGGTCCCACAGCAGCGTCGGCTCCACCTCCAGGCCGAACTCGTCCTCCAGGTCTCCGCACAGGCTCAGCGCGGCCACCGAGTCCATGCCGTACTCGGCGAGGGGCACGGTCGGGTCGATGGTCTCGGGAGCCCGGCGCAGGTAGAGCGAGAGCCGGGCCGACAGCCACGCGTGCGGCGCTGCGCCGGCCGCGGTCGCCGTGGTCGTCGCCGTGGTCGCGGTGTGCCCGCTGGTGGGAACGGTCATCGTGGGACTCCTTCGGTGCGTACGGCCCAGGCCCCGGTCAGCCCGGGATGGGGGTGGAGTAGAGGTCGTAGCTGATCTGGGTGCTGAAGCGGAGCTGCACCTCGTGCCGGATCCGGGTCTCGCACTCCGGCGGCAGGTCGGCCACGCGCGTGCCCAGCCGGCGCGCGATGTGGTGCAGTGCGGCCGCCGCCCAGCACGGGTCGGCGAGGAACGGGTCGGGCCCGTACCGGCCCTGGTCCCACAGGCCGAGCACGGCGGCCGCGGCCAGCAGCAGCGCGTACCGGTCCATGAGCGCGAACCGCGCGGGCTGCGCGGAGGCCGCCGAACCGGCCGCCTCCAGCCTGAGCACCCGGCCGCGTACGTCCCGGAACTCCTCGACGAGCTGGCCGGCGAGCGTGCGCAGGGCGCGTTCGACGGGACCGCCGCCGTCGATGCCCGAGCTGACGGCGAGCATCGTCGCGGTGAGGGAGTCCCGCCCGCACGCGAGGCTGAGCCGGTCGGTGCGCAGCGGCGGCAGGTCGCCGCGCAGCCGGAACAGGCCCGCGGGGGCCTCGTCCTCCAGGAACCACGAGCTCTGGGCCAGGCGCGGCATCTGCGGGATGACCGTGGCCTGGCAGGCGACCGTACCGGCGTGGCCGAGGCTGAGCACCGGCACGTCCCTGACGTGTTTCTGGAAGATGCCGAGGGTGCCCTCGCGGGTGTAGAAGCCGGAGCCGAGGACGATGGACAGGTCGTACATGGTCTCGGTGAGCACCCTGGGCAGCAGGTACTTGAGCGCCGCCGAGTAGACGCTGGTCTCGGCGGGCAGCAGGTGCAGGGCCCTGGTGGCGACGACGGCGAGGCTGTCGTAGAGCAGCAGGTTGACGAAAGCGCTGGTCAGCGCCGCGCCGGTGCGGCTCCCGTCGATGCCCCGGGCCTGCCAGCCGCCGGATTGCTCGCGGTCGCGGCGGACGGCGGTGCGCAGGCTGGTGTCGAGCGCGGCGACGGCCGACGCGGCGATCACCGTCCGGCTGATCTGGAAGGAGCGCAGGGCGGTCTCGATGCCGCTGCCCTCGGGGCCGAGCAGGGCGGAGCCGGGCACCGGGCAGTCGTCGAACTCCACTCCGGCGAAGCGGCAGCCGCGCAGGCCCACCGGGGTGCGGCGGGCCGTCACCGCGGCGCGTGCGTCGGTGAGCTGCTCGGGTTCCAGCAGCAGCACCGAGTGGCTGCGGCTGCCGGGCGCGGGGTCGGTGCGGCAGAACAGGACGAGCGCGCCGGCCCGCTCCAGGTTGTTGACGAGGGGCTTGCCGCCGCTGATCAGATAGCCGTGCGGGCCGCGCCGGGCGGTGACCTGGCTGCGGACGTAGTCGTTGCTGTGGGCGGTCTCGTGCTGGGCGATGGCCGCCTTGCCGCCGTCGCGCAGCAGCCGGGCCAGCCAGTGCCGCTGCCGGGAACTGCCGGCGGTCCAGACGTCGGAGGCGGCCATGAAGGTGGTCATGCCGTGGCCCATGGCCAGGCCCACGTCCCGGCGGAAGACCGGGCGCATGATCCTGACCAGGGTGTCCATCCCGTCGAGCCGGCCGCCGAGGGCCTGCGGGATGTACTCGTCGGTGATCCCGAAATCGTCGAGCAGGGCCTCGCCGGCGGCGAAGGGCACCGCGGCCCGGTCCGCTTCCAGCAGCGCGGTGTAACCGACCGGGTTGGCCGGGTCCGTGGGGTCGCCCAGCAGCGACTCCAGGGCGGCGACCCGGGTCCGCACGGCGCTCTCGCGCCGGTGCGCCACCGCCTGGTCGCCGAGGAGGGCTGTCACCACCTTCTTCCTCCGTCGGCTCCTTCCGGCCGCAGCAGGTCTTCGCCGAACAGCACGTCCTCGGAGCGGGCCAGCGCCCACACGTCGGGGGTGAGCACCTCGTACTCGCCGCGGACCACGCCGTCGAGGAAGAGCTTGCGCATCAGGGTGCGCTGGACCTTGCCGCTGCTGGTGCGGCGAACGGCGCCGGGACGCACCAGCAGGATGTTGCCCGCCGGGATCTCGAACTCCTTGCCGATCAGGGCCTGGATCTTCTGCGCGACGGTCCGCAGCTCCTCGCTGCCCGCTCCGCGCACCTCCTGGACGAGGACGAGGTGCTCCCGTCCGGCGTCCACGGAGAACGCGGCGCCCACGCCGAAGGTCAGGGCGGGGCTGACGGTCCGCGCCGCCCATTCGATGTCCTGCGGGTACACGTTGCGGCCGTTGATGATCACGACCTCCTTGAGCCGCCCGGTGACGAAGAGCTCACCGTCATCGAGCATCCCGAGGTCGCCGGTGCGCAGGAAGTTGCTCTCCTCGTCGTTGAGGCTGGCGCGGAAGGTGCGTACGGACTCGGTGGGCCGCTGCCAGTAGCCGCGGGCGACGCTGTAGCCGCGCAGCCAGATCTCGCCGACCGCGCCGGCCGGGAGTTCGTGGTGGGTCAGCGGGTCGACGATGCGTACTTCGACGTCGACGGGGGTGCCGCAGCCGACGAGGGTCTGGACGCGCCCGGTGCCGGTGGCCGCGGTCCCGGCGCCGGTCACCCGGTCGTGTTCCAGGGCGGTCTTGTCGAAGTCCTTGCGGACGTGCGGGGTGCCGGGGACGCCGCCGGAGACGACCAGGGTCGCCTCGGCCAGTCCGTAGCAGGGGCGCAGGGCCTCGGGGCGGAATCCGGCGGGGGCGAACTTCTCGGCGAACTCGTCCAGGCTCTCGGGGCGTACCGGTTCGGCGCCGTTGAGGGCGAGGCGCCAGCGGGACAGGTCCAGCTCGGCGACCTGCTCGTCCTTCACCCGCCGCACGCACAGGTCGTAGCAGAAGTTGGGGCCGCCGCCGACGGTGACGCCGTACTCGTCGATGGCCTGGAGCCAGCGCAGCGGGCGCTTGACGAAGGACAGCGGGGTGACCTGGACGCTGTGGGTGCCGAGCCACACCGGGTGCAGCAGGTGGGCGACGAGGCCCATGTCGTGGAAGTACGGCAGCCAGCTGCCGAAGCGGTCCTCGCGGGTGGTGTGCAGCACCTTCTGCAGGGCGGCCTGGTTGGCCAGGAGGTTGCGGTGCGAGACGGTCACCCCGCGCGGTTCGGAGACCGAGCCGGAGGTGTACTGGAGGAACACGAGGTCGTCGGGGCGGGCGGTGACGGGCCGCCAGGCGTCGGGATCGCCGATGCCGGGGACGTCGGTGACCACGCAGGCCGCGTCGGGGCGGGAGTTGCGGGCGAGCCAGAGCGCGACGTCGGGCGCGGCGGACGTCTCGGTGAGGACCACCTTGGCGCCGGTGTCCTTCAGGACGGCGGTGGTGCGGTTGAGCCGCTTGTCGCGGCCCGCTTCGCCCGGCATCGGCACGGGGACCGCGACGGCGCCGGCGTAGAGGCAGCCGGCGAAGGCCTTGAGGAACTGGGCGGTCGAGGAGTAGACCAGCAGCACGGGCTGCTCGGTCACGCCGTACTCCTGGAGGCAGGCCGCGATGCGTCTCGCCTCCCGGTCCAGCTCCCCGTATGTGAGGTGTTCGGCCTGCGCTCCGCCGACCGTGTCGCGGAGGAAGATGTGCACATCCTCGTCGGCGAGTTCAGCCGTCCGAACGCGGAGCAGTTCGGTGAAGGTGGCGAAGCGTGACTCTGACATCCGCGGCATCCCCTCGCGTCTGCGGGCCCGTGGATCTGCGGACCTCGTTTACCGGCGATCCTCCGCGCGCGCCCTTAAGGCGCGCTTGCGCGAGCGCCGCCTTAGGGGGCGGCAGGGGTGCTCGGCGCCCGGGGGCGCGGGCGACCCTCGGTCCATGGACACTCACACCGACACCGGGACACCGCGGGAAGCGGCGATCGTCTTCCCCGGTATGCAACCGACCGCCTTCTCCGAGGTCGCCAGGTTCATGCTGGTCAACCCGTACGCGCGGGAGCTGCACGCGATCGCCGACGACGTGCTGGGCTTCTCGCTGGCCGACCGGTACCAGCAGGCCGAGGGCGACTACTCGCTCTACGGGCAGATCTCGTTCGTGGTGAACTGCCTCGCGCTGGCGCGGTGGGCGACGGACCGGCTGGAGCTCGCGCCCGCGTACGTGACGGGGCCGAGCTTCGGCGCCCGGGCCGCCGCCGTGTACAGCGGAGTGCTCGATTTCGCCGATGCCGTACGGATGACCGCGCGCCTGGCCGACACGATGGAGGACTACTTCGCGCGGGAGCACCCCGCCCTGGTGACCCAGTCGATCGCGCGGGTGCCGCAGGACAAGGTCGCGCTGCTGCGCCAGGAGCTCGACGAGCGCGGCGAGTGGAACGACGTGTCCTGCGTCGTCGACCACGACTTCACGATGCTGACGGTCCACGAGTCGGTGCTCGACTGGCTGCAGCGGCGGATCCGTTCGCTGGGCGGGATGTCGATGTACACGATGAAGCCGCCGATGCACTCGTACCTCTTCGGCGGGCTGCGCGACCGGGTGAATGCCGAGATCTTCGACGGTCTGACCTGGTCCGAGCCGCGGCTGCCGGTCGTCGCGGACCAGGACGGCCGGTTGGTGACCACCGGCGAAGGGGTGCGCGGGATGCTGCTGGACGGTTTCGTGCGTACCGTGCGGTGGCCGGACGTGGTGGCCGCGCTGGAGCGGGCCGGTGTCGGCCGGCTGTACGTGTCCGGGCAGGACGGGCTGTTCACCCGTGTCGCGTGCACGACGCGCGCCTTCGAGGTGGTGCCGGTGACGCCTAGGTCGGCGATGCGGCCGGTGCGCCGGCGGCTGCCGGCGGCGGCCTGACACGTGGCCGGGCCGCCCGGCCCGCCGCACACGCGGCGCACGGACGGCGGGAGGGCCGGTACCCAGCGGGTACCGGCCCCTCTCACGTGTGCGGCTACCGCAGCGATTCGCCGTTCACGGCCTCCCCCACACACTTGAGATGCTCACCAATGAGCACTTTGTGCCGGTATTTCGTAACGAAACCAATAGTGTGCGCCCGTGAAGACGCAATTTCTGTCTTTTCGAATCTGCGCCACGTTCATCGCCACAATTGGAGGCGTGAGGGCAGACGCGGGGCGCAAGTATCGTGCGTACCCCACCCGGGGGCAGGAACAGATCCTGACTGGGTGGGGCCACACTGCGCGCGCTCTGTGGAATGTGGCTCTGGAACAGCGTGTGTATCTGTGGGAGCAGCGGCGATACACGCTACGTTCGGCCGAGCAGTGCAAGTATCTCACCGCTGCCCGTAGTGAGCTGGACTGGATCGGCGGCCTGCCCGCGCAGGCCGGGCAGCAGATACTGCGTCAGCTGGACCGGGCGTACGACAATTTCTGGAACCCCGACCATCCGGCCCGGTTTCCGGCGCGGAAGAAGCGCGGGCACCGTCTGTCGATCCCGCTTCCCGGGCAGGCGGTCGAGGTACGCAAGCTGAACCGCAAGTGGGCCGAGGTATGCCTACCCAAGCTCGGCTGGCTACGTTTCCGGCTCTCCCGCGCGATGGGCGGCACGATCCGCAACGCCACCATCTCCCGGGACGGCAACGGCTGGCACATCTCCTTCGGCGTACACATCGGCCGAAAGCCGGACCCACCGAACGGGGAACCCGTGTGCGGGGTGGACTTCGGCGTCGCCGCCTCCGCATTCGTGTCAACCGAGCCCACACCCCGCCTCATGCCGCCGACGCTCACCGCTAACGAACGCAAGCGACTCAAAGCCCTGGAGCAACGCAAGGCCCGCCAAATCACTTACGCGAAGAGGCACAACGGCGGGAAGTACAGCCGCCGCCTGCGTACCACCATCGCCCAGATCGCAAAGCTCGCCACCCAGCGGGCCAACCGGCGCCGGGACTTCACGCACAAACTCACCACCGACCTCGCCAAAAGCCACAGCCTGATCGGTATCGAGGACCTGCGCGTGAAGAACATGACGACCTCAGCGAAGGGCACCACAGGGGCACCCGGCAAGAACGTGCGGTCGAAGGCTGGCCTCAACCGTTCGGTCCTCGACAACACCCCGGGCGAACGGCGGCGACAGCTCGAGTACAAGACCCGGATGTACGGGTGCGTACTCGTCGCCGTGCCGCCGTTCCACACCTCCCAGACCTGCGCAGCCTGCGGACTGGTCGATCCCGGATCCCGTAAGGGATGCGGCCGGCTGTTCGCCTGCACCCACTGCGGGCACGAGGATGACGCCGACCACAACGCCTCGATCGAGATCGAGGCCCGAGCCCGCCGGACGGGCGGCTCGGACATCAACAGCACGCGCAGCATCCCCAGGGTGCGAGTCCCGGCCAACGGCCGGAGGCGGATGCGTGAAGCCCCGAAGCCCGCACACGCGAGTTGAAGGGAATCGCCCCCAGTTTATGGGGCGAGGATCGTCACTTGCCGTCCACCGTGAAGGCGTAGAAGGTGCCCTCGGTGAGGCTGCCGGTGGTTCCGCCGCCGTTGGCGAAGCGGGCGTAGCCGTTGCCCCAGTAGACGGTGCCGTCGACCACCGCGGGGCCCGCGTTGGACGAGTACGGCGCGGTGAAGTCCCACAGGTAGGCACCGGTCGCCGCGTCGAACGCGTACATGCGGCCGCTGGTGGAGCCGCCGAAGACGACCCCGTTGGCTGCGGTCAGGGCGCCCCAGGCGAAGCCGTCGGTGCGGTCCGCGACCTGCCACAGGATCTTTCCGGTCTGCGGGTCGAGCGCCGCGAACGAGCTGCGGGTCGTCGTGGAGCCGTCGGCCAGCTGGTAGGGCAGCTTGTTGAAGTTGGCCTCGGCGATGTAGATCCGCTTGTCGTCGTTGGCGGTACCCCATTCGATGCCGCCGATGTGGCCGCCGGGGCCGGCCGCAGCGCTCCAGACCACGGCGCCGGTGGCCGCGTCCATCAGCCAGTACTCGCCGCTCTTCTCGCCGGCGCCGATCACCTTGCGGGGGCAGCCGTTGGGGCCCTTGATGGTGAACAGGTGGGCGCCGTCGCCGAAGTCGTAGTCGTAACCGGGGTTCGGCGGGCAGTTGTTGGGCGGGAACCCGGGGATGCAGCCGGTGTTCCAGGCGTCGAAGCGCTTGGCGCCGGTGTTCCACTTGATGCGGCCGGTCGTCATGTCGAGGGCCAGCACCGTGTCCACGTAGTTGTCCGGGGCGTAGCACTCGGCAGGGGTGTGGCCGGCCGTCTGGCAGTCGCTGACGGACTGCGGGACGGTGTAGTTGTTGCCGGTGGTGAAGTACACCGTGTTGGTCGACGGGTCCAGCGCCGGGGTGCCCCAGACGGCCACCCCGCTGTAGCCGCCGGTCTTGCCCCCGTTGTCGGGGGTCGTGTACTGGCGCCACAGGAGGTTGCCGGTGGCGGCGTCGATGGCGTTCACGCTGCCGCGGAAGGTGCAGCAGGGGTAGGCCGGGTCGAGGGCGCCCTCGGACTCGCGGGAGGAGACCCCCTGGTAGATCACGCCGTCGTGCACGACGGGCGACTGGGTCAGCACCGCCTTGTACTGGGTGTCGATCTCCCGCTTCCACACCAGGTTGCCGGTGGCGGCGTCGACCGACATCAGGACGGCCTTGTTCCAGTCGGCTATGTAGAGCTTGCCGCCGACGAGGGTGGGGCTGGACCGGGAGACGGAGCCCGGGTCACCGGTGTAGTCGGACACCTTGCGCGACCAGATCGGACGGCCGGTCTTGGCCTCCACCTTGTGCAGGTAGCCGCCCCAGTCGGGGAAGTACACGGCTCCGCCGACCACGGCCGGGGTGGCCGACACGTCGCCGTGGGTGGCGTACGTCCACTTGGCCTTGAGACGGCCGACGTTGTCCTTGCCGATCGTCGTTTCCTGCGGGTTGGTGCGGCTGTTGCGGATGTCGTGGCCGCCCGTCGGCCAGGAGGACGGCGGCGAGGCCGCGCTGGTGGCCGGTCCGGTCAACAGCGTGGCGGTCAGTGCGGCTACGGCGAGGAGCGCGAATCTGCGGACCGCTCCCTGCCGGGACCGGGATCTTGTGCGCATGGGACTTCCTCTTTCGTGCTGTGATGGGGTTCGGGGATCAGCCGGCGGCCACCGCGACGCGGGTGCCGTGCAGTGCGGCAGCGCGTGCGGTGAGCTCCAGCCGGTCGGTCTTCTTGTTGGTGTTCAGCGGGAACTCGTCCAGCCGGTGGTAGTGGCGCGGGATCAGCTGGGCGGGCAGCAGCCCGGCCAGGTCGCGGTGGAACTCCTGGGGCGAGCGCTGCCCGCCGAGGTAGAAGGCGACCAGTTCGGTGCTGTTGGCCACGGGGACGCCGACGACCACGGCGTCGGTCACCGGGGTGCCGGCGCGCAGCGCGTGTTCCACCTCGGCCAGTTCCACCCGGTAGCCCTGCACCTGCACCTGGGAGTCCGTACGGCCCAGGTAGACCAGTTCGCCTCCGGCGAGCCGGCGGACCCGGTCACCGGTGCGGTACCACCGGACGCCGTCCTGCTCCAGGTACTTGCCGGCTCCGTCCTCGGGGTCCAGGTAGCCGGCCGACAACTGCGGTCCGGAAAGCCACAGTTCGCCCTCGTCCGCCGCCGGGGCGCCCTCTTCGTCCAGGAGCAGTTCCGCGTGGCCGTCGTGGAGCAGGCCGAGCGGTACGACCCCGTTGACGCCGAGCCGGGTCGACTCCTGCGGGGACCAGGTGTGGCGGTGCGTGGTGATGGTCATCTCGGTCGGGCCGTAGACGTTGATCACCGCGGAGTGGGGGGCGGCCTGCTGCCAGGCGTCGGTGTCCTGGAACTGGAGCGCCTCGCCGCCGAAGTACGTCCAGCGCAGCGAGGGCATGCTGCCCGGTACCAGGCGGCCGGTGCGGCGGGACAGCGAGATCACGCTGGGGGCCGAGAACCAGACGGTGATGCCGTGCTCGGCGACGAAGGCGGGCAGGTCGCGGTAGGCGTGGGGGGAGACCGAGACCAGCGGGGCGCCCGCCGCCCAGGCGCACCACAGGTCCGAGACCGCGGAGTCCCAGTTGAGGTTGGCGGCCTGGGAGAAGACGTCGTCCGGGGTGAAGTCGTACCAGGCGTCCATCAGCGCGAAGTAGTGCGCCGTGTTGCCGTGCGTGAGCCGTACGCCCTTGGGCCGGCCGGTGGAACCGGAGGTGAAGAGGATGTAGGCCACGTCGTCGGGAGCGGCGGACCGCGGCTGTGCGAGTGCGGTCTCCGGGGCGGCGAACAGGGGCCGCTGTCCACCGGCGGCCAGCGCCTCGGCCTCCTCGCGGCCGAGGTCCGGCGCGAGCACCGGGAGGCCGCCGAGCCGCGACGCGAGACCGGTGGCGAGGCCGTCCCGGTCCCGGAGCAGGGCCGCGCCCTCCTCGTCGACGACGAGGGCGGAGACCTCCGCCGACGCGAGCATCGAGGCGATCTTGCCGGGCGGGAAGTCGGCCAGGACCGGCACCGCGGTGAGTCCCGCGTACAGGCTCGCCAGGACGGCGACGTACGAGGTCACGCTGCGGCCCGCCAGGATGCCGACCGCCTTCGGCGGGCCGCCGGGGGCGGTGAGCAGCGCGCCCGCCCAGGACAGGGCCAGTTCGTGGGCCGTCGTGTAGTCGACGGTCTCCTTCCCGACGCGCACCGCCACCCCGCGCGGTGAACGTTCCAGACCGCGCAGAAAACGTGCGTGCAGCGCGGTCCGCGCCAATGGTTCCATTCCTGCTCCTCCTCGCCAGAATTACCGGCAAGCTCTTTTCCGGACGCTTTCCGGGCGCATTTCCGGGACGCATTGACAGCCATCGGCGGGCGCCCGCATCATTCCCGTATGCCAGAACTCACGAATCACACCTGGGATGACGCTTTCGAGGCCGTCATTCGCCCGTTCCTGCCCTATCTCTCCCCCGACGAGAAACTGACCGGGGACGCACAACTCCGCGACCTGGGGCTTGACTCCATGGGTACGGTCGAACTGCTCGCTGCTCTGGAAGGCGCCTACGACGTCCGCTTCCTGGACGACGCGCTGAAACTGGAGAATTTCGCGAGCCCGGACGTCCTCTGGAAGACCCTGATCACCGAAACCGAATCCGCTGCGTGAGAAAATCGGTCCACCGACCGGCCCGACGAGGATGTGACATCCGAGTCGGGCCGTTTCTCTTTCCGCGACAGGAAAAAAAGGTCAGGGAACCAGCCGCTGAAAGCTCTCCTCGATCCTGTCGAGATTCGAGCGGACGTGCGGCAGCGCGAGCGGGTCCCGCGCGTCGAGCGAGAGCTGCTGCTGCTCCGCCGTCTCGCCGTACAGCATGCTGGTGGCGCACTTGAACCGCAGGGCGTCCCCCTCGTCGCCGAGCAGGTGTCCGGCGAGCACCACGATCCCGAGGTCCAGCATCCGCCGGGCCAGCGTCGGAGAGTCGGTCACCTCGTACTTCGCCAGTTCCTCGCGGACCGGTTCGAAGTCGGGGTAGACGTAGAAGGCCCCGGTCGGCGGCCGGCAGCGGGCGCCCGCCTCGACGGTGATGCGGTGGACCTCGCGGGCGACGACCCCGTGCAGCCGGGCGCTGGCCCGGAGCCTGTCGCGGACGTCCTGCGGCTCGCTGAAGGCGTACTCGGCCACCTCCTGCATCGGCCCGGCCAGCGTCGACCAGACCTCGCTGGCCACGGAGACCACTCCGGTACGGATCCACTCGCCCCAGGGGCCCTGCGGGAAGCGGGCCACGCCGATGCGCCAGCCGCCCAGGGCGAGGCTCTTGCTCAGGCCGGTCGCGATGACCGTGCACTCGGGGGCCACTTCGGCGGGGCTGAGGAACTCGGTGGCCGGGTCGTGCACCACGTCCCGGTAGATCTCGTCCGAGACGATCAGCAGCCCCTCCTCCTGGGCGATCGCGCACAGTTCGCGGATGAGCGGGGGCGACGCCAGGGTGCCGGTCGGGTTGTCCGGCAGCGTCAGCACCATGATGCGCGGGTCGCGGCCGAGCACCCGCGCCGCGGTGATGCACTCGCGCAGGGCGTCCGGGTCCGGTACCCCGCCGCACTCCTCGGGGATCGGGACGGCGATCGGGTGCTTGCCGGCGAGCCGTGCCTGCGGGGCGTAGGTGTTCCACGCGGGGCGGGGCAGCAGCACGTCACCGGGGACGGCCAGGTTGAGGGCCATCAGCAGCGGTTTGCTGCCCGGGGCGACCACGATCTGGTCGGCGTCGGTGGGGATGCGGCGGCGGTTGAAGTACCCCGCGGCGGCGCCCCGGACCGCGGGCGAGCCGGCCACCGGACCGTAGGCGTTGCGGGTCGCCCCGGCGGCGAGCCGTTCCACCAGCGGCGCGAACGCGGGCAGTCTGGACTCCCCGAAGCCGAGGTGGATCAGCGGCTCGCCGGCCGCCTGGCGCTGTGCCACCAGCTGGTTGAGGGCCAGGTTCGGTGACATCCGCATGTCGCTCATGCGGGGCTCCCCACCGGCGCGGCCGCCTTGGTCCCGAAGAGCTCCTTCTCGCCCTGCCACGCCGGTCCCGCGATCGCGCGGGCGATGTCGGCCGGTACGGTGCGGTCGAGCCGCAGTTCGTCCAGCCAGGCCGCCTCGGGGTCGAAGTGCGCCAGGAAGGGCCGGCCCACCAGGGAGGGATCGCGGGCCTGGACCATCTGCAGCTGGAAGAACCGGCCCTCGGCGTTCTCGACGACGCCGTCCACGGCCACCTTGCCGGGGGTCGCGGACATCACCGGGCCGCGGACCGTCCGGGCGAGGCCGGGGAGGGTGCGGTAGGCCGCCTGGAAGATCTCGGCCGCCCGGGCGAGCGGCACCCGGAAGTAGTCGTACGGGCCGGTGTCGCGCTCCACGAACATGTAGTACGGGACCGATCCGGCGGCGAGTTCGGCCCGCCACATCCGGCTCCACACGTCGGGGTCGTCGTTGACGCGGGCGATCAGCGGCGCCTGGCAGTAGACGAGGGCGCCGGTGGACCTGATCCGGGCGATCGCCCGCTGCGCCAGGTCCGTGCCGAGCTCCCGGGGGTGGCTGAAGTGCGCCATGACGGCGAGGTTGCGGCCCGAGGCGACGACCTTCTCGAAGAGGCGCAGCACGTCGTCGGCGTCCGGGTCGGAGACGAACCGCTGCGGCCAGTAGGCGACGGACTTCGTGCCGATCCTGATGGTCCGTACGGTGTCCACGCCCAGCAGCGGCTCCAGGTGGGAGCGCAGCCGCTCGGTGGACATCACCATCGGGTCGCCGCCGGTCACCAGCACGTCGGTGACGTCGGGGTGCGAGCCGAGGTAGGAGATGAGGCCGCTGGGGTCGGGCGCCGCGAAGCGCAGGTCCGCGTCCCCGACGAACTGGGCCCAGCGGAAGCAGTAGGTGCAGTACGAGTGGCAGGTCTGGCCCTGGCTCGGGAAGTACAGGACCGTCTCGCGGTACTTGTGCTGGAGCCCGGCGATCTCGGCGCCCTCCTGAGTGGGGACGTTGAGCTCCTTCTGGCCGGACGGGTGCGGGTTGAGCCGGCCGCGGATCTGCTGGACGAGGGTCCGCAGGGCGATCTTCGAGGCGGGGTCCGCGGACAGGGTGGCCAGGTCCCGCTCGTTCTGCTCGGTCAGCATCCCCTTCTGGGGGAATACCAGTTGGAACATCGGGTCGTCCGGGATGCGGTTCCAGTCGATCAGCTGCGACAGGACGTACTCGTTGACCCGGAAGGGCAGCACCATCGACACGAGCCGGACGGTCTCCCGTATGTCGGCGGGCAGGCCGTGGCGGTCGGCGATCTCGTCGAGCTGCCGCGGCCCGTACGCGCGGAACCGTGCCGTCTCGACAGAATCGGTTGCCAGCAGGGACATGCGGATATTCCTCCAGCCTGGTGCCTGGCAGTTCCGAGCTTCTGCTCGAATGCGGTTCGATGCTAGGGAGGGGAATCGGCCACCGGACCCCAGATCGGACCCCAGCCCTACCCTTACGGCGGCCCCTGCGGCGCGGCGGCCGGGGAGGGGGTCCCGGACGGTCCCCGGGCATGGCGAAGCCGCCCAGGACCGGCGGGGGTTCAGGTCCTGGGCGGCTGTCGGTGGGCCCTGTGGCAGCAGGGCCTGTCGGGGATGTGGGGGGCCTGCGCCTTACGCCGTGCCCGCGCCCGGCTGGCCGGCCCGCTCCGCCGGGGCGGCCTGGGCGGCCAGTTCCGCGGCCCGCTGGTTGTCGGTCTGGACGGCGCGCAGCCCGATCAGGGCGAAGACGGCGGCGCCGGCCATGACGACGGCGCCGGCCACCGAGGCGGCGTGCACCTCGGTCGTGAACGCGGCGCGGGCCGCCTCGATCAGGTGGGTCGAGGCCTCGCCCGAGAGCTTGCCGGCGGTCGCCAGGGCGCCGCCGATGGTCTCGCGGGCCGGGTCCAGCGCCTCGGCGGGCACCCCGGCCGGGGCGTCCAGTTCGGAGCTGTTGCGGTAGACGGCCGCACCGATGCTGCCCAGGACGGCGACGCCGAGGGCGCCGCCGAGCTCCTGGCCGGTCTGGAGCAGGGCGGAGGCGGTACCGGCGCGCTCCGGGGGCACCTGGCCCACGACGAGCTCGGTGACCAGGGTGAGGACCGGGGTGAGCCCGACGGCGAGCGCGATGATGCCGATGAGGATCAGGACCAGGCCGTCCTCGGCGGGCACCTGGGTGAGCATCAGGAGGGCGAGGGTGGCGATGGTGAACCCGGCGCCGATGATGTGGGCGGGCTTGACGGTACGCACGAGCACGGTGGCGACGGGGACGACGGCGCCCACGGCGAGGGTGCCGGGGATGGTCCACAGCGCGGACTTCAGCGCGGTCATGCCGAGGACCGACTGCATGTACTGGGTGCTGAAGAGCGAGTAGCCGACGAGGGTGAAGCAGGCCAGCATGTTGACGGTCACCGAGGCGCCGAACGCGCGGTTGCGGAACAGCGAGATGTCGATCATCGGGTCGGAGCTGGTGCGCTGGCGCCGCAGGAACAGCGGGACGATGGCGAGGCCGACCACGATGGCGACGACGTGGGTGACGGAGAAGCCGTCCACGGCGATCTTCTTGAAGCCGTAGATGACCGGCAGCACGATGGCGAGCGAGAGAGCGGCGCTGATCAGGTCGAACTTCCCGGCCGCGGCGTCCTTGAACTCGGGCAGCAGGAACGGCGCCGTCACCAGCAGGAGCAGCATCACGGGGACGTTGATGAGGAAGACCGAGCCCCACCAGAAGCCGGTGAGGAGGGCGCCGCTGACCACGGGGCCCAGGGCCGCGCCGGCGGCCATGCCGGTGGACCACACGGCGACGGCGGTGCGTCGCTGGGTCTGGTCGCGGAACAGGTTGCGGATCAGCGCCAGGGTGGAGGGCATGAGGGTCGCGCCGCCGATGCCCTGCAGGGCCCGGGCGATGATGATCATCTCGGGGTTGGAGGCGTAGGCGGCGAGCAGGGAGCCGCCGCCGAAGACCACGGCACCGATCAGCAGGAGGCGGCGGCGGCCGATGCGGTCGCCGAGCGCGCCCATGGTGAGCAGGACTCCGGAGAGGACGAAGCCGTAGATGTCGATCATCCACAGCTGCTCGCTGCCGGACGGCTTCAGGTCCTCGCTGATGGAGGGGATCGCGAAGTAGAGGACCGTCAGGTCCATGGAGACGAGCAGCACGGGCAGGAGGAGAACGCCGAGGGCGATCCATTCCTTGCGGCCCGCTTTGCCCTCCGGTCCGGTGTTGTCGTTCTCGCTCAGGGAGCTGGTCATGGGGGCTGTCCAATGCTGTCGGGACGGGGCGTACGTACCAGTGAACGGAAGGCTGGGATGTGGGGGGAGCGTCCGGACGCGAACAGGGGTCAGGACAGGGGTCGAAACAGGGGTCCGGACAGGGGGGTCCGGACAGGGGGGTCCGGAGGCAGGGGGGTCCGGACAGGGGGGTCCGGGGAGCGTCGGGGGACCTCGGAGGGCGGGGGCGGGGGGCGTCGGGGCGGAGCGGGGGTCAGGCCTCCTCGGCGGCGCGTGCCGCCAGGGCCCTGCGGTCGGTCTTGCCGTTGGGGGTGAGCGGCAGGCCCGGGATCAGGCCGACCTTCCGCGGAACCATGTACTCGGGCAGTGTCTGCTTGCAGAACGCGCTGATCACGAGGGGGTCGGCGGTGAACCCGCGGGCCGGGACGACGTACGCGTACAGCTCGGGGTCGTCGCCCTGCCGCGGACGCACCACCGCCGCGGCCGCTTCGACGCCCGGGAACTCCAGGAGCCGGCGCTCGATCTCCCCCAGCTCGACCCGGTTGCCGCGGATCTTCACCTGGAGGTCGGACCGGCCGACGAAGTACAGCTCACCACTCTCGCCGCGGTATGCCAAGTCATTCGACTTGTAGACGAGTTGGCCGGACCTGGGGTTGAGCGGATCGGGCACGAGCACGGCCCGGGTGGCTTCCGGGTCGTCCCAGTAGCCGGTGAAGAGCGACGGTCCGCGCAGGTGGATCTCGCCCACCGCTCCCGGCTCCTCGACGGGCCGGCCGTCCTCGTCGATCAGCAGCATCTCGGCGCCGGGGTAGGCGAATCCGATGGACAGCTTGTCCACGCCCTCGGGCAGCGGGTTCGGCACGTCGGTGAGGGAGAAGGCCATCGCCTCGGTGGGGCCGAAGCAGTTCACCACCCGGGTCTGCGGCAACAGGTTCTGCAGCTGCCGCAGTTCCGGCAGCGGGAAGGCCTCGCCCGAGAAGAGCACCCCGCGCAGCTGACCGGCCAGCGTGGCCAGCCCCTTGGCCTCGTGGCGCAGCACGGGCCGCCAGATGGACGGCACGCCGTCCACCTGCGTGGCGCCGGTCTCGGTGAGGAAGCGCAGCAGCCTGCGCGGCCAGTGCATCAGCTCCCGCGGTACGGGGATCAGCTGCGCACCCGAGCCGAGCGCGAGCCCGATGTCCAGCAGCGCGAAGTCGAACTGGAGCGGCGAGGTGGTGGCGAGCCGGTCCTCGGCCGTGACGATGGAGTGCTGGAGCATGCCCCGGTAGAAGGAGAGCACTCCGCGGTGGCTCATGACCACGCCCTTGGGGCGACCGGTGGTCCCCGAGGTGAAGATCATGTACGCGGCGTCCGTGCCGACCGCCTCGCGCCGGTGCCGGGTGCGCGGCGCGGGGGCCCGCTCCACGGTGATCCCGTCCGGGCCGAACCGGGCCGTGCCGATGGACTCCGGGACCTCCTCGCGCTTGCCGTCCGCCGTCTGGAGGTGCAGGGCGGGTTCCGCGGTGGCGGCGATGGCCAGCAGCCGCGGGGTGGGCACCTCCGGGCTCACCGGGATGAAGGTGAGCCCGAGCATCGAGCAGGCGAGGAGCACGGCCACCGCGGCGGCGGAGTTGTCCGACTCCAGGATCACCCGGTCGCCGATGTCGAGGCCGAGCGAGTCCAGGGTGAGCGCGTAGTCGTGTGCCCTGCGCTCCAGCTGCCGGTAGGTCAGGACGCGTGCGGAGCCGTCGGGGCCGGCCTCCCAGACGGCCGGGCTGTCCGGTGCGGTCCGGGCCGCCGCCAGCATGAACTCGTGGAGGAGTGTCGCCGGTGCGTGGACCGCCGCCGCTCCTGCCGCCGGGCGTACCGTGCTCAGGCTCACCGAAGTGCCACCTCTCGTCGTCTCGTGCGGTTCGGTCGTCTCGTGCGGTTCGGTCGTCTGGCGCTGTTCGGTCGTCGTCGTCCGGCTCATCAGGAGATCCGCTCCTTGAGGTCCGTCAGCCAGCGGTCGATGACGGGGGCCGTCGTGTCGACGTGCTGCTCGGCGATGGTGAAGTGCGTGCCGGGGACGGTCGCCACGGTGTCCGCGCCCTCCCAGTCGGCCTGCCAGTCGGTGTCGGGCTCGATCTGCGCGCCCTCCCCCATCTCGAACAGGTCCCCCGCCCGCACGAAGAGCACCGGCGCCTCCATGTCGTCCTGCCGGAACTGCGGCAGGAGCTCCACGTACCGCCCCATCGCGGAGAGTTCGGCGCTGCTGAAGTTGCCCAGCGTGGCCGCCTTGCCGGGGACGGCGAAGGCCATCTGGTCGAAGATCGCGTCGTTGGTCTCGCCCATGTAGTAGGTGTCCAGCAGGACCAGCCCGGCGGGCCGTACCCCGTGGACCCGTTCCAGACGGGCCGCGGTGGCGTGGGCGAGCAGGCCGCCCGAGGAGAAGCCGAGCAGGGCGAACGGTTCCCCGCCCGCGGTGCGCAGTACGGCTTCGGCGAGGACGTCCACCGCCGCGTCGAACGACTCCGGCAGCGCCTCCCCGCGCCCGAACCCGGGGGTGGGGATGCCGGACACGGGCATCGAGAGCCTGGCCGCGAGCCTCGCGTGCTGGTGCACGCCGCCCGCCACGGTCGGCGTGCTGAGGCAGATCAGCCGGGGCGCCTTCGCGTCCTCGCCCGGAGCCCGGGTACGTGCTCCGTAGGACACCGCCTCGGGCAGTTCCGCCAGGTCGGCCGCCGAGCCGAAGGCGGGCCGCAGCGCGGCCACGGAACGCAGCATCGCCAGGCCGGGCTGGATGTTCCCCGACATGATCGCGTCGAGGAACAGCCCGTACAGCGTGTCGTCGAGCCGCTCGTCGGCGTGCCCCGCCGGCGCGTCGGCCTGCCCGGCCTCACCGGGGGCGCCCAGCCGCTCGGCGACCACCCGGGCCAGGGCCAGCGGGTTCTTGCTGTCGAAGACCACCATGGCCGGCAGGGACAGGCCGGACGACGCGTTCAGCCGGTTGCGCAGTTCGACCGCCGTCAGCGAGTCGAATCCGGCTTCCAGGAAGCCCGCTTCGGCGTCGACGGCGCTCGCGTCGGCATGTCCGAGGACCTCGGCCGCGTGGGTGAGCACCGCTTCGAGCACGGCCTTCTCGCGCTCGGCGCCGCCGAGCGCGCGGACCTTCTCGCGCAGCGCGCCCGCTTCGGCGGCTCCGGCAGCGGCTCCGGCCCGGCGCCGCGCGGCGGGTGCCAGGCCGCGCAGCAGCGCGGGCACCTCGTCGGTACGGGCCCGCAGGGCGCCCAGGTCCACCCGCAGCGGCACGAGGGCGGGGGCGTCGGCCGCGACGGCCGCGTCGAAGAGCCACAGGCCCTCCTCCTCGGACAGTGCGGGCGTTCCGCTGCGCCGCATCCGCTGGAGGTCGGCCTCGCCGAGCCACTGGCTCAGCCCGGTCTCGGTGTCCCACAGGCCGAAGGCCATCGAGGTGGCCGCGAGCCCCTGCGAGCGGCGGTGGGCCGCGAGCGCGTCGAGGAAGACGTTCGCCGCCGCGTAGTTGCCCTGTCCGGCGGCCATGACCAGGCCGCCGGCCGAGGAGAACAGCGCGAACGCGGACAGTTCGTGACCGGCCGTCAGTTCGTGCAGGTGCCAGGCCGCGTCCGCCTTGGCGGACAGTACGGTGTCCACCTGCTCCGGGGTGAGCGCCCCGACCAGGCCGTTGTGCGCCACACCGGCGGCGTGGACGATCCCGCGCAGCGGATGCGCCGGGTCGATGCCGTCGATCAGGGCGGCCACGGCGGCCCGGTCGGACACGTCGCAGGCGGCGATGTCCACCTGGGCTCCGAGCGCGGACAGTTCCTCGCGGAGCCCCGCCGCGCCGGGCGCGCCCGGCCCCCGCCGGCTGGTCAGCAGCAGGTGGCGTACTCCGTGCGCGGTCACGAGGTGCTTGGCGACGAGCGCCCCCAGGCCTCCCGTGCCGCCGGTGATCAGGACGGTTCCCTCGCTGTCCCAGGGCGTGTCGCCGCCCGCCGCCGCGGACCGGGTGAGGCGCGGCGCGAGGACCTTGCCGCGCCGGACCGCGAGCTCGGGCTCACCCGAGGCGAGGGCGGTGGCCAGCGCCTTCGGGGACACCTCGGCCTCCTCCAGGTCGAGCAGGACGAACCGGCCGGGGTTCTCGGCCTGCGCGGCCCGCACCAGCCCCCAGACGGGGGCCTGCCGTACGTCGACCGGGTCGCCGTCGGCCACGGCAGCCGCGGCCCGGGTGACCAGGACCAGCCGCGACTGCGCGAACGCGGGCTCGGCCAGCCAGTGCTGTACGGCGGCGAGCGCCGCGCCGACCGCGGTGCGGACCCCGGCGGGGACCTCTTCCTCACGGCCCGCGCCGGGCCCGGTCGCGAGGACCGGCAGCAGCACGGTGTCCGGCACGTCGGTGCCCTCCGCGGCCGACGCGCCCAGCGCGTCCAGGCCGGTGGTCACCGGAACACCGGCGATCTCCAGGCCGGGGCCCGCGACCGTCCATGCTCCGCGCGGTCCGGATCCGCCGCCGACCGGCTGCCATTCGACGGACAGGAGCGCGTCGCGGAAGCCGCCGGTGGACAGCTGCGCGGCGGCGACCGGGCGCAGTTGCAGAGCGGCCACCGAGGCCACCGGCTCCCCGGCCGGGTCGGCGAGGTCGATGCGTACGGCGTTGCGCTGCCCCTCGACGGGCGCGAGGCGGACCCGTACGGCGGTCGCGGACGCGGCGTGCAGGGTGACGCCCGCCCACGAGAAGGGGAGCAGCGCGACCCCCTCGTCCTCCTCGGCGCCGAGCCCGCCGAAGCCGAGCGCGTGCATCGAGGCGTCGAGCAGCGCCGGGTGGAGTCCGAACCGTCCGGCGTCGGCGTGCGCCTGCTCGGGCAGCTCGATCTCGGCGTACAGGGCGTCGTCGAGCCGCCAGGCGGCGGTCAGGCCCTGGAAGACCGGGCCGTAGCCGAACCCGCGTTCCTGGAGCCGGTCGTACAGTTCGGCGGCGTCCAGCTCGGCCGCGCCGGTGGGCGGCCACGCGGTGAGGCCGTCGCCGGGCCCGGTGGCGCCGGGGGCGAGGAAGCCGTCGGCGTGCCGGGTCCACGGTTCGTCGGGCCGGTTCTCCGGGCGCGAGTAGACCTGCACGGTACGCCGGGCCCGGGCATCGGGTTCGCCGACGACGACCTGCACGGCGACGCCTCCGCGCTCGGGCAGCACGAGCGGGGCCTGGAGGGTGAGCTCTTCCAGGAGGCCGCAGCCGACGTGGTCGCCGGCCTGCAGCGCGAGCTCCACGAAGCCCGTGCCGGGGAGCAGGACGCTGCCGTGGACGGCGTGGTCGGCCACCCACGGCTGGGCGTCCAGCGAGATCCTGGCCGTGAAGGACACCGTGTCGGAGTCGGGGGACGGCAGGACGGCCGCGAGGAGCGGGTGGTCGAGGGCGTCCTGGCCGACGGCGACGGCATCGGTGGCGGGCTTGGCGGCCTCGACCCAGTAGCGGGTGCGCTGGAAGGGGTAGGTCGGCAGGTCGACGCGCTGGGCGCCGGTCCCCGCGTAGTACGCCTCCCAGTCGACGCGTACGCCGGCCACGTGCAGCTGCGCGAGGGCGGTGACGAGCGAATCGGGCTCCGTGCGGTCCTTGCGCAGAGCGGCCGCCGAGACGGCCTGCTCGGAGTCGAGTACCTGCTGGGCGAGACCGGTGAGCACACCGTCGGGTCCGACCTCCAGGAAGCGGGTGACGCCTTCCTGTTCCAGCGTGCGGACGGCGTCGGCGAACCGGACCGCCTCCCGCACCTGACCCACCCAGTACTCGGGCGACTGCCAGGCGGCGCCGGTGCGGTCGCCCGTCACCGTCGAGACGGCCGCGATCCGCGGCTCGCCGTACGTCAGCTCCCGCGCGACGGCCCGGAACTCCTCCAGCATCGGATCCATCAGCGACGAATGGAACGCGTGCGACACCGACAGACGACTCGTCTTGCGACCCACCGCCGCGAAATGCTCACCCACGGCCAGCACCCCGGCCTCGGCACCCGAAACCACCACCGACTCAGGCCCGTTGACCGCCGCGACCCCGACACCGTCGGTCAGCAGCGGCAGCACCTCCGCCTCAGTCGCCTGCACGGCCAGCATCGCGCCACCCGCCGGAAGCTCCTGCATCAGACGGCCACGCGCCACCACCAGCCGGGCCGCGTCGGCCAGCGACAGCACCCCCGCGACATGCGCGGCCGCCAGCTCACCGATCGAGTGACCGGCCACCACATCGGGCTTCACACCCCACGCCTCGACCAGCCGGAACAACGCCACCTCAAGCGCGAACAACGCCGGCTGGGTGACCGCGGTCGCATTCAGCGCCTCCGCGTCGTCACCCCACACCACCTCACACAGCGAGCGGCCCAGATGCGGGTCGATCTCCGCGCACACCGCGTCGAAAGCCTCCGCGAACACCGGGAAAGCGGCATACAACTCCCGCCCCATCCCCAACCGCTGCGCACCCTGCCCCGTGAACAGGAACGCCGTCCTTCCGGAGCGGCGCGCCAGGTCCCGGACCACTGCGGGTGCGTTGCGGCCCTGGGCCAGCGCGGTCAGGCCGCGCAGCAGCTCCGAGCGCTCCGTGCCCACGACCACCGCCCGGTGGGCGAACGCGGTGCGCGAGGAGACCAGCGAGAGGCCGATGTCGGCCGGGTCGTTCTCCGGCCCGTCCGTGACCCGCTCCAGCAGGCGCTCGGCCTGGGCGGCCAGGGCCTGCGGGGTCTTGGCCGACAACACCCAGGGCAGGGCGGGGAGTTCGGTCCGTGCAACCTTCGCCCCGGCACCTTCCGGCGCCTCCTCGACGATGACGTGGGCGTTCGTCCCGCTGATGCCGAAGGAGGAGACGGCGGCCCGGCGGGGCCGGTCCGTGGTCTGCCATTCCCGGGCCTCGGTGAGCAGCTCCACGCTCCCCGCCGCCCAGTCCACCTGGTCGGACGGCGCGTCCACGTGCAGGGTCTTCGGCAGCGTGCCGTGGCGCATGGCCATGACCATCTTGATGATGCCCGCGACACCCGCGGACGCCTGGGTGTGGCCCATGTTGGACTTGATGGAGCCCAGGTAGAGGGGCTGGCCCTCGGGACGGTCCTGACCGTACGTGGCCAGCAGCGCCTGCGCCTCGATCGGGTCGCCCAGCGTCGTGCCTGTGCCGTGCGCTTCCACCGCGTCGACCTCGGCCGCCGACAGGCCCGCGTTGGCCAGCGCCTGGCGGATCACCCGCTGCTGCGAAGGCCCGTTCGGCGCGGTCAGACCGTTCGACGCACCGTCCTGGTTCAAGGCGGACCCGCGGACGACGGCGACCACCGGGTGGCCGTTGCGCCGGGCGTCGGAGAGCCGCTCCAGCAGCAGGACGCCCGCGCCCTCACCCCAGGCGACACCGTCAGCCGAGGCTGCGAAGGACTTGGACCGGCCGTCGGGGGCGAGGCCGCGCTGCCGGCTGAACTCGACGAACATGCCCGGCGTGCCCATGACGGCGACGCCGCCGGCCAGGGCGAGGGAGCACTCCCCGGACCTCAGCGCCTGCGCCGCCATGTGCAGCGCGACCAGCGAGGACGAGCACGCCGTGTCCACGGTGACCGAAGGGCCTTCGAGGCCGAGCGTGTACGACGTACGGCCGGAGACGAGGCTGCCGCCGCTGCTGGCCGCGGCCTCCACGCCCAGGGCGTAGTCGTGGTACATCACACCGGCGAACACACCGGTCGAGCTGCCCTTGAGCGCGGACGGGTCGATGCCGGCCCGCTCGATCGCCTCCCAGGACACCTCCAGCAGCAGCCGCTGCTGCGGGTCCATCATCAGCGCCTCGTTCGGGCTGATCCCGAAGAACACCGGGTCGAACTCGGCCGCGTCGTAAAGGAATCCGCCTTCACGCGCGTACGTCCGGCCGGGCGTGCCCGGTTCCGGGTCGTAGACCTCCGGGTCCCAGCCCCGGTCGGCCGGGAAGCCGCCGATGGCGTCCACACCGCCGGCGACGAGGTCCCACAGCTCGTCCGGGGTGGTCACCCCGCCCGGGTAGCGGCAGCCCATCCCCACGATCACGATCGGGTCGTCCGCGTCCGCTCCGCCGGAGGCGGCGGGCAGGGCGCGGGCGGGTACGGGGGCCGCGTGGCCCCGGCCCGCCACCTCGGCGCCGATGTGGGCGGCGACGGACTGTGCGGTCGGGTAGTCGAAGATCAGCGTGGCGGGCAGCCGCAGCCCGGTCGCCGAGCCGAGCCGGTTGCGCAGCTCCACGGCGGCCAGCGAGTCGAAGCCCAGTTCGCTGAAGGCCCGCTCGGGCTCGATCGCGTCCGGCGAGGCGTGCCCGAGGACACCGGCGACCTGGCCGCGTACGAGGTCCAGGAGCGCTGCCGCCTGCCCGTCGGCGTCCAGTCCGGCCAGCCGTGCGAGGAGCCCGTCCCCGCCGTCCGCGGACTGCGCGGCCCGGCGCACCGGGACGCGTACGAGGCCACGGAGGAGGGCGGGAAGCTCTTCGGCCCGGCCGCGCAGGACGCTGGTGTCGATCCGCAGCGGAACGAGGGCGGGCTGCCCCGAGCGCAGGGAGAGGCTGAACAGGGCCAGGCCCTCGGACTGGGAGAGGGCGGGCAGGCCCTGGGCCGCCATGCGCTCCTCGGCCAGGTCCAGCATGGTGGTCATGCCCGTGTTGACGCCCCAGAGGCCGAAGGCCATCGCGGTGGCCGCCAGGCCCTGCGCGCGGCGGTGGGCGGCGAGCGCGTCGAGGAAGACGTTGGCGGCCGCGTAGTTGCCCTGACCGGCCGCCAGCACCAGACCGCCGGCCGAGGAGAACATGACGAACGCCGCCAGGTCCAGGTCCCGGGTCAGCTCGTGCAGGTGCCAGGCCGCGTCCGCCTTCGGACGCAGCACGAAGTCCATGCGCTCGGGATTCAGAGCCCCGATGACGCCGTTGTCCGCGACACCGGCCACGTGGACCACGCCCGTCAGGGGATGCGCCGGATCCACACCGTCCAGAACCGTCTTGAGCGCGTCCCGGTCCGCCACGTCGCACGCGGCGACGGTGACCGAGGCGCCCGAACCGGTGAGGTCCGCGAGGAGGTCGTCGACGCCGGGCGCGTCCGCGCCCCGCCTGCCCAGGAGCAGCAGGTGCCGTACCCCGTGCTCGGCCACCAGGTGGCGGGCCACCAGGGCGCCCAGACCGCCCGTACCGCCCGTGATCACGACGGTCCCGTCCGCGTCCCACGCCGGCTCCGCACCCTCGTCCACCGGCACCCGGACCAGCCGCGGTACCGACACCTCGCCGGCGCGTACGGCCGACTCGGGCTCGCCCAGGGCCAGTACCCGTGCCACGTCCACCGAGCCGTCGGTGTCGATCAGCACGAACCGGCCCGGGTTCTCCGCCTGCGCAGCCCGCACCAGGCCCCATACCGGGGCCTGCCGCACGTCGACGGGCTCGCCGTCCACGACGGCCACCGCACCCCGCGTGACCACCGCAAGCACCGCGCCCTCGGGACGCTCCTCGGCCAGCCACTCCTGGACCGCTGCCAGGGCCCGGTCGGCCAGGTCGTGGACGGCGGCCGGAACGTCGGCGTCCGTCACGTCGCACGTGAAGACGACCGTGCCTTCCGGCAGGCTCTGCGGGCCGGCCGGGGCCGGTACGGGCAGCGGGTTCCAGGCGATGCGGAAGAGGGAATCGGTTCCGCCCGCGTCGAGCTGCTCCGTGGACACGGGCCGGCCGACGACCGCGCCGACGGTGGCGACCGGAGCGCCCGTGGCATCGGCCACCTGCAGCGAGAGGCTCTCCGGCGTGGGCTGCGTGATCCTCACCCGTACGGCGGAGGCTCCCGCCGCGTGCAGCGTGATGTCCTTCCAGACGAAGGGCAGTACGGTCTCGTCGCCGCCGGTTCCGTTCACCAGCGCCGCGTGCATGGCGGCGTCCAGGAGAGCGGGGTGGAGTCCGAACTCCGCGGCCTCGGCGTGCGACTGCTCCGGCAGGGCGACCTCGGCGTAGAGGACGTCGCCCCGCCGCCAGGCCGCCTTGAGGCCCTGGAACGTCGGGCCGTAGCCGAAGCCGCGCTCGCGCAGGCCCTCGTACGCGCCGTCCAGGGGCAGTTCCTCCGCTCCCGCCGGCGGCCAGGCGGCCAGGTCGAAGCCGGGTGCTCCGGCGCGCGTCGCGAGCACACCGTCGGCGTGCAGGGTCCACGGCAGGTCCGGCCGGTCCTCGGCGCGCGAGTAGACGCTCACCGACCGCCGCCCGGAGGCGTCGGCCGCGCCGACGACCATCTGTACGGTCACCGCGCCGCGCTCGGGGAGGATCAGCGGCGCCTGCAGCGCCAGCTCCTCCAGTACGTCGCAGCCGACCTGGTCGCCGGCGCGTACCGCCAGCTCCACGAAGCCGGTACCGGGCAGCAGGACGTTCCCCAGGACCTCGTGGTCGGCGATCCAGGCGTGGGTGCTCGCGGACAGCCGGCCGGTGAACGTGACCAGGTCGGTGTCCGGGGAGGGCAGAACGGCTCCGAGCAGCGGGTGCCCGGCATCGGTCAGGCCTGCGGTCGCCATGCTGCCGCCGCCGGATCCGATCCACGAGTTGGCGAGGTATTCCTCGGTGCCGATCCAGTAGCGGGTGCGCTGGAAGGCGTAGGTGGGCAGGTCGACGCGGCGGGCGCCGGCGCCGGCGCCGGTGTAGAAGGCCTCCCAGTCGACGGGGACACCGTGGACGTGGAGCCGGGCGAGGGCCGTGATCAGGGTCTCGGGCTCGGGCCGGTTCTTGCGCACGGCCGCGACGAGCACCGCATCGTCCACGCTCTGCGCGGCCAGACCG